>CAZVWG010000072.1:0-7008 GCA_964630675.1 uncultured Ruminococcus sp.
ATGGGCGCGCTCGAATTTGTAGTAACCGTAGAGGGCGACTGTACAACTGCAGATAAAGGTGTATTAAAGTGCACAATCTGCGGAATGACAGACGCTGAAGAAATGGAAGACCCCGCAGGTGCACCAGGTCATACACCCGGTGATGCTGTTCAGGAAAAGATTAAGGAAGCTACATGTCAAAAAGCAGGTTCTTGCGAAACTGTAGTTTACTGCACAGTATGTGGCGATGAAATTTCAAGAGAAGATACAGTGCTTGATATAGATGAAAACGCACACGTATACAGCGATGATTTTGATACAACCTGTGACGAAGAGGGTTGCGGATACGAAAGAGAGCTCTTCACATACGGCGACGTAGATGGTGACGGCAAAGTAAACAATAAGGACCTTGGTTTGCTTATGCAGTACCTTAATGATTGGGAAGTAACAATTGTTAAAGTAGCTGCAGACGTAAATGTTGACGATAAGGTTAACAATAAGGACTATGGTTTGCTTATGCAATATCTCAATGAATGGGATGTAACATTAGGAACACCTGCTGCCGAATAATTAATAAATCAATTTAAAAGAACCCGCACCCATCATATTTTATGATGGGTGCGGTTTTTTTGGATTAAAAACAGGAAATTACGAATGTTTTGAATTATTTGTTGCAATCATTGATCGTTTGGGTTATTATTAAAGCAAGAAAAATTCTTGGAGGGTTTGTAATGATAAATCTTATCCCAAAACCGTTTAAAGCTAAGAAACTTGGTGAAAAAATATATTTTTCTACAAAAACAGAGCTTTGCGGCGAGTTTTTAGAAACAATTAAATTATTTGAGAATTTGATACCCGTATCTCAAGATGCAGATAGCAATACGCTTAACTTTGTTTTGGATAAAGACATTGCTGCAGATGGTTATGAGATTAAGTACAAGAACGGAAATATTGAAATTCGCAGCAGTGATAAGGGCGGTGCGCTTTACGGTTTTATGACACTCGTACAGCTTTCGGCAGGAAAAGACAGTTTTGATGCTGTTGAGGTTGCCGATAAACCCGAATTTTGTTGGCGTAGCTTTATGCTTGACTGTGCGCGTCAATTCTGGTCGGTTGAACATATAAAGAAAACGCTTGATATACTTACAAGTCTTAAAATGAACGTTTTTCACTGGCATCTTTGCGATGACCAGGGATGGCGAGTAGAAATTAAAAAGTACCCTATTCTTACCGAAAAGGGCACAGGTCGTAAGGGGTCTTCAAGCTGTCCAAAACAGACAATCGATCCTATAAAAAAGTATGATGATGCTCCTTATGGCGAGGGACTTTTTTATACGCAAGAGGATGTTCGCGACATAGTTGCCTACGCTGCGGCACGCAATATAACTGTAATTCCCGAAATTGACGTACCTGGTCACGCGTCGGCAATACTTGCATGTATGCCCGAGCTTTCTTGTGACGGAAAAGAGCGCGAGGTAGAGTCCCGTTTTGGCATACTTGATAACATTCTTTGTTGCGCAAAACCTCGTGTTTACGAAGTTTTATTTGACATATTAGACGAGCTGTGCGAGCTTTTCCCGACTCCTTATTTTCATATTGGCGGCGACGAGGTGGTGCCTACCGCTTGGGAAAATTGCCCAGACTGTCAGGCGCTTATGAAAGAGCACAACCTGAAAGACTATGTAGAGCTTCACGGATATTTTAACAATATTCTTATCGCGCATCTTAAAGCTCGCGGCAAAAGGGCAATCGGTTGGAACGATATGCTGAATCCCACCCTTGATAAAACCGCAATCGGACAGTTCTGGACAGGTGATCGCAAGCTTGATGAAGCGCTCGATTGGGTAAATAATGTTGGTGGCGATGTTATAATATCTTCACAAATTTATCTTTACGGCGATTATCCGTATTCACGACTTTCTCTTTCAAATACATATAATTTTAACTGTGAATATTTAGGTATCGAGCGTATGGACGGTGTGTTAGGTTATGAAATTCCGCTTTGGACCGAGTATGTAAAGGATGAGCAAAAATTTGGATTTCAGATTCATTCGCGACTGCTCGCTGTGGCAGAGAGCGGGTGGACAAAACCGATACTCAAAAACTATGATGATTTTGAATATCGTCTTGAAAATATGCGCGAATATTTCACAAGTCAAGGACTGATTATTCCTCCAAGAAAGATTTACAGCGGTTACTCATTTGAAGGCGCCGAAAATATGACTTTCTTTGAGCGTAAAGAGGTTGGTTTCCGCAAAAAATGGTACTTTGACGTTGATTACGAATACAATCTTTTTAAGGACTTGACAAAATAAGCTTTTTATTGTATAACATATTCGTAACGTTACAAAATAATATTAAATAAAACAGGGAGCTGAATGAAACTTCGGCTGAGAGGGGACCCGCGCTGTGCGCTATGGTTCCGACCTATAACCTGATGCGGATAATGCCGCCGTAGGAGAATAAAAAACACCTATGCCGCATTACCGTTTGGTAATGCGGTTTTTGCTTTTTATTTTCGTCAGAAATGGAAAGGAAAAATTATTATGAACAAAAACTTTAAAAAACTTACTGTATCAGCAATCTTTATTGCGCTTTCAACGGTGCTTAGTATGATACCGCTGGTACAAATGCCCTTAGGCGGCAAACTAACGCCTCTTTCAATGCTGCCGGTGTGCCTTATCGGTATAATGTATGGCACTGGCTATGCCATAATTCCGTGCCTTGCGTATGGTCTTATTCAAACCTTTTTAGGCGGAGTGTTTGGCTGGGGATTGTCACTTGGTCAGCTTATAGCGTGTATGCTGCTTGATTATATAGTAGCGTATGGATGTATGGCATTTTCGGGAATCTGGCGCAAAAACGGTGTTTGGGGAATTTGTTTTTCAATCTCGGTAGCGATGATTGGTAGATTTTTATGTCACTTTGTGTCGGGCGTTATATTGTGGGGTACACTTGATGTGTTTAACAATCCTTACATATACTCACTTTGCTATAACGGTGCGTATATGTTGCCGGAGCTTGTGCTTACTGTAATAGGCGCGGTATTGCTATTTAAAACCAAAGCGCTTGAAAAGATACAAAATATGTAACAAAAAAGATATGAGAGATTTTTGCTTTCTCTCATATCTTTTTTTGTTGCATTAATAATCTAAAAGTTCAAGCTCGTAATACGGATTTCTTGACCAGAGGAATCGACCCTTTGCCTTGCGTTCGTCCTCGGTCATATTGTCGGCGCCCATAAAGGTATTGCCGCAATAAATACGTTTTGGCGCAAGATTAATACCAATGCTCTTAAAATAAGGACGCATCGCTTCAACACGGGTTTCAAAATCCTCGTAGTGCTTGTTTCTCACGTCGGTCCAGCCTACTTCGCTGACAGCAAGCAAACGCACATAGGTTTGAAAATCAAACTTTTTATCGTGGGGTATATATTCAGTCCACTGTGGCATCTCGATACCTAAAATGTTCTCGTCCTCAAAGCCTTCAAAATAAGGGCTGTAGTTATATGTTTTTGAAAGCGGTATAAGTGAAAACGCCATATCGGAATACATATAATTGTACTGAGTAAGCAGAACTTTGCCTTTGTTTTGTGACCACTCAACCGCCTTTTCGGCGCCACGTGTGGTCCAAACCTGTGGGATTGCGGTTTTATCCATCTTATCGCTGATAATTTCATTCCAGCCTATTGTTTGTTTGCCCTTTTCTTTAAGATGCGCCACAAGAATATTGTTAAAATATCCGTGCAGTTCTACGTGATCGTGCAAACCTTCTTTTTTCATAAGTTCCTGACAAGCCTCGCAGTTATCCCACTGCTCTGACTCAACCTCGTCGCCGCCTATGTGGAAATAGGGCGCGGGGAAAATCTCGCAAAGCTCATCGATAACGGTTTTTATAAATTCGTATGATTCAGGTCTTGCACAGCAAAGGTTGTTTTTAAATATACCAAAATGTGGTTCAACGTCAATAATTCTATTATCGCAAGAAATTTTCGGATAGCAGGCTATAGCGGCAGTAGCGTGACCCGGCACGTCAATTTCGGGCACGACCATTATGTTGCGCGCTGCAGCGTATGCCACGATTTCTTTTGCGTCTTCCTGTGTGTAGAAAAGACCTCTGCCATATTCACCCTCGTTATATGTTGAGTCTTTGTCGCGCATATGAATTACAGAGTACGGTGTGCCCTTGCGGATTGCGCCTTTTTCGGTAAGAAGAGGATATTTTTTAATTTCTATTCTCCAGCCTTGGTCGTCAGCAAGATGCCAATGGAAAACGTTCATCTTGATGCTTGCCATATAGTCAAGTATCTGCTTGATTTTATCCATAGTCCAGAAGTGACGGCTGCAGTCAAGCATAAAGCCGCGCCAAGCATATTTTGGCGCGTCGTCTACAACAACCGCGTTAAAGCAGTCATTTCCCGCAGCCAGTTGTACGAGCGTCATAAATGCGTAAAGCGCGCCTGCGCGAGCCGAACAAAAAACATTGATATCGCCGTTTTCATAAAGAATTTTGTAGCCTTCTTCTGTGATGTCGTTATCAACAATAAAAGTAAGATGGTTTTCTTCAGCCTCTTTTGCTTCGGGGATTAGCTCTTTAAAAAGGTCGGTTACCTCTGCAAACTCACCTGAAATTACGGTTTTTTTAGAAAACCAGATTTTTTGGTCGGTGTCTTTTGAAAATGACGGACGCGGAATAATATTTGCCATATTTTTTTGCCTCCTGAAAAGGAAATATTTTCAAGTGTATGATAGCATAATCAGTCATTGTTTTCAAGCGGAAAACATATAAAAAAAATATTTTTAAAAATGTCAAATTATGTATTGTTTTTCTTGGCAAATTGTAATATAATAAGTACAATTGGGAGAGAATCGGATTTTCTCAATTTAATTAACAATTTTTATTGCATTTTCGGGAGGTGCAAAAAGAATGGAAATAGCAACAAATCTTCTTTCGGTTATTGAACTTCAGCCGGAAAAAATCCCTAACTGGATGGTTATTGCAATGGGTCTGGGCACGGTTTTTGTAGGCCTTATCTGCATAATCATTCTTTGTAAAATTGTGGGAGCTTTATTTGCCGGAAATCAAAAAACCGAAGAAAAGACTGCCGCTTCAACAGCAGCAACGCCCGCAGTACAAAACACGGTTATCGAAAACCGTCAGGAAATTATCGCAGCGGTTACAGCCGCTTGTGCAGAGGAAATGGGTAAAGACGTTTCTGCAATCCGCGTAATTTCGTTTAAAAAACTTTGATTAAACAATATTAAAAAAAGAGGTAATATAAAATGAAACAGTATAAAGTAACCGTAAACGGCACCGCTTATGAAATCACACTTGAAGCTATCGACGCAGCAGACGTTAAGTCTGCACCTGCAGCAGCACCCGCACCTGCAGCGGCACCCGCTCCCGTAGCAGCAGCGCACGCAGGCGGCGAGAGCGTTACCGCTCCGATGCCGGGCAACATTCTTGATATCAAGGTTGCAAACGGCGCGCAGGTTAAAAAAGGCGATGTTCTTATCATTCTTGAAGCAATGAAGATGGAAAACGAAATTATGGCTCCCTGCGACGGCACAGTAAGCGTTGTTGTTACAAAGGGCTCTGCGGTAGAAACAGGCGCTGTTCTTTGCACAATTGCATAAGAAAAATAGTTCCTTTTAAGGAGTAAACATAATGGATTTTTTAAATAAATTATTAGATTTTTTGCAAACGACGGGTTTTTACCAGATGTTTGCAAACTTTACCGACGGCGGTTGGAAATATCTTGCAATGATATGCCTATCTTGCTTTTTGCTTTGGCTCGCTATAAAGAAACAGTTTGAACCGCTGTTGCTTATAGGTATCGCGTTTGGTATGTTACTTACCAACCTTCCCGGCGCAAACCTTTATAACGGTGATTTATGGTCAGCCTTTATGGATGAGGCTTCACCGTATTATCATAGTTACGGATATATTATGTCAAACGGTAATCTCTTGGACTACCTTTACATTGGTGTTAAAACCTGTATCTATCCATGCCTTATCTTTATAGGCATCGGTGCTATGACCGACTTTGGTCCGCTTATCTCTAACCCCAAGAGCTTGCTTTTGGGCGCGGCTGCTCAGCTTGGTATATTTGTAACCTTTATCGGTTGCTTCTATCTGGGCTTCCCACAGGAAGCGGCAGCATCTATCGGTATTATCGGTGGCGCAGACGGTCCTACTGCAATTTACACTACATCTACGCTTTATCCTAATCTTTTAGGTCCTATCGCAGTTGCGGCATATTCATATATGGCATTGGTTCCCGTAATTCAGCCACCTATTATGAAGGCTCTTACCACAAAGAAAGAGCGTCAGATAGTAATGAAGCCGCTTCGTCAAGCAACCAAGACCGAAAAGATAGTATTCCCGATTGCTGTTACTATATTTGTAGCGCTTTTGGTTCCCGATGCGGCAAACCTTGTAGGCTGCTTAATGCTTGGTAACCTCTGGAAAGAATCGGGCGTTGCAGAGCGTCTTTGCAAAACGGCTCAGAACGAGCTTATGAATATTGTAACAATATTCCTCGGTATCTCGGTTGGCGCTACTGCTACTGCCGATGCGTTCCTTAATGCAAACACATTAAAGATTTTGGCGATGGGTATTGTTGCTTTCGGTATTGGTACCGCAGGCGGCGTATTGCTTGCAAAGTTTATGAACCTTTTCACCAAAAACAAGATCAACCCCCTTATCGGTTCGGCGGGTGTATCTGCAGTTCCTATGGCGGCTCGTGTATCACAGTCGGTTGGTCAGAAAGAGAACCCCTCAAACTTCCTTCTTATGCACGCTATGGGACCCAATGTTGCTGGTGTAATTGGTTCAGCAATAGCCGCAGGCGTATTAATCGCCCTCTTTGGTTAATCGTTAGTTTGAATAAATTTGCCCGCAGCGCGTTTTTGCAAGGGGCGGTATAAATTATACGGCACACTTGCTTTAAATCCGCTTTGCAAACGAATTTTTTTCAAACTGTTGTTTATGTGTTTTTTAAAATACAGAAAGGAAAAATATATTATG
>CAZVWG010000073.1:0-6922 GCA_964630675.1 uncultured Ruminococcus sp.
TCAACGATGACACAAGTATCAACAACAAAGACCTCGGGCTTCTTATGCAGTTTCTCAACGATTGGGAGGTTAAAATCTCACTTGATGCTGCCGATGTTAACGATGACGGAAACGTTAACAACAAGGACTACGGTCTTTTGATGCAGTACCTTAACGGTTGGGACGTAGTGCTTAAATAATGCGGAATTCGGAATTCGGAATGCGGAATTAAATAATGCGGAATTAAATAATGCGGAATTAGGAATTAGGAATTAGGAATTAGGAATTAAATAATGCGACAGCGCTTGCTAAAACAAATAGCAGGCGCTGTAAATTTTTTTGTTTAATTTTTCTGCTTTTTCGTGTTGACAAAACATATATATAGATAGTAAAATTAAAAGGATTGAGAATTTAGAAAATTCGGAATTAGGAATTGAAATTAACATAAAAATCCCGCGTTTAATTTGGAAGTTGAATTTTACCTATGAAAGAAAACGCGATTACTAAAAAGAGTAAAGAATTTGCTTTGAGGATTATAAGGCTTTACAAGTATTTATGTTCTGAAAAAAACGAATACGTTTTATCCAAGCAGGTGCTTCGTAGCGGCACAAGCATAGGTGCAAACGTGCGCGAAGCACAACGAGGTCAGAGTAAGCCTGATTTTTATTCAAAATTAAACATCGCATTAAAAGAAGCCGATGAAACAGCATATTGGCTTGAACTGTTAAAAGAAAGCGAATATATCGATGACAGTTCGTTTGACAGCATTTATGCCGACTGTGAAGAAATTATAAAGTTGCTGACTTCAATAACAAAAACGCAGAAAATATTGGATTAATAATTCCGCATTCCGAATTCCGCATTCAAAATTAATTTTAAGGGGGGTGAGAATATTGGTTTTTTCAAGTCTGTTTTTTCTGTATTTGTTTTTGCCGCTTAACCTTGTAATTTACTATTTTGCAAAGAATATCAAGGCGCGAAATATTGTAATGCTTATATTCTCGCTGATTTTTTACGCATGGGGCGAACCTGTTTATGTGCTGTTGTTAATTTTTATGACGGCATGCGACTGGCTTATATCGCTTTATATTGAAAAACAAAAACCTCACAGCGTCAAAGCAAAGCTTGGTTTGTCTTTGATGGCAATTATAAATCTCGGCTTGCTTGGCTTTTTTAAGTATGGCTCATTCATACTTGAAAACATAGGTCTTGTTGTAGGACGTGACCTTGGTTCGCTTGATATGATTTTGCCAATAGGTATTTCATTTTACACTTTTCAACTGGTATCTTACGTTGTAGATGTATATCGTGGTGATGTGCCTGCGCAAAAGAATTTTGCAACGTTGCTATTATATGTTAGCCTTTTCCATCAATGTATAGCAGGACCTATTGTAAGATATAAAGATATTTGCGCGGAATTGCTCGACCGCCGTGCAACACAACAGGATGTTGCTGACGGTATATGGCGGTTTTGTTTTGGTCTTGCTAAAAAGGCTATACTGGCAAACGCTATGGGCAGCATTGCAGACGCTTTGCTCACAAGCGGCGACACGCTTAAAAACAGTAGCATTTTAGCACTTTGGATTGGTGTTTTGGCTTACAGCTTGCAAATTTATCTTGATTTTTCTGCCTATTCGGATATGGCTATCGGTATGGGCAGAATGATTGGTATTCATTACCGTGAAAACTTCGATTATCCATACATATCACGCTCGGTTACAGAATTTTGGCGCAGATGGCATATATCGCTCGGCAGTTTTTTCCGTGATTATGTTTATATACCGTTAGGCGGTAATCGCAAGGGTAGATTGCGTACATACTTAAATCTGTTTGTCGTGTGGTTTTTAACAGGTCTTTGGCATGGAGCCAGTTGGAATTTTGTGCTGTGGGGACTGTATTTCTTTGTGTTCATTTTTATAGAAAAACTGTTTTTGTCACGCGTGCTTTCAAAAGATCGAATTGTGTCGCATATATATCTGATTGCTATTGTGTATTTTGGTTGGATACTTTTCCGTTTTGAAAATATTGCCGATATACTGACCGTGCTTCGAGGAATGTTTGGTCTTAATGGTAATGTGTTTACCAACTTTGAAACGAATACAATTGTTAGTTCAAATGTTTTTGTGCTTGCGTTTTGCGTTATGGTTTCGACGCCCATAGTACGAAAAATCGGCAGCCTTGTACGATATACATATATGGATAAAAAGATTGTGTCAACATTTTATACCATAGGCAGAATAGCAATACCGCTGATACTCTTACTGCTTTCAACCGCCGCTTTGGTAGGGGATAGTTACAATCCGTTTTTATATTTCCAATTCTAAAATGTTTTTCAATTACGCGAAAGGAGGAATATTTATATGGCTTTAAAAGAGATTACCGTTATTGACCAGAGTGAAGAAGAACGCAATATTGACGATAATATGAAAATGCTCAAATGCTTTAGAGTACAGCACATTATCGATATTAATATGGTGCGTATAGTCTTGACACTGTGGATAGCGGCTGCAATATTGGCTGTTCTTCCTATGTTTCGCGAAAGCTATTCCGAGGTGGAAAAAAGAGAACTTACAAAATTTCCAAAGTTTTCTTTTTCTGCGCTTGCTTCGGGTGATTATTTTGACGAAATCGGTCTCTGGTTTTCCGATACATTTCCTCTTCGCGACGGTTTCGTGTCACTCAACACTAAAATAACAAATATGTTCGGCATAAATACCGTTCAGGTATATGGCAATGTAGAGCAGGGTGATGAAATACCCGATATAACATCTTCTGAACAAGTATCGTCAGTAGATACTGCTGAAATCGAGTCTGAGGTTGAGGTTGTAGTAACCCCCGAACCCGAACCTGTGCCTGAGCCGGAACCTGAGCCTGAGCCTGAGCCACAACTCCCCGCGGTTGAACAGCTTGGTGCGATGCTTATTGTTGATAACGCCGCTTACGAATATTATAACTTCAATCAGGCTACTGCCGATAATTATGCCGCAACCGTAAACCGAGCGGCAGCAATACTTGATGGAAAATCAAAGGTTTATGATATGATTATTCCTACAAGTATGGCAATAACCTTGCCTGAAAGCTATAGCGGCAGTACAAATTCTTCCGACCAGAAAAAAGCCATCGATTATATGTATTCTCTCATTTCGCCAAATGTCAGCAAAATAGATGTTTACAGCACGCTTATGGCTCACAGGGACGAGTATATTTATTTCAGAACAGACCATCACTGGACATCTTTGGGCGCGTATTATGCCTACCGTGATCTGATGACCGCAAAGGGTGCGGTGCCTGCCGAGCTCAGCGCATTTACCGAATATAAATTTGAAGGCTTTTTGGGCTCTTTTTATGCTGAATCGGGTCAAAAAGCAAGCCTTGGCAATACGCCTGATTATGTTATGGCTTATGCGCCTACCCAACTGCAATATATTCACACCTTTACCAAATCGGGTGAAATAGATTACAACATTGTTTCTGACGGAAACAAACTCAGTGCGGCAAATAAATATTTATCTTTTGTTTGCGGTGACCACCCATACGGAATAATGACCAATCCAACAATTACCGACGGTTCATCCTGCCTTGTTATAAAAGAGTCATTCGGCAACGCAATGGTGGCATATCTTACGCAAAATTATCAAAATGTTTATGTTGTTGACTACCGTTATATAAATCAAGTGTTTCCTGGCACACTTCGTCAATTCGTTGACGAGCGCGGTATACAGGATGTTATGTTTATAAACAATGTATCAGCAACCCGCAGTCCTGCTCTTGTAAATGCAATGAGCGCGTTTGTGGGGCAGTAAAGTAAAGAGGTTGATATTTATGTCAGACAAAAAACTTATTACAACAAAGGAATTTGCATCATATTGCCGCAGGGCGATACCCGAAGGTATAGTTTTGCTTGAAAACAACGGTGCGTTACCGCTTAAAGAGGGCGAAAATATAGCCCTTTTTGGTCGCGGTCAGTTTGAATATCTAAAAAGCGGCAGCGGCTCGGGCGGTCGCGTTAACTGCCCGTATGTTACAAATATTTATGATGAAATCAAAGGTCGCGTAACACTTGATAATACTGTTACACAGTTTTATCGCGACTTTATAGAGGTAAATCCTTTTGATACAGGCGACGGTTGGAAACCTTGTTTTTGCCAAAATGAAGCAGTACCAAGCGAAGAATTGGTGCGCAATGCGGCAGACAAAAGTGATAAAGCGATTTATATAATCTGCCGTAATGTAGGCGAGAGCTTTGACTACGAAAAGGTGGCAGGTAACTGGTATCTTTCAGATGATGAGGATAAAACTATACAGCTTTTGTCACAGCATTTTAAAAATGTTATTGTGCTTTTAAACAGCGGTAATATTATGGATATGAGCTGGGTTAAAAAGTATGGTATCGGTACAGTTGCATACATCTGGCAAGGCGGACAAGAGGGCGGCGCCGGTACGGTGGACGCGCTTATGGGTGATATAGCGCCAAGCGGCAGACTTACCGATACTATTGCCGTGTCACCCGAAGACTACCCTTGTGACGATTGCTTTGGCGACCCAATTAAAAACATACATAAAGAGGATATTTTTGTTGGCTACCGTTATTTTGAAACCTTTGCGCGTGATAAAGTATTATATCCGTTTGGTTTTGGTCTTAACTATACTACTTTTACGCAAAAGGTTACAGACATAAAAAAAGACGGGGATATAATCACGATTTCTGTCAAAGTAAAAAATACTGGTAACTATAGCGGTAAAGATGTTGTTCAAGTGTATTTCGGTGCGCCGCAAGGAGCGCTCGGCAAGCCTGCGCGCGAGCTTATTGCGTTTAAAAAGACAGATACATTAGCACCGGGTGAGTCGCAAGAAATAAACCTTGCTATAAACGTTTGTGATATGGCGTGTTATGATGACTGTGGAAAAACAGGCTATACATTTGCTTGGGTGCTCGAAAGCGGAGAATACAACATATATGTCGGACAAAACGTCCGTGATGCAAAGCAGTGTTTTGCCTTTACTTTAGACGAAACCCGACTTGTAAAACAATGTGTTCAGGCTTTAGCCCCTGTAGAAGAATTTGACCGTATGATAAATCAAAACGGTAAAATTGGCTTTGAAAAAGCAACGCTTAAGCAATATGATTTAGCAGAAAGAATTAATCAGAATTTACCCGAAGCACTTGAAATAACAGGCGATAAGGGCATAATGCTACAGGATGTAGCATCGGGCAAAAATACCCTCGACGAGTTTATAGCGCAGTTTGACACAAAAGCGCTTACCGAAATTGTTCGCGGTGAGGGTATGTCAAGTCCAAAGGCTACATATCCGGGTACGGCAAGTTGTTTTGCAGGCGTTACAAAAGCATGGAACGATAAGGGTGTGCCGGCTGTTACCACTTGTGATGGACCAAGTGGCATACGTATTGAAAGTGGCGTACAGGCTACTTGTATCCCTGTGGGTGCGCTTTTGGCGGCGGCTTGGGCACCGGAGCTTTTTGAAGGTATCTATAATTGCTTAACCGACGAGATGAAACAATATGACGTTGATGTTTTATTAGGACCCGGTATGAATATTCACCGTAGCGGTCTTTGCGGCAGAAACTTTGAATATTTTTCGGAAGACCCATATCTTACAGGTATTTATGCCGATAAGATATCGAGTTATTTAACCAAAAACGGCGTTTATGCAACTATCAAGCATTTTGCTGTGAATTCGCAGGAAATTAACCGCAAAGACGATAACGAGGTGTTAAGCGAACGCGCCTTGCGTGAGATATATCTTAAACCTTTTGAAATTGCGGTAAAGGGTGGCTTTGTTCAGTCAATAATGACTTCGTACAACCGCGTAAACGGCATACACACATCGGGCAGTTATGACCTTACTACTACGATTTTGCGTGATGATTGGGGTTATGACGGCTTTGTTATGACCGATTGGTGTACAACTATGGATGACCCAAATAATGGCACCGATAAAAACACCAATCTTGCTACAATGATAAAGGCTCAAAATGATGTATATAAGATTAAGCGTAACGTATTGCTTTGTGAGGATGACCAACAAGAGAGCCTTGAAAGTGGTTATTTAACCATTGGTGAATTGCAAAGATGCGCAAAGAATCTTGTTGCCTTTGCGATGAATACATATGTCTTTAAATCGGGACGAAAGCAAAACCTTTATGAGCTTGATGAAGCGGATGAATTACTTTATCACAAATCAATAAAGGAGCAACCTTTTGAAGTAGCCGAAAATGCAAATTCGTACTATTCGTCAAATTATAAAAAGATTGTTCCTCTTGATTTAGAAAATGATGGTATTTACTGTATAGAGCTTGTATATAACCTAAAAGGTAAGGAACTTGAGCAAAAGAATATCACGGTTATAGTGGATGATAGAGAGCCGATATATGTACTGGCTGTTGTTAGCGGCAAGAGTGAAAAACAACGTACGAAGATTTCTTTAAATAAAAATTCAAAAATTTATTTTGATGATGATGTAGAAGAGTTTTCACTTTATAAACTTTAAGTTTAAAACGCTTGACAATCAACCCGAAAATAAATATAATAAATAAGCCGCCAAAAACGGCGGCTTGTTTATTTAATATGGAGAGTTATCGAAGTGGGGACGTTTGCGAGCGCTGCCGGTGTCAGAAACAGCGAGCAAAAAGGAGTTGCCGCGGTCAAAACTTATAGGCGCTCCAAGCCGTAATAAGTTTTGGGCACCGCAAAAGGGCATAACGGGGCTGACTCGAAACATAGTCGGGTCTGTCACGCACTACTCTTTGAAACTCCGCTGTTTATCGGCGTTTACGCCACGTGCGTATGCACTTTTGAAAACTTGCATCTCGCAGTTTTCTCGCAATTTGGTATTAAGGCTCTGCCTTTACAA
Organism: uncultured Ruminococcus sp.; assembly: GCA_964630675.1. Lineage (GTDB taxonomy): Bacteria > Bacillota > Clostridia > Oscillospirales > Acutalibacteraceae > UBA737. The sequence continues at coordinate 6,853 of CAZVWG010000073.1, forward strand.
TTTTATATGGAGACGTATCGAAGTGGTCATAACGGGGCTGACTCGAAATTCTCGTGTTCAAGTGGTAACT
>CAZVWG010000074.1:0-6906 GCA_964630675.1 uncultured Ruminococcus sp.
AAATTCTTCCCACACTTAAATAATTTTGTATTAAATTTTATTTAATAAATTAAAATCTTAATCAGGAGGAAACGAAAATGGCACTTGAAGCATTAGGCATGGTAGAAACCCGTGGTCTTGTAGCTGCAATTGAAGCTGCTGATGCAATGGTGAAAGCTGCAAACGTAGAGCTTATCGGTACAGAAAAGATCGGTTCGGGTCTTGTATCTGTAATGGTACGCGGTGACGTAGGCGCTGTAAAAGCTGCTGTAGAAGCAGGTTCTTCATCGGCTGGTTCTTTGGGCGAAGTTATCGCAACACACGTAATCCCAAGACCACACGCAGATGTAGAAAAAATTCTTCCCTCATTGAAGTAATATTTTTCTTTCGGGGAGGAGAACTCTCCTCCCCGAGCATCCGCTTTTGAATTTAATTAACAAAATCGATCAGAAGGGATTGTAAGAATAAATGTTAGTTGGAAAAGTAGTAGGAACTATTGTTTCTACCCGCAAAAATGAAAAATTGGTTGGCTCTAAATTTATGGTCATCGAGCCTCTCCAAAAACTTGGAGACCCCAAATCTAAAATCGTAGCGATTGATAACGTAGGCGCAGGTATTGGCGAGGTTGTACTCGTTGCTACAGGCTCTGCCGCAAGAATTGGTTGCGATATGCAGACTGCTCCCGTTGATGCCGCTATAGTTGGTATTGTTGATAACGGAATCGGTTTACCGGAGTTATAATAAATGAATCTTACTGAACTTCAGGGCATCTTGAAGGAAAACGGTATAGTTGGTGCAGGCGGAGCGGGTTTTCCGACCTATGCAAAGCTCAGTGAAAAAGCAGATATCGTAATCCTTAATTGTGCTGAGTGTGAGCCATTGCTCAAACTGCATCGACAGGTGCTTGAAACTCATCCTCACGAAATTTTTGAAGCCCTGCAATTAATCTCGAAAACAGTAAACGCTAAAAGGATTTGTGTTGCAATAAAAAAGTCTTATACCGAGACTGCTCAGGCAATAACACCCTTTATAGAGTTTTTTCCAAATATAGAAATATGTCGACTTGATGATGTTTACCCCGCAGGTGATGAGGTTATACTTACGTACGAGGTTACAGGCAGAATAGTTCCTCCGGGCGATATACCGCTGTCGGTTGGTGTTATGGTGCTTAATGTTGAAACGGTTTATAATCTCTACCGCGCTTTGCATGGCAGACCCGTAACACGCAAGTATGTTACTATAGCGGGCGAGGTCGAGAATCCCGTTACGGTGCGAGTGCCTATCGGTGTCACCGTTGGCGAAATTGTAAAACTTGCAGGTAATATCACAACACCCGACCCTGCTTTTATAATAGGCGGACCAATGATGGGCGCTTTAGGCAGCAAGGCAAATATTGTAACCAAGACTACTAATGCTGTGCTTGTGTTACCGAGTGACCATTCGCTTATCAGAAGGCGTCAATCAAAAACCTTCATAGATATGAAGCGCGCTATGGCGGCTTGCTGTCAGTGTAGTTACTGCACAAGCCTTTGCTCGCGCAACCTCTTGGGTCATCCAATAAATCCGTCAGAGTTTATGCGTGTAGCATCAAACGGTATCACCAATGATGCCGCGCCTTATCTTGATGCTATGTACTGTTCGGGGTGCGGACTTTGTGAGCAGTATTCCTGTGTTCAAAATCTTTCACCGCGTATGTTACTTGCCACTTGCAAAACAGAACTTCGTAAAGCCGGTGTTAAGCCCCGACAGATAACAGAAGAACTTAAGGTTAGTGAAAAAAGACCGCTAAGGCAGGTGCCTATGTCACGACTTACAAGTCGTATAGGTCTTAAAAAATATAATAAACCAGCCCCTGTAATAGAGGCGGTGCCAAACTTTAGAAAAGTAACGGTTTTACTCAGCCAGCATGTAGGTGCTCCAAGTGTGCCGATTGTTAAAAAAGGCGATACCGTCACTGAAAAACAATTAATCGCAAAAGCCGGTGAGGGTCTAAGCGTAGCGCTTCACTCTCCGATAAACGGTAAAGTTGCCGCAGTAGGAAAAACTGCCATCATAATAGAAAAACAGTAAGGTGTAACTAATGAAAAAAGCACTTGCAATGGTTGAATATAAAACAGTGTCGTCAGGTATGCGTGCGGCTGACATAATGGTAAAGACCGCAGAGGTCGAAATTATAGAAGCCACCACGGTATGCCCCGGTAAATATATGGTGCTGATTTCCGGCGAGCTTAGTGCTGTGCGTGCGTCGGTTGATGCAGCGGTTGCTGTGATGCCTGATATGCTTATAGATAGGTTTGTACTAGGTAATCCGCACGAAAGTATATTTACAGCACTTTATGGTACGACCGATATAGGAAATCCTGATGCACTCGGAGTGCTCGAAACATTTTCATCCTGTGCGGCAATTGTTGCCGCGGATATTGCCGCAAAGACATCACTTGTGGATTTGATAGAGCTCAGACTCTCACGTGGTATGTGCGGAAAATCTTACTTGTTGCTTACGGGTGAAATTGCCGCGGTTGAGGCTGCGATTGACAGAGCAAAAAAGGGTGCGGGCGAAGACGGTATGTTCTTAGACTCTGCCGTAATACCCCATCCTGATGAAAAAATGTGGCACAGTATTTTGTAAGAATTAAATTATAAGAAAGAGAGAACTGTTTAAATGCTCGCAATAGAACGACGTAATGCAATTCTTTCCAAGTTATATTTAGACGGCAAGGTTATTGTTTCAGAACTCAGTACAGAGTTTGACGTAACCGAAGAAACCATCCGCCGCGATCTTGAAAAATTAGATAAAGAGGGCTTGGCTCAAAAGACCTACGGCGGCGCCGTGCTTATACAAAATTTCAGCACCGACCTGCCACACAGCGTACGTAAAAAGGCAAATGTTGAGGCAAAACAAAAAATTGCCGAAAAGGTAAGCTCTTTATTTAATGACGGCGACTGTATTATGGTTGATTCAAGCTCAACAGCTTTGCTTGTGCTAAATTATATAAAGAATCTGAAAAACATTACACTCATAACCAACTCGGTCGAAGCGCTTATTGAGCTTTCGGATAAAGACGATTGGAATGTATTTTCCACAGGCGGTAAGTTAAAGCGTGGTTCGCTTTCATTGGTAGGACCGCAAGCAGAAAAAACCATACGCGCATTTCACGTTGACTACGCGGTATGCTCTTCTAAAGGTATTGATATGAATAGAGGAATTACCGATTCAAACGAAAAGGATTCCGAAATAAAGCAGGCAATTTTTGAATCGGCTGAGACCAGAGTATTGCTTGTTGACTCAAGCAAGTTTGATAAAATCTCGCTCATTAAGGTAGGCGATATTACAAATGTTGATATAATCGCTACCGACACCGAGCCCGGTGCTAATTGGCAGGAATATTTAAAAAGTAAAAACGTTGATTTAATATATTAATTTTAAAGTTTCACAAGGAGTGATTATATATGGCAAGAAATCTTACCGAAGCCGAGATTCGCGAAGTTGTAAGTCAGGTGCTTAACAAGGTGACAGCCGCACCGACAGCCAGTTTTGACAGCATACAATATGCAGGTAAAAAGTTTGTCGGCGTGTTTGACGATATGAACGACGCTATTGCCGCAGCACAGGAGGCTTACAAGGCGGTGCGCGCTATGTCGGTTGAAAAACGCGAACAGCTCATTACCGAAATTCGCCGTTTAACACGTGCAGAAGCTCACATTATGGCTGAGATCGGTGTAAAAGAAACCGGTATGGGTAGAGTTGACCACAAAACTGCAAAGCATATGTTGGTTGCTGACAAAACCCCGGGTACCGAGGATATAGTATCCGCCGCAAAGACAGGCGACAACGGTCTTACTCTTGTAGAGATGGCTCCGTTTGGTGTTGTTGGCGCTATAACCCCAAGCACCAACCCAAGTGAAACAGTAATCTGCAACAGTATTGGTATGATAGCGGCAGGCAACGGTGTTGTGTTTAATCCGCATCCTAACGCTATTGCTACATCTAACTACGCAGTTGACCTTGTAAACCGTGCAAGTAAGGCTATGGGCGGTCCCGAAATTCTGGTTTGCTCTATGAAAAAGCCAACCCTTGAATCAGCGGCTATTATGCAGTCGCACCCACTTATCCGTCTGCTTGTTTGCACAGGCGGTCCAGGTGTTGTAAAGGCGGTTCTTTCTTCGGGCAAAAAGGCTATCGGCGCAGGTGCAGGTAATCCACCCGTTATCGTTGACGATACTGCCGATATTCAAAAAGCAGGTAAAGATATAATCGACGGTTGCACATTTGATAACAACCTTCCTTGTATCGCTGAAAAAGAGGTATTCGCTTTCAGAAATATCGCCGACGAGCTTATCTCGGTAATGCTTAAAAACGGAGCTTATATGATAGACAGCGCGCAGGCGGCGCGCCTTGCTGACATAGTTCTTGTTGATAAGACCGATAAAAAGGGTAATGTTCGCAAGATTGTTAACCGCGACTGTGTTGGTCGTGATGCGAAGGTGATACTCGCAAAACTCGGCATTACCGTTAGTGACGATATCCGTTGCATTATATGTGAGACCGATTTTAATCATCCCTTTGTTCAGGAAGAGCTTATGATGCCTATTCTTCCTATTGTTCGCGTTGACAATATTGACGAAGCCATAGATTTGGCTGTAAAGGCAGAGCACGGCAACCGCCACACCGCTCATATGCATTCTAAAAATGTAGACAATCTTTCACGCTTCGCTCGTGAGGTTGAGACCACGATATTTGTTAAAAATGCGCCTTCCTACGCAGGCATAGGCTTTGGCGGCGAGGGTCATGCGACATTCACAATTGCAGGACCTACAGGCGAGGGTATTACATCGGCTCGCAGCTTTACACGTCAGCGCCGTTGCGTAATGGCAGAAAGCTTCCGTATAATTTAAGGAGATATAACAATGGCTTATGATGATAAAATAGTTGCCGAAATTGTTTCTCGCGTAATGGCAGGACTTGGCGATAATACGGCAAACAGCGGTAATAACGACACTGTACCCGTTGGTGTGTCTAACCGCCATATTCACTTATCTACCGCCGACCTTGAAACGCTTTTTGGCAAAGGTTATGAACTCACCCCTATAAAAGACCTGTCACAGCCCGGTCAGTTTGCTTGTAAAGAGACCTTAACAATTGTTGGCCCATCACTTCGTCCTATTGAAAATGTACGAGTGTTAGGTCCTGTACGCAAGGCTTCTCAGGTTGAGATTTCACGCACCGATTCATTTACTCTTAAGGTTAAACCACCAGTGCGTGAGTCGGGCGATATTGCAGGCTCGGCGCCTATTACAATTATAGGACCTAAAGGTGTCGTAACACTGAAAGAAGGTTGCATCATCGCAAACCGCCATATACATATGAGTACTGAAGAGGGCGCGCAGTTTGGACTTAGCGACGGTCAGTATGTAGACGTAGAGGTAAGCGGTGAGCGTCGCACCAAGTTTTACGATGTTCAGGTTCGTGTGCACAAGGATTTTCGCCTTGAAATGCACATCGATACCGACGACGCCAACGCCGCAGGAATAGGCAATGGAGCTAAGGTTAAGATAGTGAAATAATTCAAAAGGGAAAGATAGTGTTTGCTATCTTTCCCTTTTTGTGCTGAAATGGGCTTATGAACAATAAAATTTACCAAATCGTAAACCAACGCGATTAAAAAATTATGATTATAGTAGCAATGACACATATTTTATTACAATATGTACCCATAATCGCAAAAATTTATTTTCAGATATCGTAGGGGCGATTCACGAATCGCCCGAAAACAAATTGAATTCAAACGGTCAAATTGTCGATTTATAAACAAATTAAACGATAGATTTAAATTGATAATTGACAAATATATTATAATGCCAAATCATATTCATTTGATTGCTGTTATCGAAAATAACGAACGGGCGATTCGTGAATCGCCCCTACAACAAAAACGTGCGTTAATTTCAAAGGCTATAGGATATTTAAAGATGAATGTATCACGTGATATTCATAAAAACGGATATACCAAAAATATTTTGCAGCGTTCATTTCACGACCATATTATACGTGACCATAATGATTGTTTAAAAATTTGGAACTATATTGATACAAATTCGCAAAATTGGGCAGAAGATAAATTTTATGTTTAATAAGGCTTCGAATATTTTTGTTGTGTTTTAAATAAAAGAGTAGTAAAATTGTTTTGTATAAAAAATTATGTGTTTACAGGGGAATATTAAAATGAAAAAACTGTTATCACTTTTGCTTACAATAATGCTGATTATATCGGCAATACCGCTTGGTGTGTTTAGCTTTACTGTCGGTGCGGAATCATATACCGAGGGTTATTATACCTATACGGTATCGAATGGTGCCGCTACCATAACCGATTGCGACACTTCAATTAGTGGTTCTGTAACCATACCGTCAACTTTAGGCGGTTATCCCGTTACAAGTGTAGGCGTTGGGGCGTTTTGTGGTTGCACCAGCCTTAAAAGTATAACAATACCCGATAGTGTAATAAGTATAGGTGAGGGTGCATTTTTTAGTTGCACCAGCCTTACAAGTATAACAATCGGCAACAATGTTACAAGTATAGGTATTGGTGCATTTGATTATTGCACCAGCCTTACAAGTATAACAATTCCCGACAGTGTTACAAGTATAGGCGATCGGGCATTTGAGGATTGCACCAGCCTTACAAGCGTGAGCCTTGGCAACAGTGTTACAAGTATAGGCATGGAGGCATTTTATCGGTGCACCAGCCTTGCAAGTATAACAATCCCCGACAGTGTTACAAGTATAGACACTTCGGCATTTTATCGGTGCACCAGCCTTACAAGTATAACAATCCCCGACAGTGTTACAAGTATAGGCTATTCTGCATTTTCTAATTGCGCCAGCCTTACAAGTATAACAATTCCCGACAGTGTTACAAGTATAGG
>CAZVWG010000075.1:0-6886 GCA_964630675.1 uncultured Ruminococcus sp.
GCGCTGTCCACACGCTGACGGGATAATCCCATCTCATTTAGTACATAACTGCCGTTACCTTTTGCGCAAGCGCTACCCGACGAAACATAAACGCCCTGCGCCTCAAGAAAATGCAGCAGCGTTTCCGAGCGATAACCTTCAACCGAAATGTTTAAAATATACGGCAATGCGTTATCGGGGGAATTAACGACCGCAAGCTTTGTGTCAAGCAAAGTATCTTTTGCATAAAGCCATAATTCTTTTTGCTTTTTCAGATTTTCGTTTATGGCACCAAGCTCATCTATTGCGCCCTTAAGTCCGTAAATCAAGGGGACTGACTCGGTTCCCGAGCGTATATTTTTTTCCTGTCCGCCGCCTGTTATAAGGGGTCTTATTGTAACACCCTTTTTTATATAAAGAATACCAACACCCTTTGGTCCGTGAATTTTATGACCGCTTGCGGTAAACAAATCTACGCCCAAGTCGTTTAAGTTTATCGGCATTTTACCAAGCGCCTGCACACCGTCGCAGTGCAACAACGCGGGAGCGCCGACAAATTTTATTATGTCAGCAACCTCTTTTACGTGTTGAATTGCGCCCGTTTCATTATTTACAAGCATAATGCTTACCAAAATTGTGTTTTGGTTTATGGCGGATTTTAAATCTTCAACCGAAACAACACCGTTTGCCTGCGGCTTTAAATAAACCACCTCAAAGCCGTCGCTTTCGAGTCGCTTTACCGTTTCTAAAACCGATGGATGCTCAATTGATGTAGTGACAATTCTTTTTCCACGCTTTTTTAGTGCGTCTGCAGCACCCAAAATCGCTGTGTTATTACCCTCGGTGCCACTTCCCACAAAATAAATCTCATCTTGACGGCATTTTAATAATTCTGATACTGTTTTCCGCGTATCATCAACAAGCTGTTGCGCATAATATCCCATATCATAAAGGCTTGACGGGTTGCCCCATCTGCTTTCAAGGGCGAATTGTATGTTTTGTATTGCCTTTATGCACGGCTTTGTAGTCGCGCTGTTATCGAGATATATCGTTTCTTTCAAAACATTTCGTCCTCTCTAAAAGATATACATTATCATTATACAGTATATTTAAAAAATACACAATACTAAATATATTAAATTTTCCATAAAAATTTTATCTTTAACCCTTGCAAATGATACTGCTAAATATTATAATGTAAAATAAGATTTTATTTGGGGGACTTTTTATGTTAAAAAGAATTTTGGCGGTAGCTTTTGCCGTGCTTATGATATTTGCAGTAGGCTGCGATAATGACGTGGTTTATGACGATCTTTCTAATTACGAAGATGTGGCATCCGACACCGACAGCAACGAGTCGGTAATTAATCCTCTTACAGGTGTTGCAGAATTTGACAGCGATTCCAAAGCAAAGCAGCGACCTGTTGCAATAATGGTAAACAATGTAGACGTAGCACAAAGCAGACAAACCGGTCTTTCTGATGCTGATATTATTTACGAGACCGAGGTCGAGGGCGGCATCACGCGTCTTATGGCGGTTTATCAGGATATATCAGACCTTGACAAGATAGGTACCGTTCGTTCAGCACGCTATCCATATGTCGATTTAGCACTCGGTCACAATGCAATTTACATACACTGCGGTCAGGACCCAACATACTGCGCGCCACATCTCAACGATATTGACCATTTGAGCATTGACACAAATTCAAAGGGCGCAAAACGAATTTCCAACGGTCTTTCAAGCGAGCACACATTGTATGCATTGGCCGATGATTTGTGGGATAGCATTAATGACAATTTTGATACTACAGTCTCAAGCGTATCACCTTGGGTAAATTTCACCGATGAGACTCTCGCGCTTGATGGCGGGGCTGCTACAAGCGTAAAAGTTCCGTTCCCTGCAATGACCACCAATTTTACATATGACGCGCAAAGCGGACTTTATACCCGTCTTGCAGGAAGCACTGTTCTTTCCGACTACTACACAGGAGAAACTACACAGGTTAAAAATGTATTTATTCTTTTAACCTCTATCTCAAACTATCCTGACGGAAAGCATCGAAAGGTAGCTCTTGAAAGCGGCGACGGATACTATATAACAAACGGCACCGTACAGTTTATCAAGTGGTCAAAGGGTAGTTCGTCAAACGGATTTAAATTCACCGACACCGACGGCAACGAGATAAAAGTAAGCGCCGGTAATTCTTGGGTGTGCATAGCAAGTAAATCAACATGCGCTCCTACAATACAGTAAGGAGATATTATGATACAAAAAGAAATTAAAAAACTTATCTGCTACGGTCTTGAAAAAGGACTTTTTACCAGCCGTGATGAAATTTATGTAACAAATATGCTTATCGACGCATTAAGGCTCTCCGAATTCGATTGCGACGAAACATTTGCAGACGTAGATTTAGAATCTACTCTTGCATCAATTCTTGATTATGCGGTAGAAAACGGCATAATAGAAAATAATATTACAGCAAAAGATTTGTTTGACACAAAATTGATGGGGCTTATGATGCCTCGTCCATCTGAGGTAGAGTTTGAATTTTTCACAAGGTATAATGTCTCTCCCGAGGCTGCAACCGATTATTATCACAAATTATCCAAAGACAGCGACTACATCCGTACATACCGCATAGCAAAGGATATTAAGTGGATTTCTCCTACAGAGTATGGCGACCTTGATATTACCATAAATCTTTCCAAGCCCGAAAAGAGTCTCGAAGAAATTATGGCAGCAAAAAATGCTCCGCAGTCTGACTATCCAAAATGTCTGCTTTGTAAAGAGTGCGAAGGATATGCGGGAAGGCTAAACTTCCCCGCTCGTCAAAACCACAGAATAATACCCCTTCGTCTTACGGATGAAAATTGGTTTATGCAGTATTCACCATATGTTTATTACCCCGAGCATTGCATAGTGTTCAATGCCGAACACACACCTATGCTCGTAGACCGCAAGGCTTTTTGCAAGTTGTTCGACTTTGTAAAAATGTTCCCACATTACTTTATCGGTTCTAATGCAGGTTTGCCAATTGTTGGCGGTTCAATTCTTAGTCACGAGCATTTTCAGGGCGGTAGATATACATTTGCTATGGAAAAAGCGCCTATTGAAAAACCGATAGTGTTTAAGGGCTATGAAGACATCACTGCAGGTATTGTTAAATGGCCTATGTCGGTAATCCGTCTTACTGCCGACAGTGCTGAGCGCGTAATAGACCTTGCCGATAAAATTTTCACTACATGGCAGGGTTATACCGACGAAAGCGTATTTGTATATGCCGAGACTGACGGCGAGCCGCACAATGCGGCTACACCTATCGCCCGTATGCGTGACGGCAAATACGAGCTCGATTTGGTTCTCCGCAACAACATTACAACCGATGAGCATCCGCTTGGAGTATTCCATCCACACAGCGAGTTACATCACATCAAAAAAGAAAACATCGGTCTTATTGAAGTAATGGGCTTGGCTGTTCTACCCGCCCGTCTTAAAGACGAAATTGCAACTTTGCAAAAAGCAATGCTTGCAGGCGACGATGTTCGCTCTATAGAGAGCATTGAAAAGCACGCCGACTGGGCCGATGAAATCAAGTCTAAATACACCGATATAAATGCTGATAATATTGATAAGATTCTGAAGGATGAAATCGGTATTGTATTCTCACGCGTTCTTGAAGATGCGGGCGTGTTCAAGCGCGACCAAAAAGGTCAAGATGCATTTATGAAGTTCATTAATTTTGTCAATTCATAATGTACAATCAACATATAATAAAGGACACTACTTTGATTTGAAGCAGTGTCCTTTTGTTTTTATACTATTCTTGCGTTTCATCTGTATCTATGTATATATCTTCACAAGCCTTTTCGGTTTCCTTAAGAACATCAATAGCTCTTTCCACACCGTCAAGCAATGTCAGATAAAGCATCTTGTAATCAGGCATGACGATACCTCCTTTATAACAATATTTTGCAATATTAGTTACAACGGCCATTGTAAAAAATAAAAAAGTGCGCAACCGAAGTTACGCACCGAAAAACGCGTATCTCCGCTTGCGCCACACAAGTTTGCCATCTGCACGAGAAGTCAAATAAGGAGTAGCGTTTTTACCAAAGTAAAAACACCCCTCGTGCTATTGTGGCAATCTTCAACTTATGTGGCAAAGTTATGATATCACAAATTAAAATTTCCGTCAAGTCATTCGACAAAACATTTCAAAACATTATAAATTATTACATTTAGCTGCAAAACACGTGTCTACCTATAGTCGTTATAACAGGTCGCGAAAATATCCACTTATTCGTAGCAACCGCAGGATTATAATAATATATTGCGCCTCCCGATGGGTCAAGACCGTTTAAAGCATCTCGTGCAGCCGAATAAGCGCTGTCGGTAATCTGCTCATAAAACTGCCCGTCATAAAGACAAGAAAATGCTCCGTTCTGGTACACAACGCCCGACACCGTATCAGGAAAAGACGGATGCTCCACGCGGTTAAGAATTACAGCCCCTACCGCAACCTGTCCCAGATATGTTTCTCCTCGGGCTTCGGCAGAAATTATACGGGCAAGCAGTTCATAATCCGCCGAATTATAAGACTGTCCGCCGCTGATACCTATTGCCGCCAATGTATCACTTCCTACTATTCCGTCAGCGGCAAGTCCGTTTGCTTTTTGAAATTTTATTACCGCATTTCGAGTCTGAGCACCAAATATTCCGTCAACTGCACCGTTGTAGTAACCCCACTCTTTAAGTCGACTTTGAATTTCGCGCACCTCACTACCTGTTGAACCTATTTTAGACAGCGCATCCACAGTTACACACATCATTCCCAAAACAACAAAAAATGCAAGCAAAATTTTTATCAGTCTATTCATAATATCTTTCCTCCAAAAATAGTATTACCGAAATAATTTCAAAAAATTATCATCAGTACTTTGTTTAAAGACAAAAACCCGTCTTTTTTGCTCTCTGCCTTTGACAAAAATTTTATATCCTTGACTGTATAATAGCACAGAGAGTTTGTGTCATACAGAAGTTTAAAGGAGTGTATCATTAAAATGAAGGATTTAGTTACAAAAACGCAAGAGGCTATCAAGCAAGCACCGACGGTTAATTTTTCGGCATTATCTTTACATATTTTAATAGCTATTCTGGGATTTATCGCTTCGCGCGGGGTGATTTTTGATTCCCTTGCGCCCTTTGGTTTGGTGTTTGTCAGCGGTTGTACCGCTGTTTTTTTACCAAGCGCTGCGCTTGGCGCCTTTGTAGGATATTTTATTCCCGCGGTAAGCAGCGGAGGATTCAGGTATTTAGCCGCGCTGCTGGCGGTTATTGCAGTTCGTTTGCTTTTATCAGGATATAAAAAGCTTAGCGAAAACACACTTTTTTTAAGCGCGCTTGCTGTTGTTTCAAATGCCGTTACGAGCATCGTAACATATAGCGGCATACCTCTTGATTTACTCAAACTTTTAGCGGAATGCATTATTATTTTAGGTTCTGTTTTTGTTACCCACCGCACCTTTGTTTCATTATCCAACAAACGTATAGGTCTATCACTTGATGAGCTGGTATGTCTTATAAGCTCTGCAACAATAATCCTAATAGGTCTTATTGAGTGTTCATTTTTTAAAATTTCGATAGGACGCACACTCGGTGTTTTTTTACTGCTTGCCGCCGCACGATACGGCGGGGTAGCAATAAGCAGCGCTTGTGGAATCGCCATGTCTCTTGCCTGCGCTGTAACAAAATCATACGAAGGTGGATTTGGGATTTATGCTTTTGCGGGACTTGCCGCGGGCATCTTTTCAAGTCTGGGAAAATATGCTATTTCATCGTCTGCCGTCGCAATAGGTATAATCGGCATTTCTTTTTTACAATTCAAGGATGGCTCTTCGCTTTTTCTTGCCGAAATTTTTATTTCCAGTATTGCATTTTTGCTTGTTCCTCGGTCGTTGGGTATATATTTGAGCAAGTTTTTTTATCGCAATCCAAAATTAAATACAAAGGACAGCACCTCAAAGGCTCTGAGTATGCGTTTGAACATTGCTTCAAAGGCATTATCCGATGTTTCTGACACCGTTAGTCAAGTGTCAAGTGAGCTTGCAAAAATCAACTCTCCGGATTTTAAAGCGGTACTGTCCTACATAGAACAGGATGCCTGTGCGGGATGCAAGCTGCGCCTTCATTGCTGGGAAAGCAAATCCTCCGCCACACTTGATGCTATTATGCAAATAATCAGCAGTATAAAAGACGGCACCAATTTGGACGAATCGCCTTCGTTAGAAGAATTTCGCGGCAGATGTTTAAAAACAAATAAGATGCACGATGTCATCAAACATCATTATTCTCGATACACCTCCCTGATTGCCGCCGAAGACCGTATCGAAGAGGTGCGTCAAGTGGTATCCGAACAATTTGAAGGCATTTCAAATATGCTGAGCGAATTATCTCAAACTCTTTCGTCGGACGAGCATTTTAGCTCTACCGCTGCGGCAGCAGCTGTTTCGGTTCTTAAGAACATCGGTATTTATGCAGACGAATGTGCGGCAAAGATAGATAAGTTCGGCAGAATGTCGCTTGAACTTAAAATTAAAAACGACAAAAACACTACGCTTAACCGATTGCAAATTATGAAACTGCTATCACTTGCCTGCGAACGCAACTTTGGTGTTCCCAACTTAACAAAGATTGGTGATCTGACAGTTATTACGGTAAACGAACGGGCAAATTTAAAAGTAGATATAGGCGTAGAACAACATTGTGCTGTGTCAGGTTCCATTTGTGGAGATGCCTGCAAATATTTTAACGATGGAAAAGGTCACTTCATAATGATATTGAGCGACGGTATGGGTACGGGCGGCAGAGCCGCGGTTGACGGCGCAATGGCATCCGGACTTA
>CAZVWG010000076.1:0-6814 GCA_964630675.1 uncultured Ruminococcus sp.
TTCCGCTTGACTCACGTAAAAACTACACCAAATCCGACTGGCTTTTGTGGGCGGCCTGTCTTACCGATAATCAAAGCGACTTCGACTTGCTCGTTGATTCACTTTGGAATTCATATAACAAAACCCCCCATCGCGTGCCAATGACCGACTGGTATTATTGTGATAGCTCAAAAATGAGTATGTTTCGTCACAGAAGTGTTATTGGCGGACTTTTTATAAAACTTTTGTTTTGATTTTACTTGTAATTTTTTAAAACTGTGGTATGATTAAGTCATACCACAGTTTACTTTTGAGGTGATTTTCGTGAAAATATTACTCGCAGGTGACTTTTGCCCTACCGAATACACAGACGAGCTTTTTAAAGCAAAGGATATTAAAACCCTTTTTGGCGATACAACATCGCTGTTTGAGGGCAACGATATTAACTTTGTAAATATGGAAGGTGCGCTTACCGAATCTGATGGTGGTATCGAAAAATTTGGGCCCTGCCTTAAAGGCACACCCATTGCCGCCGAGGTTATGAAGGAGCTTGGCATTAACCTTGTAGGCCTTTCAAACAATCATATTTTTGACTATGGTATTCAGGGTTATAAAGATACTGTTGCCGCTTTGGATAAGGTGGGTATCCCCTACACCGGTTTTGGAAACAATTATGAAGACGCGCGCAAAAACTATTATTTTGAAAAAGACGGTGAAAAAGTAGCCTTTGTTTGCGTTTGTGAAAGCGAATACAGCTACGCACTCCCCGACCGTATGGGTTCACGTCTTTATGACTGCTACGACACTATTGCTGACGTGCGCGAGGCGAAACAAAACGCCGATAAGGTAATTGTAATTTATCACGGCGGTAAAGAAAACTGCCGCTACCCCTCACCCCGTATGCGCAAGCTTACCCACGCGCTTATAGACGCAGGCGCTGACCTTGTTACCTGTCAGCACAGCCACTGCATTGGCTGTAGTGAATACTACAAGGATAAATTTATCTGCTACGGACAGGGCAACTTCCACTTTGTAAAGCCACTTCGCGATTACTACCCACATTGGCCGCTTGAAATTGTTGTTCGCTATGATACTATAACGGGCGAAATCGAGCGTATACCCGTAAATATAAACGACAATACAAACGGTATTGAACTTTCAAAAGGCGAAACAAAGCAACATATACTTGACACTATACGAGAACTTGACCGGAGCATACTTGACGGCAGTTATAAAAAAGGTTATTCCGATTACTGTGAGAGCGTAAGAGATGCTTATCACGGTTGGATTGGCCGAGCTTATTCAAAGGACGGCACCGAGCGTGATAACAAAATGTTTGGTCACTACCTTGACTGTGAAGCGCACCTTGATATGCTTTTAGAACTTAACAAAACCGCAAATCACACAAATGAAAAATAAACCAAAAATTGCCTTGAATATTCAAGGCAATTTTTTATCTTTAACCCTTGACAACCCCTTTTTGTTATGATATAATACGACAAAATGTTTTTTTGAAATGCTTTGAAGGAATTATTTCTTTTCTTCCCTTCTTTTCAGAGAACTGTCGGGCGGTGCAAGACAGTAAGAATATTAAGAGAAAGCCTCATTCCCGAGCAGAGTGGCTGAAATAATAGTAAGCTGCTACGGTTTGTCCCGTTACAAGACACGAAGCTTGTTGGAGCTTTGACCGAGCGGTTGCTTTTTGCAACAAACAGGGTGGTACCGCGAAAATATTAACTTTTCGTCCCTGAAGTAAAGTTTTTACGACTTTGCTTCGGGATTTTTTTATTTTTATGATACACACCGACCAACACGGTGCAGGCTCAAAAAAAGAGCCGAAAGGAGTTTTACTTATGAAACAAATCAAAATTGCAGATGCGACTTTATGCCGCGAAAACAGTCACTTTAGCTTTAAAGAAAAGATTGAAATTGCAAGACAGCTTGAAAACCTTAATGTAGACATTATTGAATTTCCCGAAATCACAAGTGCAAGGGCAGACATATTACTTATCAAAACTGTTTCATCATTTGTTAAAAACAGTACGATTTCGGTAGCGGCCGGTATTGGCACTGATAGCGTTGACGACGCAATTACCTCTTTGTCGGCTGCAAAAAATACGCAGGTAAGAATTGAGCTTCCCATTTCCCCCGTTGGTATGGAATACACCTGTCACAAAAAGCCCGATAAGATTTTAGCACATATCGAAAATTCTATAAAGCAAGCAAAGCAAACTGTCGCTAACGTAGAATTTTGCGCAGTTGACGCGACACGCGCCGAAGCCGATTTTCTTAAAGTTGCTATTGATACTGCAATAAATGCCGGTGCTACAAGCGTGGCTGTTTGCGACAGCGCCGCAAATATGATGCCCGATGATTTTGCCGCATTTGCCGCAAATATTGCAAAAGAATGCTCTGTACCCGTTGCTGTTAAATGCGACAACAAAAACGGCCTTGCTATAGCTCAGGCGATTCTGGCTGTAAAATCAGGCATCGACTGTGTTAAGACTGCCGTTGACGGTACAACCGTACCTCTTGACATCTTTGCCGATATGATTAAGAATTGCGGTAATGACTACGGCTTTACCTCAAATATTAAAACCACCGAGCTTCACCGCATTGTAAAGCAAATCCGCTGGGCTACGGGTGCCGCGCAGAGCAACAATGCCGCTGTTAAAACCGCAAACGACACAAGCGTTCATCTTGACAAAAATGATGACATTGCCGCTGTTTCAACCGCAGCCGCAAAGCTTGGCTACGATCTTTCCGAAGAAGATAAGTCAAAGGTTTATGAAGAATTTTTGCGTGTTGCTTCTAAAAAGAATGTTGGACTTAAAGAGCTTGAAGCAATTATTGCAAGCGTAGCGCTTCAGGTTCCCGCTACCTACTCACTCGTTAATTACGTTATCA
Source organism: uncultured Ruminococcus sp. (assembly GCA_964630675.1). Classification (GTDB taxonomy): domain Bacteria; phylum Bacillota; class Clostridia; order Oscillospirales; family Acutalibacteraceae; genus UBA737. Next base: position 2,887 of record CAZVWG010000076.1, read on the forward strand.
ACTCGGGTAACATTATTACAGCATCTGCCCAAATCACCATTAAAAAGGGTGATGAACAGCTGCAGGGCATCTGCATAGGTGACGGTCCTATCGATGCCGCTTTCCTGGCTGTTGAACAGATTATAGGTCACCATTACGAGCTTGACGATTTTCAGATCACCTCGGTTACCGAAGGTAAAGAGGCCATGGGCTCGGCTATTGTAAAGCTTCGCTCGGGCGGTAAGCTTTATTCAGGCAACGGTATTTCTACCGACATTATCAGCGCAAGCATACGTGCATATATCAATGCCGTAAACAAGATTGTTTACGAGGAGGCAAACTAATATGAAATTATCATTTTCCACAAAGGGTTGGCACAATAACTCTTTTGACGAATTTTGCGATATTGCAGTTGATTTAGGTTTTGGCGGTATCGAACTTCATAATGTAAACAACCGCCTTTTTACCGATAAAGACGGTGCTTTTCACGATTATGCAGCGGCTGCTACCGCACGTAGACTTTATGAAAAGAAATTGCAAATTCCTTGTATCGATGTTCTTTGCGACATTGCATCCACTGCCAAGGCCGATGCCGCTTTAGAAGAATTTTCAAAATGCGTCAATATTGCATCTAATCTTAACATTTCATTTATCAGAGTAAAGGCAGAAAAAGCTGTTGACGCGGATGCTGCAAAATCAACCTGCATTTCATTTATCGAAAAGACTTTACCGGTTGCTACCGAAAAAAACATTACTATTCTTATTGAAACATCAGGTCTTTTCTGCAAGACTACTGAGCTTCGCGATGTGTTAGACCGGTTTGCCTGCGATAATTTAGCTGCTCTTTGGAATATGTCGGCAGCCTACTTTGAAGGTGGAGAAAGCGCTGAAGAAATCATAAAAAATCTTGGCGCATACATTAAACACGTTCATATTAACGATGCCGAAAAGACCGCTGACGGTGTAGAGTTTTGTCTCATTGGCGAAGGTGAGCTACCTATCAGTGATATGATGCTGGCACTACGCTCGGTAAACTATGACGGTTTTATATCGCTCGTTTGGGATCCCGATTGGTGCCGTGAACTAGACGATATGGAAATCATATTCGCACAGTATGTGGGCTATATGAAGCAGTACGGCGACACCTCTAAAAATGAACGTACATTCTACTACAACAAAAGTCACACCGGCAAATTCGTTTGGAAAAAGGATTTGCTTATTGACCTGACATTCTCAGAAGTACTTGACACAATGGTTGAGTGCTTCCCCGACCAATACGCATTTAAATACACAACACTTGACTATACGCGCACATATTCGGAATTTCGTGACGATGTTGACACCTTTGCGCGCTCACTTATTTCTATGGGCGTAAAGGCAGGTACACACGTGGCTGTTTGGGCATCTAACGTACCGCAGTGGTATATCGCGTTCTGGGCAACAGTTAAAATTGGCGCAGTATTGGTAACAGTAAACACCGCATATAAGATTCACGAAATTGAATATCTGCTTAAGCAGTCCGATACTCACACCCTTGTTATGACCGAGGGTTCAAAGGACACTCACTACGGCAAAATTATTGCCGAGCTTTGTCCCGAGCTTGAAAACACCAAGGTTGGCTCGCCGCTTCACAGCCGCAGATTGCCATTCCTTCGCAATGTAATCACCGTAGGCTACAGCCAAAAAGGTTGTATGACCTGGTCTGACGCTATCGACCGCGCAGCTCAAGTGCCTGTAAGTGAAGTTTACCGTATGGCAGCCGCCGTTGACAAGGACGATGTTTGCAATATGCAGTATACATCGGGCACTACAGGCTTCCCCAAGGGCGTTATGCTGACTCACTACAATGTTGTAAACAACGGTAAATATATCGGAGACCATATGGATCTGTCCACCGCCGACCGTATGATGATTCAGGTGCCAATGTTCCACTGCTTTGGTATGGTGCTTTCTATGACATCATCTATGACACACGGTACAACAATGTATCCTCTGCCCTACTTCTCACCAAAGCCTGCGCTTGCTTGCGTGCATAACGAACATATCACCACCTTCAACGGTGTGCCTACAATGTTTATCGCTATGATGCAGCACGAGGATTTTGCTAAAACCGATTTTTCATACATCCGCACGGGTATTATGGCGGGCGCGAACTGCCCTGCCGACCTTATGAAAAAGGCTACCGAAGTTATGAATATGAAGGAAATCGTATCGGTTTACGGTCAGACTGAGGCAAGCCCGGGCTGTACTATGAGCAGCTACTACGATTCATTAGAGGTTCGTACCGAAACAGTAGGCAGCGCATTCGCAAATGTGGAATGTAAAATTGTCGACCCCGAAACAGGCGAAGATTGTCCCGACGGCGTAAACGGCGAATTTGTAGCACGCGGCTACAACCTTATGAAAGGCTATTATAAAATGCCCGAAGCTACTGCGTCTACCATTGACGCTGACGGTTGGCTTCACACAGGCGACCTTGCCTGTCGTACACCTGATGGCAACTACAACATCACGGGCAGACTTAAGGATATGATTATCCGCGGCGGTGAAAATATTTACCCCAAAGAGATTGAAGAATTTATCTATACCTGCGACAAGGTTAAGGACGTTCAGGTTATTGGTGTGCCCGACAAGCGCTACGGTGAGGAAATTATGGCTTGCATCATCCTAAAAGACGGCGAGACTATGACCGAGGATGAAATGAAGCAGTATATCGCCGACCATATGGCTCGTCATAAGGTACCGCGTTATATCGAATTTGTAAAATCCTTCCCGATGAACGCCGCGGGCAAAATACTCAAGTACAAAATGCGTGAAGATGCCGCAAAGCGTCTGGGGCTTACCGAGGAGAAATAGCAGATGATAGATAACAAATTCACCGTTATCGACTCGCACTGCCATATTTACCCTACAAAAATTGCAAAACCTGCCGTGGAAAGCACCGGCAGGTTTTACGATATGACAGCGCTCGGTGACGGCACCGTAAATTCTTTGCTTGCTATCGGTGAAAAAGCGGGTATTGATCGTTTTGTAGTGCAGTCGGTGGCTACAACGCCACATCAGGTTCAAAGTATAAATAAATTTATCGCTGACGAGGTTTCTGTCTTTCCTGATAAACTTATCGGTCTTGGTACTTTGCACCCTGACAGCACCGATTTAAAGGGCGATTTAGAACATTTAAAGGAATTAGGACTTCACGGCGTTAAATTACATCCCGATATTCAAAAATTTAAAATTGATGATTATCGCTGTCTAAAAATATATGAACTGTGTGAAAACGAAAATATACCTATTTTAATGCACACGGGCGATTACCGTTATGATTATTCAAACCCTAATCGTTTGGTTCCCGTGTTGGATATTTATAAAAATCTTACAATAATCGGCGCACATTTGGGCGGCTGGTCGGTTTGGGATGAAGCTGTAGAAAAACTCTCCGGATATCCGAATTTTTATGTTGACAGTTCGTCAAGTCTTTACGAACTGCCTGTTGACCGCGCGACCCAAATAATACGCACCTATGGCATAGAAAAGGTTTTATTCGGCTCTGATTTCCCTGTTTTTTCGCCCGATATAGAACTCGAGCGTTTTATGGCGCTACCGCTTACTGATAACGAGCGTAGGATGATACTAAGCGAAAACACATTAAAGCTTTACGGTATAAAATAACCCATACGGGCAGGAAAATTCTTGCCCGTATTTATTTTAAAAAATTAAAATTAGTAGTTGACAAAACATTGTGTTAGTGCTATAATAATCGGGCGCAATAAAATACGCGAGTGTGCTGGAATAGGCAGACAGGCACGTTTGAGGGGCGTGTGTCCACGACGTATGGGTTCAAGTCCCATCACTCGCACCAAGAAAAAGACCAAGTCTATTGACTTGGTCTTTTTCAATTAAATTCGCCTACAGCGAATGAAATCGCTTTGCGATGAAATACGCTTTCGCG
>CAZVWG010000077.1:0-6562 GCA_964630675.1 uncultured Ruminococcus sp.
TTAAAAAGGCTGCCGACCATACAAAAGACCAGTCTTATGTGCTTTACGGCCTTACTCAAGACCAACTGTCGCGGACTGTTTTACCTCTTGGCGATTATACAAAGGCGCAGGCTCGTGAGATTGCCGAAAGTTTAAATCTTTGCGTTGCGCGTAAATCCGACAGTCAGGACATCTGCTTTGTTCCCGACGGCGACTATGCCGCTTTTATAGAAAAAAACTCTGACATAAAATTTGCCGCAGGCGATTATCTTGACCTTGGTGGTAAGCTTTTAGGCAAGCACAAGGGTATAATTCACTATACTATTGGTCAGCGCAAGGGTCTTGGTATTGCTCTGGGCAAGCACGCATTTGTACTTAATAAAAATGCCGAGACAAACGAGATCGTATTAGGTGACGAAGAGCATCTGTTTTATAAGACGGTTGAGGTGAGCGGTGTTAATGTAATAGCCGCCGATAGCCTTGACGGAATAAAAGCCGCAGGCAAATTGCGTTACCGCCATACTGAACAGCCCTGCGTTATTCATCAAACAAGTAAGGATACCGTAATATTAGAGTTTGACATCCCCCAACGCGCGCCATCCCCCGGTCAAGCGGCGGTATTTTATGACGGCGATATAGTTTTGGGCGGCGGAACCATTGTGAAAGGAATAAAATAATGACTAAGCAGATTGAAAAACTATTTAAAAATTTGCAAAAAAATAAAATGCACCCTATTTATGCCGAAACCAAAGAGGATGCAGTAAAAATCGTAAAAGATATGCTGTTTGATGGTTGTGTCATAACCTGGGGCGGCTCTATGTCGGTTATCGAATGTGGCGTAGATAAGTTGTTAAGGGATGACAAATACAACTTTATGGATAGAAGCCGTCAGGGTATTACTCCGGAGGAGCAACAAGAATGTTTTAAAGCCTCAATCGGCGCTGACTTTTTCTTTTGTTCAACCAATGCTATCACCGAGAACGGAGAGCTTTTAAATGTTGATGGACTTGCAAACCGCATTTCATCAATCGCTTTTGGACCTAAAAAGGTTGTTATGATAGTGGGTAAAAACAAGCTTGTTCCCAATTTAAAAGATGCGTTTTTACGCGTTAAAAAGGTTGCTGCACCAAAAAACTGCGTGCGACTAAATAAAAACACCCCTTGCGCAAACTTAGGTCACTGCGTGTCGTTGCTTAATAACGATAACCCCGAATTTGCCGACGGTTGCAACTGTGACGACCGCATTTGTTGTGATTATATGATAAGCGCAATGCAACGTCAAAACAACCGAATAACAGTAATATTTGTAAACGAGGATTTAGGATATTAAGAATTGATTAATATTGTTGACAATATATTTTTGGTTTTATATGATATGTTTGGTGAGGTAAATGAAAATATATTTTAAAAACACAACAATTATATTATTAATTTTTAATATTTTATGTTTTTGTGCTTGTAAAAGCATAGATGACGGCGCAAGTTCAACATTGGATACCACTAATAAAATAACACAAACCCAGCTTGAAAACATAGCTGTTGACCAAACCGTAGATCCTGAAAACAGCGAAATAGGTCGAGACACGGGAGAGGTGGTGCAGTTTACAAAGCCGCAAAACACCGAGGCATTAGCACATGGCATAGATGTGTCAAAATGGCAGGGTAAGATAGACTGGCAAAGGGTCAAAAATGCAGGAATTGATTTTGCCATAATTCGCATAGGATACCGCGGCGAAAACGGCACCATTTACCGTGACGAAAATGCCGATTATAACATTCAGCAAGCGCAAAAGTTTGGTGTTTTGGTAGGAGTTTACTTCTTTTCTACCGCAACAACTACTACCGAAGCCCAAGAAGAAGCCACTTGGACAACCGATGCTATAAAGGGATATAAAATCTCTTACCCCGTTGTATATGACTGTGAAGGATACACTAACACAAACAGTCGTATGTATGGTCTTTCGGCTCAATGTCGCACTGATAATGCCCTAGAATTTTTAAAACATATAAAAAGCGTAGGATATGATGCAATGATATATGGCGCCAAGTCAGATTTTGAAAATGTGTCATATTGGGAAATTTCCCGCATTGAAAAGGATTACAAGGTTTGGGTGGCTCATTACCCGCAAGCTGTATATCCTAAAAAACAAAACCCCGATTATAGCGGTAGATATGATATGTGGCAGTATACTAATCGAGGTACTGTAGATGGTGTTGACGGTAATTGTGATATGGTAGTGTCTTATTTTAAATCAACCGAAGCCGCGCAAAAAGATAGTGCCGCCACACCCAACGAGGCAAAACCGCCAAAATCTCAGGATGAGCTCATTTATACCGACACAAATGATAGTGTCACCGCAAAAGATGAAGTGAATCTTCGCGAAGGAGCAGGCACTAAATATAATATTATTGCCGTGCTTAAAAGCGGAGAATTTGTAACACGCACAGGGGTTGGCGCTAACGGTTGGTCACGTCTTTCATATAACGGAAAAACCGTATATGCTATAACAAGTTATTTGTCAAACGAGGTAATCGAGATTGACAAACCCGATGTGGTAAACGGTATGACCTTTACAGCATGTAACGATAGCGTTACCGCTAAAATGGAGGTCAATTTGCGAGCATTACCCACCACCGACAGTGAGGTGGTAGCAAAGCTTACAAGCGGTACATTTTTATCACGCATAGCAAAAAGTGATAACGGGTGGTCACGCCTTTTATATAACGACAGCGTGGTTTATGCCGTTTCAAGCTTTCTTACAACTACGGCTCCCGAAATTAAACCGCAAGAAACACCAAGCGAAACGGCAACCATCATCGAACACGGTATGACATTTACATTAACTACGGTAAATGTTACCGCCAAAGAAGAGGTAAATCTTCGCGATATGCCTACTACAAGCGATTCAAACGTTATATATACTCTAAAAAACGGAGAATATATTACCAAAACAGGTGTAAGCAACAGCGGTTGGGCGAGGCTTGAATATAACGGGCAAACGGTTTACTGCATAGATTCATTTTTAATGCAATGATAAAAAGCAAGCGAAATATTTCGCTTGCTTTTTATGATAATTCTTCCCATATTTCCATCTGTTCTAAAAGTTGTGACTCACATTCGTCAATTTGCAATTGTAATTCCGACAGCTTTTGATAATCGGCAAGGTTTTGGGGTAAAGATTGTTGTGTCTTTAATTCGTCGAGTTTTGTTTCAAGCTCGGCGATTTTTTCTTCCGCCTTTTTAAGCGCCCGTTCACGTTTTTGCTTTTCTTTAAGCGGAGTGGTGTAGGTTTTCTTTTCTTTCTTTTCGGACTTTTGCGGTGTTGCCGCTAAAATTTCCTTTTTGGGTTGACGGAGCATATATTCGTCATAGCCGAAATCGTGAACAACAGCGCCATCGTTTTCAAAGGTTATAAGCCTATCGGCAAGCTTTTTTACAAAATAGCGGTCGTGAGATACAAAAATCAGCGTGCCGTTATAGGACATCAGTATATCCTCAAGCGTTTCTTTTGAAATTATATCCATATGGTTGGTCGGCTCATCTAAAATTAATAGGTTAGGTGACTTGCGGAACAACTTGCAAAGAGCCAGTCGCACACGCTCACCGCCCGAGAGCATATCTATTGTTTTAAATACGGCTTCACCGCTAAAAAGGAATGCGCCGAGTGCGCTGCGTGCCTCAAATTCGGTCATTGATGGGAACGCAGACATCATATTATCAAGCACGGTTTCACTGCCTTTTATCTGCGCCATCTGTTGATCAAAATAACCTGTATTTACAAGTGCGCCCGTACTAAAGTTTCCTGACAAAGCGGGGATTTTACCCACCAACGTTTTAAGCAAGGTGGATTTTCCTATGCCGTTTCCGCCAATAACGCCTATACGGTCACCACGATAAACATTAAATGACAGCGTTGCAAGTGGCTTGTCAAAACCAATCGTCAGGTTGCTTACCGTTAATACCTCTTTTGCACTTTGAACGGCTACTTCAAGTGTTGCTTTAAAGGTGCGGTTATCGTACGCTTCTGGCAAATCAAGCTTTTCCATACGGTCAATCGCTTTAAGCTTACTTTGCGCCATAGCCGCCTTGGTAGCTTTATAGCGAAAACGCTCGGCGGTAGCAGTAATTCGCTCAATTTCTTTTTGTTGCGCCTCGTAATTTTTCGCCTGCAGGTCGCGGCTTTCACGCTTTTTGATTACAAACTGTGAGTAATTACCCGTATAACGCGTGGTCTTGCCGTGTTCTATTTCGTAAATTTCATTAACCGTGTTATCCAAAAACATACGGTCGTGCGACACAATAAGCACGGCCTTTTTATAGTTTTTGATATAATCCTCAAGCCAGGCTACCGCCTCAATATCGAGGTGGTTGGTAGGTTCGTCTAAAAGCAGTAAATCAGGCTTTGAAAGCAATAACTTTAAAAATGCAATTTTTGTGCGTTGTCCGCCCGAAAATTCGCTCAATGGTCTATGTTTTTGTTCTTCGGTAAAACCGAATTTTTTAATTGCCGCCTCGTATTCTTTTTCAAAATAAAATCCACCCTCGCGGGTAAAGCGGTCTAACAAATTTGTATAGTGCTTTATATTGTCCTCCGTGGCGTTCTCTTCCATATCGGTTTGCGCGGTATCAAGGTCGGATTTTAATTTCAAAATATCGCTGTACGCACTGCGAATCTCCTCTACCAAGGTGACCGAGTCATCAAGAAAGGTCATCTGATTAAGCGTACTGATTGTCGGATTGCCGCTTATTGCCATAAATCCGCCGTCAGACTCGGTGTTAGCAAGCGAAAGCTCGCCGCAAAGAAGTCTTAGCAGCGTGGTTTTTCCGCATCCGTTTCGCCCTACAAGGCCGATATGGCTGTTTGTGTTTATTATTAAATTTATATCACTTAAAATCGGTTCGCCCGAAAGGTCAACCTGACCTTTGTGAATTTCTATCTGCAAATTTTATCACCTACGCTATTTTAACACCAAAATTTAATAAATGCAATATTGCTATCATTAAAACAATATGGTAAAATAAAATATATATTTAAACTACGAGGCTATACAATGAAAGAATTTTACAGCAAGCACAAAAAATTGATACTAATTACCTTAAGCGTTTGCCTTGCCGTTATATTAGCGGTGGTTATGGCGTTTGCTTTGGCAGATACGGCAAAGACCGTCTTTTCGGACGAAGGCTATTTGTCATATATAAACGGAGGGCTCAATTCCGATGCGCTTTTGTCGCAAGGCAGTTCTGGTTCCGAACCCACAGATACCGGAATACCGCTTGTTATAACATCTCCCGAAAAAACCGATGTTACAGTAGCCGAGTCGTTTTATTCCATAACGGGAACAAGCGACCCCACACTGCCGCTTCTTTTGAACGGAAACGAGGTAGAGCGACTTCAAAGCGGAGATTTTACTGTTGAGGTGGAATTAAAGCCCGGTAGTAATAGCTTTACTTTTTTATACAACGGTCAAAGCGTAACCTATAATATACGCTATACATTTACGGTAATTAAGGCTTACGCTCCTTACGAAAAGCAAAGCTATGAGGCTGGTTCGTCGTTTGTTGCGGTAGCGTACGCGAGGGTTGACTCAAGCTCTGTAACGGCAACGTTTAACGGCAAAACTATAAATCTTGTAGCGCAACCCTACAAAGAGGGGGAACAGTTTACCAACTTTACAGGCAGCTTTACGCTACCCTCCGGAAATGAAAGCGATATAAATCTTGGCGGAGTAAAGTTTACGGGCACTTGTCAGGGGCTTACCAGAAGCTACACCTCGCCCTCTATAATATGTCTGCGTGATAAAGCGCTTGACGGTACGCAGATTGTTGAGATTGTTGTAAGTCAGGCGGAAACCTTTAACGGCGATACAACTGATGATTGGTCGCGGCCTACAAACAGCTATCTGCCTGAAGGCACGGTTGATTACAAGGTAGGCGGCATTGTTTATGAAGCCGAAAGCGGCAACAGCTACTATAACCTACGCTGTGGTAAGCGCGTGTATATAGATAAGAAAAACGCGCCCAACACGACACGTGTTACCGTGTCAAAGCTTTATGCGGGGCAGTTGCCCGAATATAACACTATTTCACTTGCCGAAAGCACGATAGACGGTAAGCATTCTGTTCTTACCTTTGATACCGCTTGGCGCGCGCCGTTTGCGGTAGAAATAGGACCTCAAAGCTATACCAATCCCGCAAAGCAGGATTATACAATTTCGAGCGTTACCTACGCTTACGTTGATATAAAGTTCTTTTATACGCGGGGAATTGGCGGCGATTTTACCATAAAAAATCATCCGCTGTTTTCGTCTGCACAGATAATACCTGCGAGTGACGGATATACGCTGAGACTCCATCTTAAATCGGTAGGGGCATTTTACGGCTGGAATGCAGAGTATAATTCAGACGGTCAGCTTGAGTTTAAGTTTTTAAATGCGCCTAAAGTAACCCAAAAGAACGACCTTACGGGAATAAAGATAGTAATTGACGCGGGTCACGGCGGAATAGACGTGGGAGCTCTCGGTCTTCGCCCCGATACCAACCCCGAAGCCGAGCGTAATCTTTCGCTTGCTTTTAAATTAAAGG
>CAZVWG010000078.1:0-5187 GCA_964630675.1 uncultured Ruminococcus sp.
TTTATATATTATCGGTAATCTGTCTTAACGCGTCGAGGTCGGCGTGTTGGTAGTGCCGCAGGGTATCAATTTCAGTATGACCCATCAGTTCGAGTTTAGCGTTATCGTTACCTGCTATGCGGTCTGCCATAGAAGCAAAGGTGTGTCGGCAGCTGTATGGAGTGAGTTTTCTTTCTTCGGTAGATTCAATTCCCATAAGTTGTAGAGCCACGGCAAAGACTTTGCCATATCTTTTGTTGGTTAAATGGGTGCCGTCTTTTTTGCAAAAAATTTTTCCGCTTTGCCGCTCGCCTATTATATCAAGAACATACTCTGATATTTTCGGTGAAATCGTTACCGTGCGCGTTTGTCCGGCTTTGGTCTTAATGCCGCCGTATATACACATTTCGTCTTTGTTAAAATGTTCTTCTATTGTTCGCGTCAAAAATTCTGTAGGTCGGTAGCCTAAATAAATGTGACAGTAAATGTAATCGGCATACTCGACAATACCGACATGCTGCCTTATAATTTCGACTTCTTGTGTTGTAAATGGACTACGTCGACCATTTTCACCGGTGACAAATAAATATTCGCTTAAGTTTAAACCGTCAGTTGTTCCACCGCGTGGTATAGCAAATTTGTATAACAAACCTACCAAGGTTTTCATGTTTTCTTTTGTGCGTCTGCCTTTTTCGCATTCATCAATACACTCTTGCCAATCGTCAATGCCAATTTCACTAAAAGGAATATCCCAAACGTCCGCGCAGTGCTTGATAGCGGCTTTGTATCCGTCTAAGGTGCTTTTGCTTTTGCCACGAGCTTCGTGTAGCGGAAACCACAAGTCATACATTTGTTTAACAGTTGTTTCTAATGTAACAGCGTTTTTCGATGTGGTTCGGCGCGTGGTTTTAGGTGCCATTAGCGGCAGATATGCGAGTGCTTCGGTTTTTGTTTTAAAGCCGCTTTTTTTAACTCTGTTAGGAACGTGTCTACCTGATTCATTGATTTTATAACCGAACACTTTAGCCGCGGTCCAAGTTTTACCTACCTTATATACGCTACCTTGTCCGTTGCCTCTATGCTTCGGTGCACCTGTGGGTGATTTTTTGCGTTGGTCTTTTCCACAATGTGGGCAAAACATAAACGCATCGCTAATATCTGCCTTACACTTAGTGCATAGCATAAAAATATCTGTCCTTTCTTTCTGCCGTAAAAACGGCTTGAAATTTGCGGACAGATATGATAATATAAGACTGTGAATTGGCAATCTCGTTCACAGTCGGCTCTGTCCGACGTTTCCCTTATCCTGTTCCCGCAGGGTAGGGGAATTTTTATTTTTCTATTTTTTTAACATTTGTACTTTCAATAACGCTTTTGCCTGTTTCAATAACGCTTTTGCCTGTTTGTTCTTCAAGTTCCAAACGTGCCTTTTGCGCAACTGAGCCGCCACGTCGTGCTGTCTTTTTGTGTGCTTCCAATCCGTGTGGATTTTCTTGTTTTGATATTTCGGTAGTAGCAGCCTCAGCGAGCATATTTAATACGAGCTCCATATTAGACATATTGTCGCGCAGGTTTTCTTTTTTTAAATCTTTAAGCTGCTTATATTCTTTTGTAGTCATACCAGACCACGCTTTTGTAATTTCATCGGTCAGTATGGCGTATTCGACACCTTGTTTTATACCGCCCTTGTCCCACTCGTCAGTAAGGCCCTTGCGAATTTCAATAGATTTCAACCGTTGATTTATCCACTCGTCAGAATAACCTTTTTTACGGTATGTAAGTAAAGCTCGGTTAATAGCAAGTTCGGGGTCGGCGGTTTCATCAAGTCGTTCGGATCCGACCTGTGCTAACCACATTTTAAACGGTTCAGCCTTTTTTGAAGGGATTGACTGAATAAGGCGTAAAAGACCTTTTGTGTTTGTTACGGTTGTTTTATATTTTTTGCCGTCCTCGGCAGTTAGGTAAGATAGGGTACAAATTGTACCCCAACTTAAATTTAACTCATTATCTCTACGGCGTAATTTTTTGATATATTGTTTTGGGTCTGCGCTTTCGGTTAAAGCAGACACAACATCTACCACAGAAAAATACCATTCTTCTTCCTGTTCATCCCAGGCGGTACGAATTTTTTTATCTTCAAAAAGTTTGATTTTGTTGTTCATAGTATTCCTCATTTCCCTTATCCTGTTCCCGCAGGGTAGGGGAATTTTTATTTTAATATATTTTGTTTTCGCCTGTAGCGGCATCATAATGATACGTATAATCATCGGCATTTTCGTCAAGGAAATCAATATAGCATTCGGTTATTTTATAATCGTTGATTATACACGGTGTACCCGTGGTATCAAACTGCGCAGAAGAGTCTCCCGGTACTACAAATTCTTCACAAGAAGTCAACAGCTTGTCTTCGCCATTGTTCACAGAAATAGTTAACAATATTTTCGTTATGGTGTATTGAGAATTATTTTGATAGGTGCCAACAAGTTCATAATAATCTATTAGATTTGGACCTTCAATATTAAAGTTGAATTGTATATCATTAATACTTATATTTGGAAGGCTTGGCTCGTTATTGACTGTGTCTAACGCACTACTTGTAAAATCAGTCTTATAATCGTTATTACTGTATGCAGGTTCTTTATTGATTATTATAATAAAACCTATAAAACCGACTATAGTTAAGATTGTTATAAGTGCTATAAAAAAGTCTTTGAATCTCGAATGAGAAAAGTTGCTGTTTGTGGATGGTGTTTTAGATTTTGAGTATATCTCTTCAAAAACACCATTTAAAATCTTTTCGTCTGCTGTGGGCGGTTTTTCTTTAGGCTGATTTTTCAAGTGTTCCTGAAATGCCTTTATTTCATCGTAATTTGGCTCGTCGGGGTCTTGTATCCATATTCTGATATTACAGCCGTATGTTTTACCCTCACCGCCTGTTATTTCATCAACGATACCGTCTATATCAAATGTGGGGTTCTCGTCGAGAAAGACCGATAAATTAGCGGCAAGTTCGCGGTTTAAATATCCTATATGAATAGATTCCTTTTTAGTGTGATAATAAACCTTAATGGCGTTTTCGTCGTATAGATTTCCAAAATCACGAATAAGGATTAAACGACCGTCTTCGGATAGCAGAGGTAAAATATCTTGAATATTTGTGCCTTTGTCATTTTCTTTAGTTACACCAACTATTTTGGTGTATGTATCAAAATTTTTATCAATCATATTTATATCCTGCTTGTAAAGCCTACGGCTTTGCCGAGTATTCTTATTTCGTTTAATTTTTCGCCCGAGTATACAAATGGTTGATAATTTGTGTTGCAGGCTACCAATGTAATAGTGCCCTCTGATAAATACACCTTTTTGAGCGTTGCCTCATCATCAATAAGTACAGCGGCAATTTCACCGTTATTTACTGTTGGCTGCTGATGAATGTAAACTATATCGCCATCCATTATACGCGCATCTATCATACTGTCGCCGCTGCATCGCAGAGCAAAGTCAGCTTTTATATCGTCTGGAATGCTTACCTCACCGTCTAAATTTTCGGTCGCAAGTATAGGCTCACCGCAGGCGATAGTTCCCAAAAGCGGCACGGTGTTAAATTTAGGCATAGGGATGATATTTCCCATCGGTGCCGTGCTTGTGGATTTGCCAAGCAAAAAGTCCATTGATACATTAAAATAGTCTGCTATTGCTTCGGTTGTTTCAAAGTCTGGCTCACGAATACCGCGCTCATACATACTTATTGTACTAAAAGCGAGACCTAATTTAGCGGCAAGCTCTTTTTGAGTAAGATTATCTTCTTTGCGAAGTTGTCTTAACCTGCTTCCGAATAAAGACATATTATATCACCTCTTACAAAGTATATTATATACACGAAGTGTGAACCTGTCAACAACAAATTTCACATTTTGTAAAAATTGCTATTGACAAATTCAAAATGTTGTGCTATATTCAAATTGCACGATATGTGAAATTTGCGAAAGGAGGAATAATATGGACTCAATAAGAATAGGTAAAAGACTTGTTGAATTGCGTGGTGATACACCGCAAGAGCGCGTATCAAGTGATATTGGCATAAGTGTGTCTGCACTTTCAATGTACGAACAAGGCAACCGAATTCCGCGCGACGAAATCAAAATTAAACTTGCTACATATTATCACACTACGGTTCAGGATCTTTTTTTTAGTTGAAAATTGCACGAAATGTGCAATTATACTTTTGCAACTAACTGCACACAAAAGGTAGGTGAAACAATGAGTAAAAACAGCCCGGTAAAAACTCTTGAAGATATAGAGGCATTACCAAAAGAAATTTTAACCCCCGCCGATATAGCGCCTATATTAGGTTGCCAACCGTATGCGATAAATGTTGCTACAGAAAACGGCGAAAATCCATTCAATTTCCCCGTGTACCGAATGGGACGGCGTGTAAAGATACCTAAACAGCCATTCCTTAAGGCTATGCGGGGTGAAACAGAAAACAAAAGCACTGCAATATGAAAGCGGTTCATAAAGCGGCATAAGAAAGGAAAATGTCAAATGGTAGATATGAATGTAATTGTTTTAGACGGTGTCGGTCTTTACATAGCACTTGCAATTGTTTTGTTTATGGTTGTTGCTATAGCGGCACTCAGCTGGTCGGGTATCAGACAGGACGAAGAAATCAAAATGTTGAATGCAAAGATAACAAGTTTAAAAGTAAGAAATGCAGTGCTCAATCGTGAAAATTTGGGTTACAAACTTAAGGGTGGCGAATTAGACCCCAGCAAAGAGCAGTGACGTGCTTATGTCAGAGATAAGATGTGAACACTGCGGCGGCGTGGTTGAAGGCAAGAACTATTTTACATATTGCAGTTATCGTAAAGCTTTTATACACGTTCGATGTGAGCCGGCGTGCGAAAACTACAGCGCAGAAATGCTACGTAACGGTACGCATTGTAAAAAGAAATTCTTTTATGAAGAAACGAAATACCGTTTGCTTTCGTGGAAGATTGTCGCGCCTGAATATGATGTGCAGGGTGCGGTGGGCAAATATGAACGGATGAACTCGGCAGAGCTTTATGAAAAGTTTAAAAGCAAAGTGCAAATGTATAAAATCATTGACCGCGATGATACAGACAAAAGAGCACGTGCGCGTGTAGAACTTGCGGCGATGCAACAAATCTTAAGGAAAAGGGAACTTGAAGATCCAAAGCTCAGCTT
>CAZVWG010000078.1:5197-6401 GCA_964630675.1 uncultured Ruminococcus sp.
TAAAAGATGATAAAAAATAAAAAGACTGCTGAAAGTCGGCTAAAACCTTTCAACAGTCACCGCAAACAACACGCATCATTTGCACTCTTATTATAGCACATTTATTACCAGTATGCAAGTGCGGTGTTTTTGCCGCACTTTGCACACCTAAAAACTGAAAATTAGAAATTTGAAAAAGTCAGTTAAATACTGATTTAGAGCCTTGATAAGAGTATTAACTAACGGAAAAATTAAAGTACAAATTTAACGTTTTAATACTTCAAATTTTTTAATTGTTTCTGTTTAAAGGTGACGGAAAAAGTTGGGGTGTGAATTGGGTTGGTGATAAGGGTGTGTAAACCTGAGCTTGTGAAGGTTTTCCACACTTTCCATCCGACACAAGAGCGGGGAAGGAAAAGGTGTCACATTTGAAATGCTTGTCCTTCCCCGCTAAGAGACGACACCTAAAGTACAAACAAAATCAATGTTGCTATAAAGAGGGTGATTTAAAAGTGAAAAAACCAATGTATCGCAGGCGGGTGATTCGCGCCGGTAATACGGTCGAGATTATAGAGACCTACCCGACACAGTTCGGTGACAATCTTACACGTGCGAAGCGTGATATGGTAGGTCCCGGTACGCCCGAGGCGATGAAAAGATACAACGAAGAACTGGCAGTGCGTCGACTCACGCGGCTTATGAACGAGAACTTTTTTCCTGATGACTTGTGGATGACGCTCACTTATGAAAAAGAAACGCGGTCAAAGAATAAGAAAGAGGCAAAGGCGATACTTTCGGCATTTGTTCCAAAACTACGAAAGCTATATAACGAGTATGGCGTTGAATTAAAATACCTTAAACGCACGGCGTTAGGTGAACGTGGTGCGCTGCATCATCATATGGTAATACCGCAAGGTGTACCAACGCGACGAATTACGCAGTTGTGGAAAGAGCATATCGGCGCATCGGCGCGAGCGCATCCGCCTTTTTACGTGCCACTGTACCCTGATGGTGAGTTTAGCACGCTTGCGGCGTACATAGTCGGTCAGATGGACGAAGATATGGACAAAGAAAAGTATGAGCGCAGTTGGGTAGGTAGCCGTAACCTAAAGAAACCTCAAGAGGATCCGCCCGAGGATATTGAGGAAATTAAGTGGCAAGAGCCGCCTGAAGCGTGGGAAGGCTACACGATAGACACCGACAGTATCCGCGCGGGTACCAATGA
>CAZVWG010000079.1:0-6376 GCA_964630675.1 uncultured Ruminococcus sp.
AGGTACAGTTTGACAAAATTGTCTCTCTCCCTCAGTCTCGTTTCACTCGACAGCTCCCTCGTCAGAGGGAGCCGAAGGTGATACTCTACTTCGATGGTTTGTGCGTTTTAACCTTTATCCCCAACCTCCCTCTGACGAGGGAGGGGGACCACCGTAGGTGGTGGAGGGAGAGAGAAAGGGAATCTCTTATACTACCCCTCAGTCAACTAACGTTGACAGCTCCCCTGACAAGTGGAGCCCACCGCAAAATGCGGTGGAGGGAGCAAGGGCAAAAATGATATCCCTCCGGCATTTTCTTTGAAAACGCACCTCCCTTTAGGCAAGGTAGGCTTAGAGGGAATGCAAGGGATGTCGCAGGCGCCGTTCCCTACGGATTATAATGACTATTGAAGGTGGAAACAGCACCTTAGGTACTGTTTCCACACCAAATCGGTAGATTTGGTAACAAATTTTCGATGAAAATTTGACAATAGTCATTTCAATGATGTAGACAATCAAATAAATTCTTTTAAATTTATTTGATTGAAAGCCGAAAAATCAGCTTTTCGTTGAAATGTTTTGCATTTCAACGCTCTATAATCATTATAATAATTTGTATTAAAAAAATAAAAACTTAGATTAAATGATTGACAATCAAGATTTTTTGTTGTAATATAAAGTAGTATATTTGTCGGGTTTGCCCGATATTGTATTTCATACAATATCCCTCTCCTATATAGGAGAGCAAAAACGCAACCGCGGCTGGCGAAATATATTTTATTTCAAAAGGAGAATGAGAGATTATGGCAAAAAAAATCTCAGGCAAACTGCTATCCGTAATATTGGTATTGGCAATTTGCTGCAGCACTGTATTTGGTTGTCTTATTACCGTTAGCGCAGAGGATAACTCTTGGCTTAGCTTTGGAACCGGTAAGGCAAACAATGATTTTACTCAAGCGGAGATAGAACTCACCGTTAATCCTGCCGACATAATCGACAATCTTGTTGCTTATGATATGGGCGGTATTTTTAGCGCGTTTGTTTATCTCGAGTATGACAACAAAGCACTTTCATTAAGCGGTGCAACGTTTGTTAGTGGTACTGACATTAATGATCAGGTTTCATCAGACGGTGGATGTGACATTGTCGGTGACACTGTCAAATTTATGGCAAACGCTAAGGACGACACTGTTTACTTTAAGCAAGTAAACATAAAGCTCACCTTTAACATACTATCGGAAGATGTGGATAACGGTCAAAAGTACACTGTTACAGCTACAGGTGCGACTGTGGGTGGAACTTTTGACGATAGTGAATACGACACGACAATCTCTGCTTCGGGCACAATTGTAGTTGGTTGCGCTCATGAGATAGAAGGCGTGGGCGCTCCGATTGCTGATACTGTTAACGGATATGAGGTCTATACCGATTCAAAGTGCAAGTTTTGTGAGGAACCATTTGGTCCTCAGGCAATCCCCACCAAGCTCCCAAGTAAGACAATTTACTGGAGTGGTGAAAAGGCAGATGCTCTTGCCGATACAGATGCTGACGGCGATGGTACATATATAATTAAAACTGCCGAGGAACTTGCTTATGTCGTAAGCGCAGGTCCTGAGTATACAAGTGGTAAAAACTTTAAGATTGCTGACGGCATTGAAAAGATAGTATTGCAGCCGGAATCTTTCGCAAGTGATATCTTGGCTTTGTCTAATGTTGACAGAGTAAAGGATTATTTCACATCTACCGACGGTCTTTGCTCTTGGACAAAACAAACTTTTGTTGCCTATAATTCAAATCATTTCTGCGGCAACTTTGACGGCAACGGCGTTGAAATATACGGCTTATATGCAAATGACGGTAGAAGTTATGCGGCTTTATTCCCGAATGCAGATGGCAATATTACAATTGAAAATGTTGCTGTTAAAAATTCATATATCGTGAATACTGGTAACGCTAGCGGGGTGGGCTGGCGTGTAGGAGGCATCATTGCTAATGTGGCTACTAGCGGTCAAGGTTTGAAACTTGCATCTAAATTGATGCAACTTAACAAGTGCACCGTTGCAAACAGTTATTTCAGCACTACGGGCACAGACGAAAGCGAAATCGGTGTGCTTGCAGCTAATTTAACCTCAACGGCAGTGTGGGTTACCGACTGTCTGGTTTACGGTTGTCAGGCTTATGCGGGCGATTCGCATAGAGTGGCTATAATAGGACAAACAAATAACAATATATTGGTATCGGATCTTTCAGTTGATATTCCTGAGGAGTACCAAAGTAGTTCACTAGTTAGAAATATGGTTCGTAACAGTATTATAATGGATGTTGCACCGTATCACTATTCTTCAACAAGATCATCTCGTCGAAACGACCCCAATACTTTCCAAAATGTGCATACTAATATGCCAACTGAAAATGTTGTGTTTGGAAGTGCCACATATACATACGAATCTTCTCAAATCAATCAAATCTCCCCCGATGCTGCCATGGGCACAGCTGCGACAAGCCTCACCGGTCTTGATTTTGAAAACGTTTGGGAGGTTGACGCAAACGGCGGTTATCCTGTATTTAAGCAGACCGCCGAGCACAACATTGCCGACACCTCCGAGTTCGGACTTCGTATGCTGGCCACCAATCTTACATATAACACCAACGGTAGCTATAACATAAACTTCTACTACCGCCCCTCTCAAACAGGCGGTAACGACTATAATCCTCTGCTCTATGTTACCCAGTTGAGTGAAGACGGCAAATACCTTGGCTCATTCAACGAGTTAGAGGGTGACGTTCTTAACGCTGACGAGGCTGCGGCGGTTGATGGATTAAAAGAGGGCGACATACGCTATACAATAGACAGACTCTCTGCAAGAGAAATCTACAACAAGATGGTTGCAACAGCCATCGTTGTAAAGGAGGAAGACGGTGACAATGCTGCCATTTGGGGCGAGAGTACCGATCTTTCTATCGCAGATTACGCTCAGAAGGTTCTTGATGGCGAGGGCTACTACGGCGAGAACAGCGAGCAGTACAAAACTGCCGACCAAAATCTTGCACAGGCTGTGCTCAAGTACGGCGAGGCAGCTTACACAGCGCTTAACACCTCCTCATCAACAGAGGGCGATACAATTTATTGGGACGGTGACCGTGTAAACTTTGATACAGTTCTTGAGCAAAAAGACGGTGTATATATTATTAACAACGCCGAAGAGCTTGCTTATGTAGTAACTGCAGGAGCAGATGATACTTATGGCAAGACCTTTAAGATTGCCGACGGCATCAGCAACATCGTGCTCCAAAAGAAAGAACACGACAACGGCATTATGCAGTTGAACAGTCATTCTGAAGTAAGAGATTATTTTGAAAATACAAATGGTCAAAATAATTCTAAAACAAGTTGGGTAACCAATATCAATCCTAATGATACTCCCGATGATTATGTTTTTGCGGGTACATTTGACGGCAACGGTGCTACCATTTGGGGAATGAGTGCCCTCAATGGTGAAAGCCTATTTGGTACTATTGGCATGGGCGCCACAATTAAAAATCTTTCCGTCAAAAACTCCTATGCAACAAGCGGTTGGTATGTATGTATTGTTTCAAGCCGTGTTATTGGATTTACATTATCCAATGGTACATCGGTTTCTTCTGGAACAGCAACCTTTGAAAATATAGAGATTGCTAATTGCCAAGGTGTAGCAAAGACAGGAGTTAAATCCGTTTATAATGGTTGTATAGCGCTTTTGAATGGTACTATTTCTGGAACTGCCTCTCTTGCGGTTAAAAACATTTTGGTTTATGGCAATGAGATTTACTATCTCAGAAATAATCAAGTATATACCCAGCTTGTTGGCGGTACTGTGAATAATGCGGGTACATATCTTAAAGACTCGGTAATATTAGATTGCAGTGCCACTTATTATAAAGGCGATACATACGGCAATGATGATGGTACTCTTTCTGCTGAGGGAACAGTCGGATATAGATTCAATCAAAGTAATAATGTAGTTTCCAACGTGTATTCAAACTTTGCGCTTGACTCAGGCTCTAACAAGGTAACTGTGCTTGAAAACAGCGATATGGCTAAGGGCATGGATGCTATGACCAATATGCCTGGTCTTGACTGGGAGAACACTTGGTGCTATACCTCGGGTTATCCGACATTTGTAACTCCTAAATACGTTGCAAGTAAAAAGATAATTTATTGGGACGGTACAACAGGCGGTGAAACAGGTGCAACACTTGCCGACAACGACGAAGCAGGTACCGAGGATAGCCCGATTATCATCGATACAGCCGAAGAGCTCGCTGTAATCACCGGTGGTGCAGGCACAGCATATGATAATGGATTTTCTGGTCCTAATTATACAGGTTATTATTATGCGCTTAACGACAATATCGACAAGATTATTCTCCAGCCACGTGATGTTATAGATACACAAAAGATTCTTACTATGACCGACGCTAATGAGATTAAGACATATCTTACCGACCTTGTAACCAACCACGGTGGTGTTACTTGGTCAAAAGATGATGACGAGACCGTGTTTAATGGTCACTTTGACGGTAAGGGCGTAGAGATTTACGGTATGTATTCTGTAAATGTTAAAAATGCAGGATTG
The DNA here is from genome assembly GCA_964630675.1 of uncultured Ruminococcus sp. Lineage (GTDB taxonomy): Bacteria > Bacillota > Clostridia > Oscillospirales > Acutalibacteraceae > UBA737. Next base: position 4,596 of record CAZVWG010000079.1, read on the forward strand.
TTTGATACCGTAGATGGCGGCGGCGCCATCGCAAAGGAAAAGGATACCAATTGGTATTATAATACAGTTACCACTACAGATGGTAAAACTACATATAGCAATAAAAATTACATTGCAGATTATACTAATGATGCCGATTGTACTACGATAACAGGTATAACTCTTAAAAATTCGTATTTGCAATCAAAATCATCGGGCACCACACGTATTGGTGGCATAGTTGCAAGCTCGTATTCTAACGGATACGGCGCAAAGGTTGACGGAACTGTAAAGATTAACAACTGTGGCGTTATAAACTGTTATTTGGGTGGATATAATATCGGCACTTCAGGTATCTTGTATGGTGGCAATGGCGGACGCGATAGAACGGAAATTAAAGACTGTATAGTTTACGGAAACCAGGCTTATAATATCGGTACTGACGGAAATGCAACCACAACGCCACTACATCTTACCGGTAACTTTGGTGATTATAAAACTGAATATAAAACACAGGATATTACAAATAGTAGCGGCGAGACCGAGACAATAAATGTTTATGGTGGCGGCACGCTGATAAACAGCTATATTACAAATGTTATTTCTCTTGGTGCTGCACCTTTTAGTTCTAATTATAATATTCAGTATAATCGTAGTTGCTATCAGATTGTATACAATAATGTATATTCAGATTTCGAAGATTTGGCTGACGGAAAAATAAAAACATCCTCTGATGATAAAGCTCCTGTCAGTGCTACGAACTTGGTTTACGTAGCCGACCTTAATGACCTTATCGGCGCTAACGCTAAGGATATAGTTAAAACCCTTAACGGCGATGCGACAACACCTGTTTGGTACGTTGGCAACGGCACATATCCTGGCTTCCGTGAAGCAGGCGATATGATAGCAGGCGCTCAGATAGCGTACGACAGCATTATCATCACTGATGATTGCGCCGACAACTACGGCACTACTACTGATGACAATCTGGCTATATACGCAACCTCACTCAACCTTAAGACCAATCCGTATCTTGCGTTTACATTTGTCTTTAACAGTGAATATATAACAACTCGTAATAAAATAGAGATTACCTTTAAGACCGCTTCGGGCACATACACAACAACACCCCCCGAATACGTTGCAGGTCAGTATATCAACAAGGTTTGGGATACCGACGGCAACGGCAACTGGACCAACAACAAGGGCGCGGGCAGATACCATCTCTACCGTTTTGAAAATATCCCTGTCGGTGATATCAGCAGTCCGATTGAGATTACGATAACATATGACGGTAAAACTATGGTAGACGGCGCATCGCTTAGCCTACAGGGCTTTGCTTATGAGTGTGCAAATGCCTACAAGCAGACAGCAAGCGACTATTACGACGCTCTGTTAGAGGCTACAAAATCGTTGATTTTGTATTCTCAGATGGTACAGGCACGCTACGGTGCAAAATCATCATAAAATGTCAGGGGCGGGGGCACCGCTCACGCCCTTGGCGGAAATCCACACGGGGTGTGATTTCATAACCGATATGTCGGTTAGTATTAAAGGAGAACATTATAATGTTTGAAAAAGCAAAAATAGAAATCTATGAATTAGATATAAATGTCATAACGACTAGCTATGACTACTACAACCAAGACGATCCTGACGATATGGGCATAATCAAGCGTTGATTTAGTATAGACGCGTGAGCTCTCCCCCCCAACCTCCCTCTGACGAGGGAGGGGGACCACCGTAGGTGGTGGAGGGAGAGAGAAAACGAAAAAGCGCCCCTTGCCTAAAGGGGAGAGGGC
>CAZVWG010000080.1:0-6333 GCA_964630675.1 uncultured Ruminococcus sp.
CAAACACATCCTTACTGCTATTAACCGTTTCCTTCAAACTTTTAAGCAAATCAACATTGTTCTTTCTTTCTTCCTCAGATAAATTATTAAAATACCCTATACTATCAAGCGCAATATAATCGTTAGCGTGTGTGTTCACCGCATCACTATACTTTTTCATAGTGTCGGCATCTTGCCACTCACCCGAGCCTAATATTTTAATAATATCGTCAATTTCGCTTGTATCGGCATTTATATAGCGGTTAACTATTTTGTTAACCGCCTCGTTGCTTATGTTAATCTTGTTAGTATCAGTAACAGGTGCCGACTTCGGAAAATAGTTAACTCCACCCATAGCCTCATACAATTCAGGGTTATTTGTTTTAAACGCTTCAAGCTCTGCATTGCTTGAAAAACCTTTGCTTTGCGCTATTTGATTTTTATCTATTTTCAATTTTCCGTTATCAACATATGCTGCGGAAAGCAATGCATTTTTCTGCGCTGCCTCGGTAGTCGCAAGACCATTTTTAGTCGTAACAATTTCAAATCTGCTTTTGTCACCTTGCGACGATATCAATGAGTCGTTGCTTGAATTAGTTCCGTCTTTTTTAGTGATAACTTTAAAATTTGCCATTTAAATCACCTTTTTCTATCAAGTGATGCCTTTTCCGCTTCGGACATCTTTATATATTTGTTTGCGCTACCATCCCAATAATAGCAATCTTCATCATTTGTAGTCCAAACCTTTTGTATGTTTCCATTGAAATTAATGGTCGCACCGCCATACTGCTTTAATTGCTTACCGTTAATATTATTCGGTTGATAACCGTTACTAAACACCTTACTCTTGTCATATTCTCCCCATTCATCTAATACATCCTTGTTAATTGTATTCGTAAACGGATTGGTACCTGATCGCATCGTTACCTTATTTCCGTTAATATCTGTATATACAACATTACCGTTGCTGGCATATGTTGTATTTGCCAATTCACCGTAATTAATTTTGTAAATTGCACTATTGTTGCTCGACCCCGATGTGTTATTGGCTGCTTCAAGCAATGCCTTTTGCACAGCCGTATCTGCTTCAAGCTGCGCCTGTTCAATGGCGCTTAACTGCTCATCCGCAGAAGTTATCTGGTTGGTTAGAGCAGTAATATCATTATTATAATTTGTCTGTGCCAACGAGTATGCGTTATTTTCCCATTCTTCGTTAGCGGTCAAAAGATCACCGTTTCTGTTGTTTTCAATTTCCGTTAGTGCAGATGATAGTTCAAGCGTCAAATTATCAATTGCGTTTTGCCTTGCTATATCTATATCTCCTTTTTGATTAGCATAACTTAATTGCGCCGCCGTCTGTTGCGTGCGATTAAGTCCCGAATCGGTAAGTCCTAAATTTGCGTTTTTTTCTGCAATCTGCTTTTCATTAATTAACTTCTGCACAGCATTTTTTTGGTATTCGCTCTCGTACGCTACTTTTGCATCTGATAAATTCTTATCATATACACTTTGCGCATTTTCCTTCAACGCATCATAGACGGTATTAATCGTATTATCTTTTGTTTCTTTATTCGCTGCCAAGGTATTCTTCGCCGCACTAACATAATCATCGATATTCATTGCGTTTATTTTTGATACTGCAGCATTACGTCCTGCAAGCAATTCATCATATGTAGACATTATTTTGCACCTCCTAATAATCTGTACTGTAGCGACAGTCTGTCAACTATCAGCAATCCTTCACATTCTATTTTTACCCCAAATGTTCGCAGCGCTCGTATACTTGGATAAAAACTCTTATATCTTATAAACGCTGCAGCGCGCTCATCAGTCGTTCCACTGACAAGTGTCACTGTGTCATTCTCACTACCTTTATCGGTAACAAAAGTTATGTCAACAGGCACACCGCCATTATTACCAAAACCAATATCCACACGGTCAACGTTTTTTAAATAACCCGCTGCCGAGAAATCAAACAATTTTGTATACATCGTAGAACCTATCAAACTTGTTTCTATTATCCCGTTTTTATCCGCGTCATATGATAACACGAATTGATCTGCGCCGGTATTGTTTTTTGCGTTCAAAACACTATAAGCTGCTTGGTATATATTTTTCGGCTTGTTTGCATATATCGCTATAATACTCTCGCCAATCGCAAAATACTGCGGTTTTCCTACCTCGCTAAAGCGCTCTTCAGGCAAAAGTGACCAATAATACCACGGTATCAACAAATTTGCATCCTCTGTCTTGGAATAACTGTATATATGTGTATATCCGTAACTGTTATAATCCATAAGATACGCTTCAGAATTTATTATCACCATATAATGCCCGCCAAAGTCTTGCGAAGTCACAGCCTTTAACGCCTCGGCATCATAGGTTTTAATTTTCTTTTCTATTAAATCTGATACCGTGTAAACCGTCATTTCGCTATATTGATTTGCCGAAACTAATGTATATACCTTCCCATTACTGTTTAACCACACCAAACGGTTGCGGCAAAGCTGTATTGAATCGGGGCAATCACAGCCAATGCTTGAATGCAATGCAATAACAGGAAAATACACACTGCTCGCCTCATAATCTACAACCGTTTGATTTATAAGGTCATCTGCAGTAATATCGTTATTAACCGCACAATATGAATAATACATTTCATTCGCTTTAAAAATTATAAGGTTTTCGCCTTGCTTACCAAAGGCAGTTACAGGATGCGATTTATTGCCAATGTACACATAATTGTTTTCATTAAAATAAAGCGGATTATCAAGTCCCGACCATATTACCAAAGCGCCCTCAGTTTCTGATGTGTTTCCGCAAAGGAAAAGACGAGAACCGCCGTTTATACCGTTTGCAGTTCCGCCAAACCAAACGCTCTTTGTCATATTAAAAATTTTCTTCAAATTTCCACTCGTTTTATCGGTTGGAAAAATCACCTCAATCTCAAGATTATCCTCTACAAAATCTTCTTTTTTTATTTTTGCTATGTTGATGGTCCCTTTTTCTGTTGCAAAATGAACATGATATCCAGTAACATATAAGTACAACTTATCTTTTGGCTCTTCATCCGTTATTTCATAACATCTTAGTTCCTTTCCTCCGGTCCACACAGCCTTATGCTCACAAACCGTACCTTCCTTGGTGGTTAGTCTGGCGATTATTGTTGTTTCAACCCCATCAGGCAATTTTGAAATATACGGATATCTCATCCATGTAACACCATCTTCAACATCGTTTAGATTTACTGTAGAAAATATCATTTTGTATGAATCAGTCAACAAATTATATCCCTCAAACATCGTGCCTGTATAATCCAGTCCATTATTTGTTGCCTTGCAATGTGCCATAATTGTCGGTATATAATAATCACTATCACTCACAAGCTGCCATATTATTTCACCGTTTTTATAATCAAGCGTATATATGCTACAGTTTGATAAATAACAATACAGTATCCCGTTTTTTTCCACAACGAAATAATCACATTCTTCATCAACAGTGATATCACCAACACGACTGTGATCATTTTCTTTTAGCCAATAAAATTGAAATGTCATCTTTAAATTATCTGTATTTTTGATTTTAAAACTAATTAATACTGCCCCATCGTTTATGATGTCGTTGTGTGCCTTTTGTGCAATCAATTCATAACTGGAATTGTTTATTATCATGGTTGAACCTTCTTCAAATACAAAATTAGGTCTCGTTCTCAGCATACCATCCTTGTACCACATATTAACGCAACCGGTCATCTGGTTATCTCTGACCCCCGTCAGACTATCACGCAAATTCAAACCGCCGCTAAGCTCGGGTACATTTACCTCTCGGCGCGGCTGTTTATTTATCATCGGATATTTCATAATCAGCATTCCACCCTCGGCAAAATATTCTTAACCTTTTCATACCGCGTAAGTCCCGCACGCTTAGAGTTATAAAGCGCGGCATAAAACTGCTGCTGATCGCCATCGTTTTCACTGCGCGCTATATGCATGGCAAGCCCGTACAAAAAGCATTCATCCGTCACCCTTTGCGACAGCTTTATTTCGTCATCAAGACTCTTTATCGGTTCAAAAGATTCTTTATTTTCTGTCTTCCACAAATCAGCGTAAACTAAATTCACCGTCACGATAGCACTTTTACGAATTCGCTGTGTCAGCTCCGCATTACCGTCACTATCGGTATAACCTATGATTTTTAACGCATTGTTTAACAATTCACTTGCCTTCATTATAGGTCACCTACCATATTCTCATTTTGCTGTGCGCTACCCGCACTGTTTCTCATCATACTAAATGCTCTCTGCTGATCCTCAGGCGACAATCTCATAAGTCTCTCATAAACATCAGGATTGTTTCGCTTTATATGAGCCAACACTTCCTCATCACCTATCTGGTCAGGTGTTACATTCTGTGCCGCCGCCTGTTGCTGTTGTATCGCCACCTGCTGTGCCGCCGCGGCTTGCTCTTTTCTTGAATTAAGCAAGCCGCCCACGTCAGGTATAAGGCCCTTAGGCAAACGCTCAAGATATTCAATAAAGCTGATTTGCTGCGCCGAGAGTAATCCATTTAGGTTACTTATCGACACAGCTTCACTCCACAAAGTAGATGCTCCTACGTCAATACGTGCCGTAATAACCAAATTCTTGTAACGCTCCGCGTCGAACGCCATATAACGCACACTACCGCTGTCGTTTATCTTAATAGAACGTCTACCATACATAGTAATCCAAAAATCTGCCCAAATACGCGCTACATCCTCATTAGCACTATAAAAACGGTTTTTATACACCTGCATAGGCGCAATTGCCGCTTCACGCGCCTGTACTATTGCCGTTGCATTATCAGGCCTGAAATTTCCGAGCGCCGCATCATTAGCGCCGTTATCCGACAACACATTCTGTGCAAATACATCGGTAAAATTAATAAATGCCGCACCATAGTTAGGCGGAGCAACATAGCGTATAGCACTTGCCATATATTCAGCAGAACCATAAATTCTCACCACTTCCGCTGGGTCATTAGATATACCGTCAGGTATTAAATCACCATTGATAATTGTTTTTGGCATGCCCGTGTTCTGCATTGCCCAAACTGAAATAGAATGTGCCTGATTAAGCGCAATTTGGTTTGGTATTTGATACGTTATTTCACTATCACCGTAAGCACAACTACGTCTGCGCTCCCAAATAAATTTTGCTATTGGATATCTGTGTATAAGCAAATTCCATTCAGGCCGCACCACTGCATTTTCAGTAACAGTTTTGCCCCAAACCGTCGGGTTGCCCTCATCATCATATTTTTTATACAGCTTTGTAATAACCGTTACTCGCTTTGAATCAGCAGGCTCATCTTCACCTCGATCTCCGGCATTTCGATAATATCCGTTAGCACCATCAGGCACAATGTTCTCGGTCGCCTGACCATATTTTTCCGCTTCTCTACGTGCCGCTTCGACATCAAGACGCCGTGCAATAATAATATACGGCTGACTCTCAACCTCTTCGTTATTTGGATCTCCAAACACTACATTTTCTATATCCAAAACCTCACAGTCAATATCGCCCTTTATTGCCATAGTCCTGCCTTCGTCGGCATACAATCCTGTTTGAATAGAACTATTCCAATATGTATATAAAATTCCGGTTCCCGAAATATATGCATTTCGTAACAACTGATCTTTTTTATCATCGTATTTAAGTCTTTCAGCTGTAACCTTAAAATAATCAGTAAGCGCGCTCATCACCACCGAAATCTCAGCATCGCTTGTATTTCCCTGAGGTATCTCGCCGCCCATCATCTGTACTTTCAAAGCATCGCTCTCGTTTATATCCACAGTATCAGGCACTCCCTCTGCGCTATAATTTACCGCAATCGGTGCACTACCTATGGTCGCCATTTTGTATTCGCCGATTCTCTTTATAATATTTCGTCGAGTAAGCGGCTTTTCATTGCCTGCATTCACGCCATGCCACTGATCACCGACGAAAAATCTTTCATTAATTCTTGCTTGATCGTGAATGCCCTTATCACCGATACCGTTTTTGTGCTGCTGACCCGACTCAAATTCACTCCATATATGTTTTGGTTTTAGTTTAATCATCTATTCTTTCTACCTCCAAAAAATTTAGGGCGGTCGCAATACATACCACCACCCGATCTAAAAAAATTATTTAATTTTCTTCAAAATTTCCTCAATAACCTCATCCGGATTAAGCTTTTGTTCCGATTTATTACTACCAAAAGTATCATTTATAGTTGTCACAACATTCGTCGCACTTTTTAAATCCCAAAATTAAAAGACAGGGCTTCCACCCTGTCTTTCCTTATATCATTGTTTGCTTTATTGTTTTGA
>CAZVWG010000081.1:0-6307 GCA_964630675.1 uncultured Ruminococcus sp.
AAGAGATAATCTTATATTTTTCAAAGATTACAAAAACCCCGAAACCATCACGGTTTTCGGGGTTTTACTTTTGCCTTAAAATCTGTTTTGTTGCAATTGTTATGAGTTTTTTATTATGACATATAGATACTAGGGCAAATATACACAGATGAAAGCAAACAATATTGTTATTTATTTAAGTTTTATAAGCAGATTATCGAAAAAGGGGGCACTATATATAGTGATCGACTTTATTTAACAAAATACAATTTACTGTTGCGCACAATGAAAAATAATAAATAATAATATTTTAATATTAAAGACAATTTTTTTGAAACATGTTAAAATATATCATATGAAATGTATAATTTATCAGGAGGGGATGCCTGTATGTTACAAACACCTACAGAGTTTGTAAAATTTCATTTCGATAATTGGTTTGTTGATGATCCTATGCATATTGCGCCGTTTACGGTGTATCAGGTAGGCGAAACCGATACGTATCCCGGATTTGAGATTGCTGACCACAAAAACAATCAACACGAGTTGACGTATATAGTTAAGGGTAGCGCTCAGGTGACATGTGACGATAAAATTTATGAATGTAAGGCTGGCGATATAATATATAATGCCAAGGGTAGCACGCATGCCATAAAAAATGCTGACGGTCACTCCCTAAGATATTATTTTCTTTCTTTTGGAATAGAAGATACATCTTCACCTGCTGAACGTATTTTATTTGAATTTTTTAATAATATTGCTTCGGGCAAAGCAACGGCAGACAAATCCATTCCCAATGCGTTTCAGGATATTTTTATAAATCTTTATGAAGAGGATGAGTTGTCAAAGGCGCTTATCGTAGACAGTATAAGAAAAATACTTATTTTTACTCATCGCTCATTTGAGGGAAAGGCAAATCTGGTTTATATTCCTGATGTGCGTTTTGGTAAAAAGCGAATTATCTCACAGATTTGTTCATTTATAGATTCTAATATAGAGGATATAGGTGCACTGAAAAAGTTGCCCGAAAAATTTGGTTATAGCTATTCGTATTTGTCGTCATTTTTCTCAAAATCAATGGGCATAAGCCTTAAAAACTATTTTTTAATTAATCGGCACAAGTACGAGTGTGATCTGCTTAAGAGCGGACTTTCCATAACGGAGGTTGCCGAAAGGATGGGCTACAGTAGTATACACGCTTTTAGTAATGCTTTTTCTACACGCGAGGGTATAAGCCCCAGTGCCTATGCTAAAAAGATAAAATAAGATTTTGAAAATCAACCCTATAAAAAGGGTTGATTTTTTATTTGGTTTTTGAGATAATAAGAAATGCTAAATAAAAATGCTGTGAATATCAAATAAAATATGTTTTTTATGTGTTAGAATAAAACGCGAGGCGAATGGAACGTGGCGGATTTTGTAAAATTTCATTTTGATAATGCTTTTTATGAAAAACCAAAGGATTTTTTACCTTTTAGTATAATTCAAGTAGGTGACATTGATACCTATTCAGGCTTTAAATGCAGTAAGCATATACAAGTTGCTCACGAAATCACATATATTGTGCGTGGAAATGCAAATATACTATGCGGTGAGACAAACTATTATTGTAAAACGGGAGATATAATATTTAATCCAAAGGGTGTTGCGCACGCAATTGAAAGCGCCGATGGTCATTCACTCAGGTATTATTATCTGGCATTTGATATAGTTGATGACAGCGAACATTGTGAGCGGATATTGTCTGCATTTTTTAAAGATGCGGAAAATGCAGGTTACGCCGAAGCGGATCGCAGTATACCTCACACCTTTCACGATATATTTTTAAATTTATATGGAAAAGATGAGTTTACGGAAACCGTTGTTGCAGACAGTCTCCGCAAATTGTTGATATATACTCTGCGTTCGCTCAAGGGTCAGGCAAACAGTGTTTATATTCCTGATGTGCGATTTACAAAGAAGAGAATCGTTGCTCAAATATGCTCATTTATAGATTCAAATATAGAGGATATAGGTGTGCTAAAAAAGTTGCCCGAAAAATTTGGCTATAGTTATTCACATATATCGTCTTTTTTTTCAAAATCGATGGGAATAAGCTTGAAAAATTATTTCCTTTTAAGCCGACATCATCGCGCCTGTGAGTTGCTGATAAACGGTCTTTCGGTTACCGAGGTCGCCGAAAAGATGGGCTACAGCAGCATTCATGTTTTTAGTAAGGCATTCTCGTTAAGAGAAGGTGTGTCCCCTAGCTCTTATTTAAATAATATAAAGTCGTTGGACTTAAAAAAATAAAGTGAGGTTATTTTATGAAAGTTGCAGTTATTGGTTGCGGTACTATTGCAAATAATGCTCATATCCCCGCATACATAGCAAACGAAAAGGCAGAAATTAAATATTTTTGCGATATTATTCCCGAGCGTGCAGAAGCCGCTGTAGAAAAGTACGGTTGCGGTATTGCTATAACCGATTACAAGGTGGCATTAGCTGACCCCGAAATAGAGGCAATTTCGGTTTGTACGCCTAATAATGTTCATCCTCTTATTTCTATCGATGCTTTACGTGCAGGCAAAAACGTTCTTTGTGAAAAGCCTGCTGCACGTACATACGATGAAGCCCTTACAATGCAGGCGGCTCAGCACGAGACAGGCAAGGTGCTTAACATTGGTGTATGCAACCGTTTCCACAACGGTGTAAGAGTACTTAAAAAGCTTATTGACGAGGGTATGTTCGGTGAGATTTTCCATGTGTATGTTAGCTTCCGTGCCTTCCGCTCAATACCGGGTCTTGGTGGCGCATTCACTACTAAGGCAATCGCAGGCGGCGGCGCACTTATCGACTGGGGCGTACATTTTCTTGATATAGTTATGTATGCTTGCGGCGACCCAAAACCACTTACCGTTACAGGTGAGGCATTCTGCAAGCTGGGTAAAAACATTCCCGAATATGTATATCCTGGTAAAATGTGGGCTGGCCCTCCAATACTTGACGGTACCTATGACGTTGACGACTCTATCACAGCGCTTATCCGTACCGAAGGTCCTACGATTACAGTCAATGGCGCTTGGGCTCAGAACGTAAAGAAGGATGAAATGTTCATTGACTTTATGGGCGATAAGGGCGGCTGCCGTATAGATTACTATACAAAAGAATTTACCGTTTACACCACAAAAGACGGCGAGCTTTATGAGTATACCCCTGAATTTGAGCAAAATGTTCAGATTGCGACCGAAATTGACGAATTCCTTGATTGTATCAAGTCGGGCGAAAAGCTGGCTAACCACATTGATACCAATATTATTACCGCAAAGATGATGCAGGCAATATATGACTCTGCAGAAGCTCATAAGGAGATACAATTATGATAAAAGTTGGCTTTATTGATTACTATCTTGATGAATGGCACGCAAACAGCGCTCCAAAGCATTTGGAGGAGCAGTCAAACGGCGAAGTAAAGGTATGCTACGCTTACGGCGAAATTCCGCATCCCACAAACAGTACCACAAGTGAGCAGTGGTGCGAAAAAATGGGTGTTGGATACTGTGCCACTATTGCAGAGGTTATTGAAAAATCCGATGTTTTAATTATTTTGGCGCCCGACAACTGTGAGCGCAAGGAAGACCTTTGCCGTGAGGCATTGGCAAGCGGTAAGCCCTGCTTTGTTGACAAGCCTTTTGGTACAGACTTAGCTTCGGCAAAGCGAATGTTTGAAATAGCTGAAAAAAGCGGCACACCATGCTATACCTGTTCATCGCTTCGATATGCACAGGAATATTATACAGTTGACCGCAAGGCTATAAAGTCGCTTGTAGCAATGACACCACAAAATTCTTATGATAACTATATTCTTCACGCGCTCGAGCCTGCTATGATGCTTATGGAAGAACCGGCTAAACGTGTTAGCGCTGTGCAGACCGCCGATGCTTTTTATTCGGTAACAATCGAAATGAACAGTGGTAGACATATCGTTATAAGCAGTCTAAACTACGACAGCCCTTATATGATGAACATATCAATTCCAACAAGCAATAAGCTTATTGATTGCAGTTATGATTTTTGGAAATATCATTATAAGGCAATGGTAGAGTTCTTTAAAACCGGCGTAGAGCCCGTATCGCATGAAGAAACTCTTATGATTGCTGCGGCTCGAGAAGCAGGCAAAAAGAGCCTTTCGGCAAATGGTCAATGGGTAGCGGTTGACAACAACTATTAATTGAGTGTAAAATAGTAGTGGAATAATGCTCCACTACTATTTTTGTTGATTTAAAAGAGGCTTACAATTTATGACATATAACGATATTAAGAAAAATAAGGCAATAAAAGATTATATAACTGCGGCTGACGCTTCGCTTGAAGCCTTGGGTTTTACCGAGCACAGCTTTGCTCACGTAACCGCCGTAGCCGAAAAAGCGGGATATATTTTAGATACGTTGGGTTACGATGAGCGTACGGTAGAGCTTGTGAAAATTGCAGGATATTTGCACGATATAGGCAATCTTGTAAATCGTATTGACCACAGCCAAAGCGGAGCAGTTATGGCTTTTAGAATATTAGATAATTTGGGATTTGATTCGGCAGAAATAGCAGATATCGTAACGGCTATAGGCAATCATGACGAGGGCACGGGAGTGCCTGTAAGCGAACTTGCTGCTGCGCTTATTCTGGCAGATAAGTCGGATGTTCGTCGCAACCGTGTGCGAAACGCCGAAAAGATAAATTTTGACATTCACGACAGGGTGAATTATTCTGTAACGGGAGCAAATCTTACGATAAGCGACGATAAAAATCAGATAGAGTTAAGTCTTACAATAGATACAAAATACGGTTCAGTAATGGATTATTTTGAAATATTTATGCAACGTATGATTTTGTGTCGCAAAGCCGCGGAAAAACTTGGTCTGCAGTTTAAGCTTGTAATAAACAATCAGCCGTTGGTATAAAACAACACCCGTTTTAAAACGGGTGTTGTTTTATACCTCACTGTTTTGCAATTCGTTTTGGATATCTGTATTTTCATTAGCGATTGGTTCTATCTTTTGTATAACCGCATCCGAACGATAATACGAATAATCTTTATCTACAGGATTATAAATATACGCCAGTGGATCGGGGTGTTCATATCCCTTGTTTCTGCAAGAAAAAAGGCAGAACGGAGCGGCAAAAGGCACCAATAAATATATCAAGAAATATTTAAGCGCTTTTTCCGAAACGGTTGACTCGAAAATTTTATAACAGCAAATAAGCGTAAGTGTGCTTAAAGCAGAGCTTATAAGCCCCAAGGGCAAACAGCCGACAAAAAGCATTCCCACAAACTGCAATGCCATCTCTTCGCTCATTTCTGCGTCGCCTAATTGAAAGGCTAATGACATTATGTAGGCGAAAATACTAATGTATGTTATGAAAACACATGCTGACATAATTATAGATAGTGTTAAAAGAACTTTATCCCAGCGCCTTTTAATGCCGTTTTGCCGATCGTAATCACGTACAATTGCGCCCAAATTCCAAAACTTACCGTAAGGAATCCAAGCCAGCCAAGGATTTGCAATGCCGCGGCGCCGCGCCAGAGTATATAGAGATAAAGACTCTAAAACGTAGGATAATATCGCGTACACAAACAGTACAAAATAAACCAACATAAAAATAATACCAAATGCTAATGTAATGTCTTCTACCATAATAAAACCCCCTTATAATTTCAATATATCACGGATTTATTTAAAAATCAATAAAAACATAAACTGCTTGTAAAGTGGTTGTAAATATGGTATCATTTAATTTGATAAATTTTTGATTAAAGGAATTGGTTTAAATGGGTTTTGGAATTGCTTTCAGCAATGTGCTGTTGACACTTTTGTACATAATACCCGGCTTTATATGCTGTAAAACAAAAATTGCAAAGGCAGAGCATCTGTCTACTCTTTCGGCAATACTTATGTATGTTTGCTCGCCATGTATGATAGTATCATCCTTTTTGGAGACCGAGCGCTCATTACAAAACATAGGCAATATAATGCTGTTTTTTGTGGTAGCGCTTATCATACAAACCGTTCTTACCTTTGTTTTGTATGGCATCTTCCGTAAAAAATTCCACGATGTAAAATATCGAATGCTCACAGTAAGCTTCGGCCTTGGTAACGCGGGATTTTTTGGTATACCGATTATAAAGGCTTTGCTTCCGAATCACCCTGAGGTTGCGTGCTTTGCCTGCGTTTATATTGTGGGTATGAATATGCTTACCTTTACAATCGGCGCATACTGTCTTACGGGCGATAGAAAACGAATGGCGCTGAGGCGCGCATTTTTAAATCCGTCATTTATAAGTCTTGTA
>CAZVWG010000082.1:0-6105 GCA_964630675.1 uncultured Ruminococcus sp.
CTTTTTGCGCGCCTTCAAGCCTACCCTCGCTTGCCCATTTTTGAACTGCGCGCACCGTAACACCCAAACGGGCTGCCACCTGCGCTGCTGTTTCAAATTTCATTTTTGTCATCTTCTTTTTAAAAATTTGTAACAGGGAGGGAGTTCATTGATTGGTATAATCAATGAAGGGATATCCCTTCGCCTTTTCTGTAATTATAACATTGTTAGTTTAAAAAATAAAGTATTTTCCTTGCAAAATTATATAAAAAGATATATAATTATTGTGTATTGTTATAATTTCTTTTCAAATAATATATTTGGAGGGAAGTTATATGAGTAACGACAAAAATAAAACACAGGATAACGAGCAGTTAGACGCCATAAAGGAATTAGGCTCTATAGCAGCGGTAGACGGCCGTCATAAAATATTTTGCCTTACAATAATCGGTGAAATTGAGGGGCATAACGTTTTGCCCGAAAACAGCAAAACCACCAAATATGAGCATATTATTCCGCAGCTCGTTGCTGTTGAACAAGATGATAATATAGAGGGTATGCTTGTTATTCTCAATACCGTGGGCGGCGATGTTGAAGCAGGGCTTGCTTTGGCAGAACTGATATCAGGTATGAAAAAGCCAACCGTCAGCTTTGTATTAGGCGGAGGTCATTCAATCGGTGTGCCTCTGGCTGTTTCGGCAAAACGCTCGTTTATAGCACCAAGCGCTACAATGACTATTCATCCTGTAAGGACCAGCGGTTTGGTTATAGGCGTGCCGCAGACTATGAACCACTTTGCGCGTATGCAAGACCGCATTACCGATTTTGTGGTCAAAAACTCGCGTATCTCGGCAGACGAATTCACCTGTCTTATGATGAATACGGGCGAGCTTGTAACCGATGTGGGTACAACGCTTTCGGGTCAAAGAGCTGTAGACAAAGGACTTATTGACTCGCTTGGCAATTTAAACGAGGTTTTAGAATATCTTTACAAACTGATTGAAAGTAATTAACGGTGTCGGTTTTCCGACACGATACATAAATTTTTATTTTGGGGTGTTACATAAATGGCAACAAAAAAGAGGGGCAGACCATCACAAAAGAAAACTCAGGCCGCAAACAAGGCGACCCGACAGCTTCATTCTGTTATATGGTTTGCCGTAGCAATTTTTTTAGTGTTTGTAGTATTTATTGAGGGCGAGCACATTTGGACAGTAATGCATGAATTTATGTTCAGACTGTTTGGTGTTACAGCATACTTTTATCCGTTTTTACTTGGAGCTGTGGCAATAATTTTTGCAACGGACAAATTATCGTCAAATATAAACGCGAAAATTATCGAATCGGTAGTTTTGGCGGTACTTGTCGGTGCATTTATCGATGTATGCTCTACGCCAAAAGACCAATTTATTGGCGAAATGTTTGGTCAAAATATTGCTGATGCCTGGGGACTCGCACAAAAGTTTGGCGGCGGACTACTCGGTACGCTTGTCGGTTTCCCAATTGGTCTTGCTTTTGGTAAAGCGGGCGCTATTATCACACTTGTCTTGCTTGTTTTTGTATTCTTGATGATAATTACAGGCACACATCTTTTATCCTTGTTTAAGGCGATTGCAAAACCCGCTCAGGTGGTATCCGAACAAGCTAGCAGCGCTTTTGCTGAGCGTGCATTGCGTGAAAACGACAAGCAGGAAAAGCCGAAAAAAGAACTTAAAGTCATCAAGGGTTTCGATGTGGATATGGATGTTGATGAACCTGAAAAACCGTCACGTAAAAAACGCAATCTTAACGAAATGCAGCAAAAATTGGTTGAGAGCTATAATGACGAAATACCCACCCCGACAGACGAGGATGAATATCTACCTGTTGATGATACCGCTTATGTTGATGAAGCGATCGCTGTGGCGCGAGAAGAATCTGAAAACAGTTCTCCCGAGCGCATTACGGTTGACTTTAAAAAGGAAACTGACGAGGTAACAAACGAAATTGCTGAAAACGCTGATACAATGCCGATATATAAATATCCGCCACTCAGTCTTCTTGAAAGTGTAAATAGTACTGACAGCAAAACAGTTGCCGCCGAGCTTGAAAGCACTGCACAGCGTCTGGTCGATACCCTTAAAAGCTTTGGTGTTGAAACACAGGTTATAAATGTAAGCCGCGGTCCTACAGTTACGCGTTATGAGCTACAACCAAAAGCAGGTGTAAAAATCAGCAAAATAACAAGCCTTGCCGACGATATTGCGCTCAACCTTGCAACCGCAGGTGTTCGTATCGAAGCGCCTATTCCTAATAAAGCTGCCGTTGGTATCGAGGTGCCAAACCGTGCCAGCGCTACGGTAGGTATACGCGAGGTTATTGAATCCTCCACATTTTCTGCTTCAAAAAGCAAACTTACCGTATCTATGGGTAAGGATATCGGCGGCAACACCGTAGTTGCCGATATTGCAAAAATGCCTCACGGACTAATAGCCGGTGCTACGGGCAGTGGTAAATCTGTATGTATCAACTCATTTATTATCAGTCTTTTATACAAGGCATCTCCCGATGATGTAAAACTTTTGATGATAGACCCAAAGGTTGTAGAACTTGGCATATACAACGGAATTCCTCATCTTATCGTTCCTGTTATCACCGAGCCACGCAAGGCGGCAGGCGCGCTTGGTTGGGCGGTTAACGAAATGGAACAGCGTTATAAAATGTTTGCCGACCGTGATGTGCGTAATATTGAAGGCTACAATAAATTTGTAGAATCCTTGGTAGACGAGCCCGAGGTTAAAAAGATGCCTCGCATCGTAATAATCATAGACGAGCTTGCCGACCTTATGATGACTGCTCCAAAAGAGGTTGAAGATTCCATAAACCGTATTGCCGCTAAGGCGCGCGCAGCGGGTATTCATCTGCTTATCGCAACACAGCGTCCGTCAGTTAACGTTGTAACAGGCGTTATTAAAGCAAATATACCCACACGAATTGCATTTGCAGTATCATCACATATAGACAGTGGTACAATCCTTGACTGCGCAGGCGCCGAAAAATTACTTGGTCGCGGCGATATGCTCTTCCGTCCTGTAGGCGCTACAAAGCCAAACCGTATTCAAGGCTGTTTTGTAAGCGACGAAGAGGTTGAGCGCGTTGTAGAATTTGTAAAAAGCGGCGGCAAGGCTAACTACGACGACAATATTATGCTTGAAATTGAGCGTCAAGCGGCTATTGAAAAGCAGCAACGCACGGGTGTTCCCGAAGAAGCCGCAGATGCAGATGACCCCGTACTTGACGAAGCAATCAAGGTTGTTGTAGAGCTTGGTCAGGCATCCACTTCTCTGCTGCAAAGAAAACTTAAACTCGGCTATGCACGCGCCGCGCGTATAATCGACCAGATGGAAGAACGCGGAATTATCGGCGGCTATGAGGGCGCAAAGCCCCGTCAGGTGCTTATAACCCCCGAACAGCTTATGGAAATGCGCGCAGGAAGCGATGAATAAAGCAAAAATGGCTGTCTCACTAAGAAAGTGAGGCAGCCAAAATTTTTATAACTTGTTAGTGCTGTTTCAGGTGATAATCCATCATTTGTGTTAACGCCTGAAATATTATCAACATAATAAATCATAATAAATTATATTTTATCAAACACCATCTGATTTACAGCTCTGCGTACTGCAAGCATTGTATCGCTTTCGAGTATACATTTATCAAATCTTACTTCACCAACGATATCTTCAATAGCCTTTACTACCGCTTCTTTGCCGCAAAGCTCGCTCGCTAATTGCATTACGCGCATATCCTCCATACCTTCATAAAGCGCACGAAGACGTGTTGATTCCCAAGCTGTACCGTCGGGAGCAGGATATACCATATAAGCGTCACCACTTGCAACAAAGCTTTCGGCATCCGAGGTTGCAAACGGGTCAAGCTTATCATAAGACCATTGGTTGTTATAGAAGTTATAACCCCAATGCAAGAAGCCCTGTATATCATATTTAAACATCTGAGCACCAAGGCAGCGCACACGAGCAAGCTCCATCGCAAAATGACAGTTGCTAACTCCCTGACACTGACCGCCGCAGTAATATGTCCAAAGATCCTCTATACCGTTTTCAATAAATTCGTGAACAACCATAGTCTTTGGTACAGGATGTTTACTTAATCCCAGCTTGCAGAATTCATAATGTGATATAGCGTCAAGATTCTCATAGTCCTCAACTAAATCGTATATTGAATCCCTAACCTTTTTATACTGTTCAAAATGCTCGGCAATCGGCTCGTCAGATACGTGGAACCAACACTTTTTATCCTCGCCACGCTCTTTCATATGTGCGATAAAGCCGCTGAGGAACGCGCGGATAAAGGTGTTATATTCTTTAGAGAGCGGGTCTGTGCCCCAACCAAAAATAGTTTTCTTTTCGCCGTTTACCGTAGCTACTACCTTTGGTGTGTTGTCGGCGCCCCACTGTGAGAATACGGGTGAAATTTCATAGTACTTTACACCAACACGCTGATACATATCAAGCCAACGGTCAAGATTATCATAGCCGAAGGTGTAAGCGTCGCCGTCTTTATAAACGTCTATAAGCTGGGTGGTGGTTCTCTCGCCGCCGCCATAAGTGTCAAGAGCGTAAGTAAGTAGCGGTACCATAAGCATATTACGTCCGTTTTCGACCGCTACTCGTGCAAAGTTTTCACAAATCTCGAAATGACGGTCAGAAAACACCTCTACGTTATAGTAGTCTGCAAGACAGTCAGCATAAAACCACTGTGTAAATTTAAGGGTCTGCTCGGGAATTTCTACATCCTTTATATCAAGTTTAAGCTCGTGCTCGGCAACTACCTCTTCTGTAGGCGTTAAGCCCTTGCTTGTAATACCAACACGTAATAATTTAATTTTTAAAACATGCTCGCCTGTAATTTCACCCTTAGGGTCAATATCAAACCAAAGTGCACGACTTTGCATAGGGAACAAGCGTAAAGTTCCACGATATTTAAGCGGACGCAAAAGATCGGGGTAAAGACCCGGCTCGTGAACCTCGGGCATTGGAGTACAATTATGATATGTAGGTAACTCGGCAGGAACATTTACGATCTCACGAACTGTAACGTATGGTGCCAAATCGCCCTCTACAACGGGCTTTAATGCCAACTGCCACGCATCCTCATACCGAGCTGCAAGCTGAAAAGAATATTTTTGATTTTTAAAAATATTCTCTTGCTTAACTTCAGTGAATTTTGTAATATCGGATGTTAAAAAGCATTTTTCCAGTGATGACACTATTCTTGATTTAAATTCCATTTCTATGCCTCCGTAAAGGTTTATTTTTTTACATTATAACAAATAAAAACAATAGATACAAGCAATATCTATTGTTTTTATTGTTTTATTGTTTAATTACCCAAGTACTATCATTTCAAAAAGCCCAACCGTAGGACGACCCTGACATACAAGCTCCACTATAATGCGGTTTTGAGCCTCTACGTTTTCGCCTGCGGTTATAACGTAGTCGTTATTAGCGTTTGGATAGTAGTCGTTAGCCATTGAGCCGGCTTCCATATAGAAAGATCTCGTGCCCTCTACCTTAAAGCCTTCGGGAGCAATAAAGCGTATTGAAAGATTTTCGGGTATAGCCCAGAATTTGCCAAAAATTCTGATATTTACACCAAGACTCTCCCCCGGTTTAATGCGAGGACATCTCTCATAAGAAATAACCGCATTACCAAAACCTAACTCAGCATCAAAAGAATATTCGCTTCTTTCAAAAAGACGCTTTCCTTCAAGTGTATCGTAAAGTGGTGGCGTAGTGGTATCGGTAGGCTGGTCAGTTACAGTAACGCTGAAATTACGGTTAACCGATGCAGCAATAGGTACAAGCCTCATAACGCGGTCGGTAAGGTCGGTTATGGTAAGCGGATATCTTGGGTCACAACCCATATTTATAGAAACGGTAACTATTTTATCGCCAATGTATTCCTGCCAATCTTCAGGAATACCGCTCTTACCGTTGATAATACCAAGAATTGAACCAACAGTTGCCGCAGTACAGTCGGTATCATCACCGCAGTTAATGGCTGTAATCATTGACTGCTTGAAGTCACCCTTGCCGTAAAGAATGCCAAGAATAGCAAATGCAACGT
>CAZVWG010000083.1:0-5808 GCA_964630675.1 uncultured Ruminococcus sp.
AGTAATAAAAAGCTCCCTCTGCTTATATAATTTAAGCGGAGGGATTTTTATGTCTAGCGATTTTGCAAAAAAAGATACTGTAAATAAAAAATCAGCATATATAATGGGTGTTGTTTTTGGTGTGCTGGCAACTATTGTGACAATGTTGGTTTTTGCGGCTGTATTACTTTTTTTAAATATAGACCGCGCCTATGCTACGCCGTTTGGTACAATAAGTCTTGCAATAGGCAGTTTTGTTGCAAGCCGATATACCGCAAAAAAAATAGGAGATAAAGGGTATCTTGTGGGGCTGATTATCGGTAGTGTTGTGTTTACGGCAATTACCGCGTTGTCACTAATACTTGGCAACGGACTATCGCTCAACACACTGTTTCATTTTATTATTGTGATGCTGTCGTCACTTGTCGGAGGTATAATGGGGGTCAACAAAAATAAACATAAAAAGTATATATAAAAAAGCTAAATTGTTGCTATCGCAACAGCTAAATTATGCTTTGCATAGCAAAATATCACTATGTGAAGCTAAATAAAATTCGTGTATAGCGCGTCGAAAGACACATTTAGCTCCGTAGGAATTTAGCTGACTGTAAGTCAATTTAGCTCGCCAAAGGCGAATTTAGCTTTATAATGTTTACTGTGTCAACATCTCTATAATTTTCGAATAAATCTTTGCGGGGTTTTCCAAAAATTTTTCACGGATGTAATTACCCTGATCCTCATCGTTTATCAGCAATTTTACGGTAATAAACGGTTTGCCGCCGTCAATGGCAGAACAACTAAGATATGTAGCGCCGTTTTCGTGTGTTATTTCAAATTGGTTGTCCTTTGCGTTTTTAAATTTGGCAAACATCTTCATAACTGCCAAATACGCGCGTTCCTTTACCACAGAAGAAAGAGAGGATTTGAGCGTTTGTGCAGTATTGCGACCACTATCAGTTATGGCATAGGTTTGCTCGGTTTCATCGGTAGCAACAATCTGATCGCTTGCAGAAAGGGATACCACTGCGTCACTTACCTCAAATGCGTTAGCAAGACCCTCGTAGTGCAAGACATTAGCCAGCATATCAACAGGAACAGGCTCATCAATAGCGCTTAAAATATAGCATATTAAAATTTTGATTTCAGATGTACTGAACAGTCCGCCACGCGCAACACCCGCGCCTGATGCATTTTTTTCCATATATAAATAAACTCCCGATAGAATTATTTTTTCATTTATTATTATAATTGAAAATCAAAAACTTTCAAGTGTTATTTATTAATATTGGAGTTTAAACGCTTGCTATAATTATTATTGTAATACTTTTAAGTTTGTGTTAAAATTAAAATAAAAGCGGGGGTGTTTTTATGATAGGCTTAAAACGCGGAACGGTTGCTCTGTGCGACCACCAAAAAGAGTGGGAAATTGAGGCAAAGAACACAATTATTCGTCTAAAAAACATATTAGGTCCCATAATTCGTGATATTCAGCACGTGGGCAGCACTGCAATTAGAACAATAAAGGCAAAGCCAATAATTGATATTGGCATTGCTGTCGATAGCTTTGAGGCTGTTTTAGAACATGAGGAGCAGTTAAAAGCGGCGGGCTTTTACTACCGCCCGAATTCTGACCTCGGCGAGCAATTGCTGTTTGCATCAGGCAGTCTTTATGACGGCACAGGCGAGTTGCAGACTCACTTCATCCATATTGTAAAGACCGACAGCATGGATTGGATAAACTATATAAATTTTCGTGATTATTTAAATCAAAACCCCGATATAGCAAAGCAATACGAGGATTTAAAGGTGTCGCTTGCCAAAGAAGCGCCCATTGATAATGGTAGAGAAAAATATCTTAAAGGCAAACACGATTTTATTGTTTATACTCTTCGTAAGGCACTTGTAAAATCATATCTCGGCAAAACGGTTGATATTAAAATCGACCGCCCGATAGGTTATGTTCATAAGAAGGAAAAATACACCCTGTCATACCCAATAAACTACGGATATATTCCAGATGTTTTAGGTGGTGACGACGAAGAGCTTGATGTTTATTTGCTGGGTGTGGACAAGCCTGTTACCGAATATCGTGCAAAGGTTATCGGCATTATTCACCGCGAAAACGATATCGAGGACAAGCTTATCGCCGCGCCTGAAGGTATTATTTTTAATCAGGCGCAAATCGCCGAGGCAATTAATTTTCAAGAACAGTATTATAAAACACACGTTGAGGCAATTTGCCAAAAATCCTGCGGCGTTGTGGTTTTTAGAACTATAAACGAAAAAAGAGAATATCTTTGCCTTTTGCAGAATCTTTCAGGTACTTATAGCGTACCTAAAGGACATTTAGAGGCTTTTGAAAGCGAAGAAGAATGCGCATTACGTGAACTGTTTGAAGAAGCAGGCATAAAAGCAGAGCTTATTGACGGCTTTAAAACCGAAATTAATTACAAATTTCGCACAAGGTCGGGCGAAAAACAAAAAACGGTGGTATTGTTTCTTGCTGAATATAACGGTGAGCTTGATATCGACCACAACGAAATAATAAGCTATGAGTGGCTTGACAATGAAAAAGCTAAACAAACTCTGCCCAACGGTTGCGATAAGGTAATAGACGATGTGGAGAATTTTTTAAAATGAAATATCCCAAGATGATTATTTTTGATTACGGCCGCACGCTTTTGTGTGAGCCTGAATTTGATTTAAAACGCGCTACAGCTGATTTGTTTGAATATGTTACCAAAAATCCAGATGGATATACAGTAGAAGATGTGTGTAGTTATGCTGATGAGATATACAACAAACATATAAACAGTATTCGCAATAGTGGTTATGATGTAGGGAAACAAACTATTGATAAACTAATTTATGAGCGTCTTGGTATTGAATTTTCACTTACACCGCTTGAAATGGAAATAGTGTTTTGGCGTGGTGCGTCAAAAGGTGACATTATGCCAAATGCTGACAAAATTATTGACTATATTAATCAAAAGGGAATACGAAGTGCGGTTATCAGTAATCTTATTTATTCTGGCGATGCACTTACCGAGCGATTTAATCGACTGCTACCAAATAACAAATTTGAGTTTGTAATGACTTCGAGCGACTATTTATTTAGAAAACCGAATAAGCTTATGTTTGAAATAGCACTTGGGAGAGTGGGACTTGATGCGACGGATGTGTGGTATTGCGGTGATAATGTTATTGCAGATATTGAATCTTCGTCGCAACTAGGCATTTATCCTGTGTGGTATGATAATGATACCGATGTAAATGGTGATGATATAAAACCCAACTGTGAACATTTGCATATTGGCGAATGGCAAGAAATGATTAGCGTTCTTAATGAGTTGGAGAAAACAATATGAACAATCAAATTATAACTGATATAACAAATTTTATATTCATAAAGAATGAGCCGCGAAGGGTTGATGCTATTTTTTTACCAGGCGGTTCGCATCCAGAACAGCCGGAATATGCAGCAGAACTATATAAAAACGGATTTGCACCTATTCTTATTTCGTCGGGTGGCGTAAGTGTAAAAAAGACAAAATTTGACGGGGTAAAATCAAAATCTGATATTTACAATGGTAATTATAAAACCGATTGTGATTTTTTAACCGATGCATTAAATAAAAATGGCGTACCGTTGAATGCTATTATCGGTGAGGATAAATCAGGCCATACTCGTGATAACGCATTTATGTCAAGAACTGTTGCTGATGATAATAATTTAGTAATCAAAACTGCGATTATAGTATGTAAATCTTTTCACGCGCGTAGATGTTTAATGCTTTACAGTTTGGCATTTCCTGAAACCAAGTTCTACGTTTGCCCCGTAGATTGTATGGGTATTACAAGCGAAAATTGGTATAAAACTGGACAAGGTATCGACCGTGTGTTAGGCGAGCTTGCACGTTGTGGCAACCAGTTTGCCAGCGATATAAAGGAGTGTTTTCTATGACTCACAATATGAAACTATGGTGTGATGCCTTTTACTCGATTGCTGACGGTAGCAAAACCATTGAACTGCGGCTTAATGATGAAAAGCGGCAGCGGATAAGCGTTGATGATACCATCGTTTTTAACTGCACTAAAAATAATGATATCATAACGGCTAAAGTAAAAGCATTACATAAATTTGCTGATTTTAAAGCTCTTTACGCTGTTTTACCGCTCGATAAATGCGGATATACTTCCGACGAACTTAAAACCGCCCATTACACCGATATGCAACAGTATTATTCTAATGAGCAAATAGCAAAATACGGTGCTTTGGGTATAGAGTTATATAATGTTTGTGCCATTTGTGATGTTAAAGCAGTTTTAGAAAAACCTGATATCATTAATTTGCTGGCTCCCAGTGTTTACAATCCAACACCAGAACGGCTTTTAAACCGAGCAAAGAAATATCAGGCAAATAACAATACTCACATTTACACCTATTCACAAAGCGGCAAAAGCCTTGGAATTGTTGCTTTTGAAATCACTGACCACTTTGCAGCAATCCTCGATATTGCTGTAAATTCAGACACGCGAGGTAAGGGTATCGGCAGCAAAATGATCGATTTTATCTCCGAGCAATTTGATATTAACAAAATTATCGCCGAAACCGATGATGACGCGGTGAATTTTTATAAAAAATACGGGTTTGATACGGTAGATACAAAAAAAGAATTTAACACCACTCGATATACCTGTGTTTTAAAAATGTGATTACATTTTTAAGCATGGAGTAATGGATGAAGAAAATCAAAATCTGCAATGTTATCTTGTAACGATTGCTTTTGTACGGTAGTTTTTTATTAAATTGTGCAAATAATTTATAATTTGATTAGTTGTACAAACCTTTCTACAGCATACATAGTTTAATTAAATCATATTATTAAGAGATGCAATTTATAAGGGGTGCTTCTTTTGAATATGCTTAAAAAATCTTTACCGCAGCTTATTTTCTTCGGGGTAATTTGTATTATCGCCGCTTTTTGTTACGTAAAGAGTGAATTTATTGATATCAATACCGCGGCAGATACGACGCACACAGTTATTATTGATGCAGGCCACGGCGGGTTAACTAATACTATAGATTAGGTCCAAAACTGCCGTGAAAATTCAATATAAAACCACCTGAAAACCCGCTGAATAAGCGGGTTTTCGCCGTTTTACGTCAAAATTCAAATTCAAAGCTCGCTTTATCAGTGGTGAACTCACATAACACATTATTTTTATGACAAAATCGATAATATGCTTCGCAAGAGGCACTTTCGTGTATGGTTCTACACATATCACCGTTTGTGGGAGCCGCAAGCGGTTGTGCGTTCTTTTTTAATAACTTTGCTGTGAGTTCAAAACTTCCTTGCTTTACCGTAACAGTGTTTTTGTCAACTTGTTTTATCTTGGCACCAAGATAGGTTGCGATTCGATATTCTTTACCGCTTAGTAGCAATACACCGATAATACCTGTAAAATGAATCCCTAAAAATGGTATGTCAGCTACAGATAACATTAGTGAGTTATTATCAAAACAGCATTGCGTCCAGATATATTTTTTAGGGAAAGAACGGCCTCGGTCACCTTCAATATATCCTATACCGTTTTCAAATTTATAAGGTTGTTCGTTTATTGTAACTTGACCGTTGATTTTATGACACATACTGTATACGCTATGTCTGCATTGCATAAAAGGCACATACTTAAACGGTCCCATAATATCATAACGAATAGGAGTTAGCTGCTCAAAATAAAGCTTACCTTCAAGCTTTAATCTATCGTCTTTAAAATCGAGAATTATTCCTTCGTGAGAAAAGACACAATTACCTGTTTTTACAT
>CAZVWG010000084.1:0-5718 GCA_964630675.1 uncultured Ruminococcus sp.
CACAACGGAATGAAACCATGATATAATTAGCGTTGTGGGAAAGCTCGAGGGACGGGAAAACACAGGGGACGGTTCTCTGTGTTGCGCCCTGGGAAAACACAGGGGACGGTTCTCTGTGTTGCGCCCTGTATTATTCGTTTTAATTTTTAAAAAGCACAAAAGCGACCTGCATAAACAGATCGCTTCAATAAATCTAAACTATATAAATTTCAACAGACCGCGATCTGTCACAAATATTTACTATATGTTAAATATAATATGTTTGCAATATTTTGTCAACAAAACGCAAAGTATAAAATAACAAGCACACCCAGGATTATACGGTACACGCCAAAAGCCTTGAAATCGTGCTTTTTGATGTACGATACCAAAAACTTAATCGCAAGTACAGACACCACAAATGATACCGCACAACCGACAAGCATTATCATAATTTCATAGCTTGTAAACGTGAAACCGTCCATAAAGAATTTTAGTAGCTTTATAGCGCTGGCGCCAAACATTGCAGGAATACCCAAAAAGAACGAGAACTCTGCCGCAACAGTACGCGAAGTTCCCAAGAGTGACGCGCCCAAAATGGTAGAACCGCTTCGCGAAGTGCCGGGTACCAGAGACAGACACTGAATAAGACCTATGTAAAGCGCTGTAAGATACGGCATTTTATTAAGATCTGTGATTTTTTCTTTTTTCTTCAGGTTTTCAAGAATAATAAATAGTATACCGTAAAGTATAAGTGCACCGGCTACAACAAATGCTCGCATATCGCCCGTGAGCATTGCATCTATCTGGTCATCAAAGGCAAGACCGATTATCGCCGCAGGTATGCTGGCTATGAGTATTTTTACCCAAAGCAAAATTTTATCGGTGTCAACTATTTTTTCGCCCTCTTGACGTTTTAAATTAAACGGCCACAGCTTACTCCAAAAAAGTATAACCACCGCAAGAATTGCACCGAGTTGTATAACCACCAAAAAGATATCCATAAACTCATCACGGACGTTAAGCTTCATAAACTCATCAACCAGAATCATATGTCCCGTACTGCTTATGGGTAGCCATTCGGTAATGCCCTCTACAATACCGAGTATTACGGTTTTAATTATTTCAAAGATATTAGGCATATGCGCACCTCATTAAATTTGCAGGGCTTTTACACCCTGCAAATATTTTAGTTATTTTTACCAGCAAGCTCTTTATAAAGACCGATATAAGCACCGGCGGATGCGCCCCAGCTGTTATTGCAGTTCATGCCACGACGGCGCAATATATCCCAGCCTTGTTTATCGCTGTAACCCGTGAGCGCACGACGTACAGCGTCCTGCATTTCGTGAGCGTTGAAATTTTTAAAGGTAAAGCCGTTACCCTCACCGTCACCGCTGTCAGTGATGGTATCGTTGAGGCCACCTGTTTCACGAACAATCGGCACCGTACCGTAACGAAGCGCCACCATCTGAGCCAATCCGCATGGTTCACTCTTACTTGGCATTAAGAACATATCAGCGCCTGCATATATACGGTGAGCAAGCGTTGCATCAAAGCCGATTTTAAGACCAACTTTTTCAGGATATTTGCGTGCCATTTCATCAAAAAAAGCTTCAAACTCATATTCACCTGAGCCCAAAATTGCAAACTGAACATCCGCTTGCAAAATTTCTTCAAAAACGTGTTTAACAAGGTCAAGACCTTTATGCTTTACAAGGCGAGTAACTATACCTATTACAGGCGTATCTTCCTTTTCGGGCAATCCCATCTGTTTTTGAAGTTCCGATTTATTTATCGCTTTATCCCCGATTGTATCAACCGTAAAGTTTTTAAATATCATCGGGTCGGTTTCAGGATTGTATACATCGTAGTCAATACCGTTTACGATACCTGTCAGTTTGTAGGTAAACTGCTTTAAAATATTATCAAGTCCGTGTGAGTAATACGGCTCTAATATTTCACGAGCATATGTTGGTGATACGGTAGTGACCTTGTCAGCGCACTGGATAGCACCTTTCATAAGGTTAACACAACCATCATATTCAACAAGACTTTCGCGACCGGGCAACAGTCCCAGCAAATCACCGTAAAGCTCCATCCCATATTTGCCTTGATACTGAATATTATGAATTGTAAACACTGTTTTTATATCACTGTAGAGGGGGTCAGCTTTATAAAATTCATTAAGATACACAGGTACCATAGCTGTCTGCCAATCATTACAGTGAATAATATCAGGCTTAAAATCGATATACGGCAATATCTCTAGCACAGCACGTGAGAAAAATGCAAAGCGCTCGGCATCATCATAGTGACCATACAGCATATCACGCTTAAAATAATATTCGTTATCTAAAAGATAATAAATAACTCCGTCTAAATGCGCCTCAAATATACCGCAATATTGTCTACGCCAAGAAACAGGCACCGTAATACTGCCTACAAAGGTCATCCTATCGCGAAGTTCAGGTTTTATGGTGCTGTAAAGCGGCATAACCACACGACAGCCCACAAGTCTGCGGCGAAGCGCTTTAGGTAGCGCACCCGAAACATCGGCAAGCCCGCCTGACATAGCAAAAGGCAAGGCTTCGCTTGTTGCAAATAAAATTTTCATAAATTACTCCTATTAGTCAAAACATTCAAACTTGAACCAAACACTTTGACTATAGTGTCTGATTCTTTTCTACGAAAAATGCTTTTTCCTCGGTTCCCTTTATAACCATACCTTCGCTGACAACCGCATTTTTGTCAGAAACAACATTGTCAAGAATCGCATCCTTGTTTACGGTAACGCCCTGCATAAGTATACTGTTTTCTACAACCGCGCCCTTTTCAACCCTTACACCTCTGAAAAGCACTGAGTTTTTAACAGTTCCCTCAATAACACAGCCTTCTGCCACCAACGAATTGGTAACACTTGACTGTGTTCCGTATCGAGTAGGCATATCATCACGTGTTTTTGTATATATCGGACGTTCGGGGTTAAACAAGTCTTTGCGAACCTCTCGGTCTAATAATTCAAAGTTGGCTCGACGGTAAGCCTTTGGACAATCCATAATTGCGGTATAACCCTTATGCTCGTATGCCATTACCTTAAGCGTATTAAGATTTGCCGAGATAAGATCATCATTTATAGTATCGCCGCCTGTTTCATAAGAATTTTTAACAATTTCAATGAGCTTTTCACGATTGAATACATATATTCCCATACTGCGACAATCGTCCACACCGATAACAGCAGGAAATCCCGTAAGAGTAACTCTGCCTTCTTTATTTACATCAAGTGCCATTGTATTATCAGAATTTGTAATTTCAAGACCTCTACGACAAACAACGGTAATATCCGCATTTGAATTAACATGTGTTTTTATAACCTCGCCGATATCTATGTTTGCTACCGTGCGTGCATCATAAACCACAATGTACTTTGCATTACAACGAACCATAAAATCCATAGCTCCGTAAAGCGCTTCTACGTGATTTTGATAAAGACGCACTCTTCTTACATTAAAAGGAGGTAATATTCTTATGCCGCCGCTTTTTCGATCAAGATCCCAATGTATACCGCTGCCAAGATGATCCATAAGCGAACGGTATTTTTCCTTGGTAATTATACCAACATTTGAAACTCCCGCATTAACAAGATTTGAAAGACAAAAATCAACAAGACGGTATCTGCCGCCAAAAGGCACAGACGCAATCGATCTTTTTTGTGTCAAACGCTCGATTGTTTCGTCGTGAGCATTTGCAAATATAATACCTGCTACACTTGATGAAATCATTTTGCTTCCTCCTTTACGTCTTCTGTTATCATTTCCTTAGCACCAACCACAGCACCGCAACCTACCGTTACGCCACTGCCGATTACCGTAATACCAAAATCCTCTGCTGCAATCTCGGTTGGATCCACACCAATGCTTGCGCCCTCTTCCACAACAACATCTTCTGCTATTATAGAATACTTGATCTTAGCGCCCTTCTTTATAACCGCGCCGGGCATTACTAAGGAATATTCAACGCTTGCGCCCTCTTCTACCGTTACATTTTCAAAAAGGATAGAATAGTCAAGCGTGCCGTAAACCTCGCATCCGTCGGTTACGAGCGAATGCTCTACCTTGGCAGATTCAGAAATATACTGGGGCGGCAGTGCTACCGTGCGGGAATAGATGCGCCATTCCTTGTCGGAAAGATTAAGGTCAATTTTGGGGTTCAGCAAATCAAGATTGGCTTCCCAAAGCGAATCAACCGTACCAACATCTTTCCAATAATCGCTAAAGCGGTACACCATCATCAATTCGCCGTTGTTTAGCATTAACGGAATAACATTTTTACCAAAATCGTTGTCCGACTCGGGATTTTCATTATCCTCGGTGAGATATTTTTTGAGTTTTTCCCAAGTGAATACATATATACCCATAGAAGCCAACTGGCTTTTTGGATTCTTGGGCTTTTCCTCAAACTCGTAAATACTACCGTCCTCGTTAGTATTCATAATACCAAAGCGAGATGCCTCTTCAAGTGATACTTCTAAAACAGATATTGTGCAAGCGGCACCGGTTTGCTCGTGCTGCTCTATCATTTTAGAGTAGTCCATCTTATAAATATGGTCGCCCGAAAGAATAAGCACATACTCGGGGTTGTATCTTTCAATAAACTCGAGGTTTTGATATATAGCGTTAGCGGTGCCCTTGTACCAATCGCCGCCCTTTTGTCCCTGATAAGGCGGTAGGATGTGCACGCCGCCGTTCAAACGGTCTAAATCCCACGGCTTGCCCGAGCCTACATAATCGTTAAGCTCAAGCGGCTTGTACTGAGTAAGAATACCTACTGTATCAATGCCCGAATTGGTGCAATTTGAAAGCGGAAAGTCAATAATTCGATATTTACCTCCATAAGGCACCGCAGGTTTGGCAATTTTACCCGTAAGTACACCCAGTCGGCTACCCTGTCCGCCGGCAAGAAGCATTGCCACACATTTTTTCTTAATCACAAAAACATCTCCTTTTTTGTTTTACTCTTTTATCATTTTATGTTTTTCTTTTTTAGGTACTTTATAATATGTTGCCACAAGCGCAGGTATGTCCAAAAAAATCGAATTATCACACCCGTGCATAGCAATCACCTATGCAATAATCGTGACGGACAATCGGTGCAATGCTTCAACTAACGCTCACAGTTCAGACAGAAGCTGCCCACACGCAAAACACAGCCGCATTGCCGAGTAAAAGCGTTATCAAAACCCCTCGTTTTTACAACCGTTCTTCAAAATTGCATACTTTTACGCATTTATTATATCAAAACAAACTTATATTTTCAATAGTTTTTGTTAAAAAATGGGAAATATTTTTATTACCATTTTGTGATTTTTGTGTAAAATATACAAAATTTTACCATTTTTCTTCATAAAACAATGCTTTAACCCTATCTTTTGCTTTTTTCTTGCAGGTATAAAGGGGGTTCCGTGCTTACCAATACAGTCTCGTTGCCTATTACTTTGATATCATTCCAAGGAATTACTATATCGTCCTCTTTCCCAAAAAGACCAAAAAATTTAAATCGTCCAAAAATTATAATCGAAGTCAATATGCCGCTTGTTGTGTCCAATTCAACATCGGACACAAACCCCAACACACAACCGTCTTTTACGCATACAACCTGTTTGTTTTTTAACTCGTCTATTCTACAAAGCATATACTATCACCTTTATAATTTATATGAACAAGCAAAATATAAAAT
>CAZVWG010000085.1:0-5648 GCA_964630675.1 uncultured Ruminococcus sp.
TAAAAGACGGCGAGGTTATAATCGTTGACGAATTTACAGGTCGTCTTATGTACGGAAGACGCTACAACGAGGGACTCCACCAGGCAATCGAAGCTAAAGAGGGCGTTAAGGTCGAAAGAGAATCCAAAACGCTTGCTACCATCACCTTCCAGAATTTCTTCAGACTTTACAACAAGCTTTCGGGTATGACAGGTACAGCCATGACCGAAGAAACCGAGTTTCAAGAAATATATAAACTCGATGTTATTGAAATCCCTACAAACAAGCCTATTGCTCGTATTGATGAAAACGATGCCGTTTACAAAACCGAAAAGGCTAAATTTAATGCTGTTATTGACCATATCGTTGAATGCAACGCAAAAGGTCAGCCTGTACTTGTAGGTACTGTTACTATCGAAAAATCAGAATTGCTTTCAAGTATGCTTAAAAAACGCGGCATCAAACACAATGTTCTTAACGCAAAACACCACGAAAAAGAGGCGGAAATTATCGCTCAAGCAGGCATACCGGGTGCTGTTACAATAGCAACTAATATGGCAGGTCGTGGTACCGACATTATGCTCGGCGGTAATGCTGAATATCTTGCAAAAGCGGCGCTTCGACACGACGGACTCGGTGAAGAAATGATACTTGAAGCCACCGGCTTTGGCGAAACCGATAACCCAGATATTATTGCCGCGCGCAAAAAATACAAAGAATATTATAGTAACTTTAAGATCGAAATTGCGCCTCATGCCGAAGCAGTACGACAAAGCGGCGGTCTTTGTATAATAGGTACCGAACGGCACGACTCACGCCGTATCGACAATCAGTTGCGCGGTCGTGCCGGACGTCAGGGCGACCCGGGCAACACTAAATTCTACATCTCACTTGAGGACGATCTTATGCGCCTTTACGGTGGTGAACGAATTGCCTCATTAATGAGCACTATGAATATTGCTGAAAATATGCCTCTTGAAAGCGGTATGCTTTCAAAAACAATTGAGGGCGCTCAAAAGCGTAAAGAAGGTATTAATTTTGCTTCGCGTAAAAATGTGCTTGAATACGACGATGTTATGAACAAACAGCGCGAGCTCATCTATCAGCAACGTAACCGCGTACTTGACGGTGAAAGCATCAAGGACACCGTTCTTAAAATGATAGATGATACTATTGATATTTATTCAAAAATATATCTTGCACAGGATGATGATACAGGTGCACGCGATATCAAAGGTCTGCGCGATTACTTTGGTGCTTGGGTTATCGACGTAGATGACACTCAATTTACAACCGAAAAACTGCAAGGTCTTGAAACTGAAGAGGTTGCCGAACAGTTAAAGTCTGTTGCTCGAGAAAAATACTCACAGCGCGAGGCAGAATTCGGCGATGCGGTTATGCGTGAGGTTGAGCGCGTTGTTCTGCTCAGAAGCGTAGACAGTAACTGGATGGATCATATTGACGCTATGGATCAACTGCGTCAGGGTATTGGTCTTCGCGGCTACGGTCAACATAACCCCGTTGTTGAATATCGTAACGAAAGCTATGATATGTTCTCGGCTATGACCGATGCTATTCGTGAACAGACTGCTAAACTGGCACTGTCGGTTCGCGTTCGTAAAAACGAAGAGGTAAAACGCGAAAAGGTTGCCGAAGAAACTGTTGCGGGTGACAACAAACCGCTTACGGTTCGCGGCAAAGGTGTTGTAAGCAAAAATGCATTGTGCCCATGTGGCAGCGGCAAAAAATACAAGCGTTGCTGCGGTAAGGACGAGGAATAAATGAATAAATTTAAAAAAGTCTTAAAGCTTTTTACTACGTTTTTAAAAATAGGCGCGTTTACCTTTGGCGGTGGTTATGCTATGATTCCGCTGATACAGCACGAGGTTGCCGAAAAAAACAAATGGATAACCGATGAAGATATTTTAGAAATAGTAGCAATTGCCGAGTCTACGCCCGGTCCCATCGCGATAAACTCTGCCACCTTTGTCGGCTATCGTGTTTGCGGAGTTTTGGGTTCTATTGCAGCAACTACAGGCGTGGTTCTTCCGTCGTTTGTAATTATTCTGGTGATATCTTTTTTGCTTAACGCATTTCAGAGTTTGCGTGCAGTCAAATATGCATTTATGGGAATTCGCGCAGGTGTTTTGGCATTAGTGGTAAAAGCCCTTGTTTCTATGTTTAAAAAATGTCCAAAAGGTTGGGTCTCATATGTAGTTATGGCATTTGCGGCAGCCGTTGGGATATTCACCGATATAAATGTCTTTTTAATAATTATCATATCTGCCCTGTTTGGTCTTGTTACCTACTCGTTACTTCGCGGGAGGGCTGAAAAATGATATTTTTAGAGCTTTTCTGGACTTTTTTTAAAATAGGAGCGTTTACCTTTGGCGGCGGATATGCTATGCTCCCCCTCATACAAGAGCAGGTTGTAGCTCACGGTTGGCTTACCGAAGAAGCTATTGTTAACTTTATTGCTGTAAGCGAATCAACACCCGGTCCTTTCGCAATAAATATTGCGACATATGTTGGTTCGCAGGTTGGCGGTGCGCAATACGACAGCAATTTGTGGTTTACAATCTTAGGCTCAGCGTGTGCGACACTTGGCGTTGTTTTACCGTCATTTATTGTCATACTTTTAGTCGCAAAGTTTTATCAGCAATTCAAAAACAGTCACACAGTTAAAGGATTAATGACGGGTCTAAAGCCTGCAGCGATAGGTCTTATTGCTTCGGCGGTTGTTTCGATGGCAATTACAGTATTTATTCCAACCGGTTTTAGCGTTGATATTTTCAAGGGTACTGAATTCTATATTTCGACTGTAATATTTGCCTTGTGCACCTTTCTCGCCTTTTTTAAACGCAAAAAAATTCCGCCCGTGCTTATAATTTGTGTTTCGGCGATTTTCGGTATTGCATCAGGTTATATATTCGATTTATAATAACTAAAACAGTTTTTGACCATCCCGCCTAAAATACGACTTACCTTTGGATAATCGAATATAAAATGTTACTACTAATATCTTTTGCAAATTCAATTCATCTTAATTAAATAAAAAGCACTCATCATATCTCAATGATGAGTGCTTTTTGATTAAACACTATAATTAAGTTTATTTTTTGAACTTGCGTGTCAATACGAGCGCTGCACCGGCAAGCGCTGCTGTTACAAACACAGGTACTAAACTATCACTAGTAGAAGGACTCTTGCTTCCGAGGTCTGCATTTACCATATTTCGATATTCTTCGGGCAATACCTTTGGAATAATCAAAGAGGCATTGGTTATTTTTGTTTTACCTTCTGCATCGGCATAAACTTCTTTACAAACCGTACACTTATAGTGAGCCTTGGTGCCTTCCATTCTATCTGTAGGTAGAACTTCGTCCATCTTAACAATATTGTGTGAAGCCTTTACAGTTACAACCGATGATTTATATTTACAGATAGTACACCTTAACTCAGCCTCTTCGTCAGTAACACAGTCACCTACGACTGCAAGATTACCTGTGAGCTCATAGTCATGGTTCGAGCATTCCCAACCGCACTTAATACAAACCGCATTTTTATAGTCGTGCTCTTCAATCTCGTCTTCCCCGATCGGATTACATTCATAATCGAGTCTACCCTGATCTATCTTACAGATAAAATAATGACCGTTTGGATCTCTGATAACAACTACACCGTTTTCGTCCTCAGCTTTAATACATTTGCCAATTCCTGTGTTAAGTTCAGCATCGGTAACGGCGTCTTCATATGGAGCTAATAAACTTGAAGTAACATATTTCATTTTACATGCTGAGCAATACCAATATTCAGCACGTCCGTCTGCGGCACAATGACCAGGATCTGCAGGAACATAAGTGAATTGATGCCCAAGCGCCGAGCCCAAATTGTCAGAGAAATACCAATCACAGTACAAACATCTTGTATATGTTCCGGGAGGAGTCAAACAATCACCCAGTTCGAGCGTTGGTTGTGTCATCTCGCTATGTTTACATTCATAGTCGCAAATAGTACATATATATCTGCCTTCCTCAGTCACGTTATATATATGATTTTGAATGCCGCCCGGTGATGTCAATCCACAATCCTCACACTTCCAAAGGTGCGTGGTTTTTGTTTCCTGATATGTGATGGTGCCATGGAACGCGCGGAACACAGGACCTACCTCGCTCATAAACAAGTTGTGTTCCCAATCTAACTTGGTCGCTTTTTTTGCAAACAGAATACCCGTCTCAGTTATCTGCATAATATCGACATTTTCTTCCGTTGCCTCATACGAATAACTTTCTACGGTACCTGCCGGTGCATCGGTATAAACATTCTCAAAAACTTCAGGACCATTTCCTCGAGCATTTGGATTAAAAGTAAGGTAGGGAGCAGTGCCAATAGAAATTGTATTAGTCACCACGTTTTCACGGAGAACAAAATCAGGATCTTCTTTATCGTTAACAAGCGCATCGTTCTTTATTGTACCATAGCATGTTGGTGCACTACCAAAAACAGTAAAGGGATTTCCATCAGATCTTATAGCGGTATTACCATAAATTATACAGTTATTAATAACAAATCTGTCGCCAGGGCTACCAATCATTATGCCTGATGTTTTGCAAGGTGCAGATGATACCTTTACATAACAGTTATAAACGCCTATCTGCTCTAAAGTGATAGTACCGTCAACCCTACTGCCGTAACCACTGTTGCCGGACATACCAACTACGATACCCGTTCTTGCGTTAGCGTTTGATGAATTCTGGTAAATATAAGCGTTTTTAACCGAGAAATTTTTAAGAATTATACCATCATCATAGGCGTGTTTGATCTCTTTATCGCCTGATTTATACGTAGTTTCGGTGTTTGCACCGCCGCCATCCACACAAGGAAACAATCCAACATTTTTGCAACCGCCACAGTAAAGACCATAAATCTCTACGCCATTACCATCAAAGCTACCGTTAAAGTATTTTTCATTTTCGCCCTCTAAAGATAACCAATCTAGCTTGCCTTCTAAAGATGCGAAATAAGCCTCAACATCTGCAGCGTTTGTAAAACCTAACAGACGATCTGTATCAACAACATTTTCAGGCTGTAGAATAATTTTATCTATACCATCTTTTATCTTGTAGAACTTGCCTGTAGCACCACCGGCGATTGTTCTTGCAAGATATTGAAGTTCAGCCGCAGAATCAATTATAATGGCCTGCTCCCAAGATGTACCGTCTCCGCTACCGTCATCAGCATCGGCCAAAACGCTATCAGATGTACCGTCCCAATAAATAATATTGGCATCCGCCGCACACGCATCAGCACTAATGACACTACCAGTAAACAAAGATGCTGCAAGAACTGCAAATGCAAAAACAAATGCTAATATCTGCTTACTGTTTTTTAATAATTTTGTCATTTAAAAACCAATCCTTTCCCTTTGGGTACCGCTATTCATTATATAGACACACTAAACATCTGTATAATAAGGAGACTAACCCATATTTACATTATATACATATATATTCTAATATAAAATGTATAAAAATTCAATAGTTTTTTACGAAATTTTATGATTTTTTTGTTACTTTTTAGATAAGTTATAAACATCCACAATATGCTGTGGGTGTGTTTGTAATAAACACAAGCATTTGCTTTGCCACAAAAAAACAGACCCCGTAGGG
>CAZVWG010000086.1:0-5253 GCA_964630675.1 uncultured Ruminococcus sp.
TAAGTCGGTAATACTTCCCGACGGCTTAAAGACCATTGGTGAGTATGCGTTCTACGATTGCTATAACCTTGGAAAAATAGTTATACCCGAAAGTGTTAACACTATAGAATATGATGCTTTCCTCGGTTGTTATAATCTTACCATTTACGGTTACGAAGGCTCATATGCACAAAATTATGCATTAGCTCAAGGCATACCCTTTGTTGCATTACAAGAAGATGTTGAAACCGGTGACATAAACGGTGACGGTTCTTTAAACAACAAAGATTTGGGTTTATTGATGCAGTATCTTAATGGTTGGGAAGTTCCTGTTATTCATTCTGCTGTCGATGTAAATGGTGATGGTAAAGTCAATAATAAAGACTATGTTATTCTTCAACGATATATAAATGGTTGGGATATAGAGTTAAGTCATAATTCATAGGGAATATTAAAGCAACAGTATTCTAAAATACTGTTGCTTTAATTTATAGTAATCATTATAAATACTTTTCTTGAATATTATATATTTCTTTGGTATAATAATTTTACAAAGTCGATTTATCGTTTTGGTAAATTATAATCGTTCTTAATAGTCGGTGGTGAAAAAATGACCTTTTCTCAAAGCAAGCAAATGTTATTGAAACCTCAAAAAGAAAAGAAAATGTTTACATTTTTGGTAGCATTGATTACGGCTGCCTGTCTTTTTGTGCCTTATATGATAATGAGCGAGGGTTATTTTACCTTTTACGGCGATTTTAACGTTCAGCAGATACCTTTTTATCAGATGTGTCATCAGGCAATACGTGACGGAAACGTCAATTGGAACTGGCTTACCGATTTGGGCTCGGATTTTGTGGGCTCGTATGCGTTTTATCTGCTGGGAAGTCCGTTTTTTTGGATTACACTTGTATTTCCTAACAGCTTTGTTCCATACTTGATGGGACCACTGCTTATCTTGAAGTTTGCCTGTGCGGCACTTACGGGTTATTTATATATCCGCCGTTTTACAAAAACATCATATGCCGCAAGTCTTGGTGGTTTGCTTTATGCTTTTTCGGGCTTTTCGATATATAATATATTCTTTAATCATTTTCACGAGGCGATAATAGTTTTTCCGTTATTATTGCTTGCGATAGAAGTGTTAATTACCGAAAACCGACGAGGCGTATTTGCGTTGGCGGTGGCATTTTGCGCCATTACAAACTACTTTTTCTTTTTTGGAATGGTGGTATTTTGCATAATATATTTCTTTGTTCGCTTGACTTCTAAAGCGATAACGGTAAAGCTTTCACGTTTTTTTGTTTTTGTGTTTGAGGCTGTGCTTGGTTTGGCACTGTCTGCGATTTTGCTTATTCCTGCTCTTAATGCCGTTATGGGCAATGAAAGAATTTCTAACATTTTAATGGGTTGGAATGGTATTACCTATGGTAAAGAGCAAATTTATCTTAATGTTATACAGTGCTTTTTCTTTCCGCCGGATATTCCCGCGCGTCCAGTATTCTTTCCTGAGGCAAATGTTAAATGGTCATCACTTGGCGGTTGGCTGCCTGTATTCAGTATGACGGGATTTTTCACCTGGTTTAAATTGCGGGAAAAAAGTTGGCTTAAGCGTGTGTTGGCAATTTGTGTGCTTTGCGCTATGGTGCCCATACTTAATAGCGCATTTTACGCATTTAACACTTCGTACTATGCTCGTTGGTTTTATATGCCCGTGCTGATGATATCGCTTGCTACCGTTATGCTTACTGAGGATAGCAAGGTCGATTTTTCGTCGGGTTGGCGTTGGACTACGGTAATAACCCTTGCTTTTGTGTTGGTAATCGGATTTTTCCCGCAAAAAAGCAGTGACGGAGAACTGATTTTCGGACTTTATACCCAGAGCGATAGCGGTATGTATATAGTGCGTTTTTGGATAACTTCTCTCATAGCGCTTATTTGTTTGCCAATGCAAAAACTACTGTTTGAAGTGCTTAAGGGCAATCGTTCAAAGTTTTACAAAGGCGCAATAGCCTGCGTATGTATAATATCTATTCTTTATGGCAATGTGTTTATAGCCACAGGACGCACACATTCGTATGAAATTAAGGATATTATGATAGATTCGCTTATTGAAGGCGAAGTATATCTTAACGATGAAACAAATTTCAGAATAGATGTTTATGATGGTGTTGATAATACCGGTATGTATTTAGGACTTCCGACGATAAACGCTTTTCATTCGGTTGTCTCACCCTCTATAATGGAGTTTTATGATTATATTGGTGTTGAACGCTCTGTAGCGAGCCGCCCCGATACCGATGTGCCTGCTATTCGCTCGTTGCTTTCGGTGAAGTATCTACTCAACCGTACTGATGGTGATAGCTTTGTAGATGAAAATGGCGAAGCCCTTATGTCAGGTTTTGAATATATAAAAACCAGCGGTAACTATTATATTTATGAAAATAAAAATTATGTGCCATATGGTTTTTCTTATGATTATTATATGAGCTATGATTTTTGCGATGAGTACAGTAAAAGCAATCGTTCCAGACTGATGCTAAAGGCAATATTGCTGACTGATGAGCAAATAGAAAAATATAGCGAATATATGACCGATATTGATACGCTTACAACAAGCGGTCTATATGCGTCCGATGATATCAGCTTGAGTTTTGCCGATACCGCTATGGCTACAGACGCCGCGGCTCTGCGCGAAACGGCTGCAGACAACTTTGTGATTGATAACAACGGCTTTGCGGCAAGTGTTACAAGAGACAAAAAATCACTCGTATTTTTTTCGGTGCCATATGACGAGGGTTGGACTGCTACGGTAAACGGCAATACCGTGCAGATTGAAAAGGTAAACGCAGGCTTTATGGCGGTAGCGGTAGATGAGGGTACATCTGAAATAAGGTTTGATTATCAAAATACAGGTGTTTCTCTTGGCGTTACCATAACATTAAGCGCAACGGTGATATTTATAGTATATCTGCTGGTTAGCTTGTGGTATATTAAAAACCACCCTGACAATATCGAGTATCCTGAGGGAGAACAATTGCTTGATGCTTGGCAGACCGACGATATGATTGAAACCATAAATACAGAAGGGTCAAGCATACCGCTTAAAAGCGTGTTGGACTATCTGGATGAAGAAAACTTTCCCGCGCAAAATGATGAACTCGCGGGTGGGTTCAAAATAGATCAAAATGCCTTTGAGGAGGAAAACGAAGATGAAGCTTAAGTATAATTTTGTAATAAATCAGGTTGCGGGAGAAACGGTGGCTGTGTCAGTTGGAAATATAGAGGGCGCATTTAACGGTTATATAAAACTCAATCAAACAGGCGCATATATCTTTAATGCACTTAAAAAGGATACTACCCGCGAGGAAATTATAAAAAATCTACTTGTAGAATATCCCGATGCTACAGAAAAAGATGTTGCGGCGAGTGTGGACGAGTTGCTTGAAAAATTAGGCGAGGCAGAGCTTTTGGTATGAAAACCTACGACATTAATGCTGTTGAGGAAGTATTGAAATCTCAGGATACGGTAGGTTTTTTAACAAGCGGTGAGAGTATGCGCCCGTTGTTGCGCACGCACAAAGACATAGTTGTAATATCTCGCCCCCATCATCCGCTAAGGGTGGGAGATGTACCGCTTTATAAAAAGTCGGGTGTAGAAAAGTTAATATTGCATCGTATAATTGGTGTTGAATCGGATGGAACCTATATCATACGCGGTGACAACACCTATCGAAAAGAATATATACCGCAAAGCAATGTTGTAGGCGTAATGACAGCGCTTTACCGCGGCGGAAAATATATTGACTGCAGTACGTCAAGGACTTACAAAATATACGTTAAAATAAACAGAATTTTATATCCTGTAAGATGGCTGTGGAAAACCAAAATCCGTGCGTTTTTAGGTCGTATAAAAAGAAAAAAATTGCCGAGCTGCAAAATATACTGAACGGATACTCGCGCAATATTTCGCTTAGCGTTTATGCGATAAATGGCAGAAAAGCGCTTTATTACAATACCGACGCGCCCGATCCGTCAAGCTATGATGCAGGCGTATTTGCGCAGATAATAGATATAGTACATAATGATTTGTTTTAGTTGTTTATATATCGACATCAAATAGAATTATGACAATATTTCGTCAATGCAAAATTCTTGACAAAACATTCCAAAGATGCTATAGTTAATATAGCACAAAAGGAGTAACAGGCCGTGTTCTGGTCACTTTCATATAGTTTAAAATCATAAAGCGGTCTGTTTTTACAGGCTGCTTTTGTTATTTTTAAAAATTTGAAAGGAGTGTATCATATGAAAAGATATATATCGTTAATTTCAGTGTTGATTTTGGTGCTTGGTCTTGTAGCCTGCCGCAAAGATAATGCTGTGACATTTTCCTCTTCGGAGTGGAAAGAAACCGTTGAATCTTTGGAACAAAGCGTTTTAACTCCTGAAACTTCGCAAACAGAAGACCCGTCCGAAACAGAGGAGTCTCCACAAACAGAAATCCTGCAACCCACAAAAAGCACAATTACAACTCCCTATGAAGTGCGATTTTACAAAAACGGTATGCAGACGGTATCTACCAACAAAGAGTTGAATTTAAGTGTTGCTAAGCATATAGAATCCTGGTTTGACGGAAAAGATACGATAGCCGCAGCAAATCTTGTGGCAACCACTGATCTTATAAGAGAAATAAAGCTTAGTGAATGGGCAATAGAACTTAATTTTGACAGTGAGATAAACGATCGAAACGGCATTTTTTCCGAAAACACCCGTACGTTGTTTTTGCCAATAACCGGCGAATATGAGTATTTAATTTTTGATAATTCCATAACCTCACCGGATTACTGGGGTGGCCCAATAGCTAGCGGAGATGGGCTTGAAAAGTTTTTTGAAGAAGTTACCTTTATTCCGCTTACCGAAGAAGAAATGCGCTGGCGCAGCACTGTCAGCACTCCAAGCACGATTAAGTTCTATTCAGGTGGCAAACTTATAGGTGAGTCAAGGGATATGA
Organism: uncultured Ruminococcus sp.; assembly: GCA_964630675.1. GTDB lineage: Bacteria > Bacillota > Clostridia > Oscillospirales > Acutalibacteraceae > UBA737. The sequence goes on from CAZVWG010000086.1 coordinate 4,994, forward strand.
AAGGTTACGCATTTAACCGTGAAATCGCACTGCAAATTGAATCGTGGTTTTATAAAAAAGATGATATACCAACAAAAACGGTTGGCGAAATTCCGATTGAAACCGCATGGGGAAGTGATGACTATATCAAGATGTCGTTCTCTGACGCGCCAACGTTTTACGGTGAGCAGATAATTGATGAAAAATATTCAGACTTGATAATTCCGCTCACGGGTGATTATGCGTATCATATTTTTGTAGGAACGTATGACGAAACGTCA
>CAZVWG010000087.1:0-5095 GCA_964630675.1 uncultured Ruminococcus sp.
AGGCGTGCCGTCTTCTTACGACAGTGAAAACGGTTGGACGGGTAATAAATCATCCTACGGCGGTGACCTATTCTTTAATATTGACCTTAAAGAAGGTCAGACCGTAGACATCGTTGTTGACGGCGATTGCGACAAAGCAGGTATATGGGATTTGGACGAAGGCGAAGGCGATTATGACACACCCGACGCAGACGGAAAGGTTACTGTAACGGCACCCTACGATGCAGAGTATGTCGTATATGCTTGGTGTGATGCCGATACTACGCTTAAAGTATATACCGATAATTACACCTACACCGAATTAGAGGGTGAAAACGCCGCAGAGCTTAAGACAACCGAAAAAGGCATTTATGTCTGCAAGGTTACCTATGCCGACGGCAGTACCCAAATGTCCAAATTCTTAAATACTGAATTTGAATACGGTGACGTTAATGACGACGGCGCAACAAACAACAAAGACCTTGGTTTGCTTATGCAGTATCTTAACGATTGGGATGTTCAAATTAATGAAGCTGCCGCCAATGTAAACGAAGATGAAAACATCAACAACAAAGACCTTGGTTTGCTTATGCAGTATCTTAACGATTGGGATGTAACACTCGGTAAACAATAATAAATCGTCGATGAGGCACCTTCCTTACGGAAGGTGCCTCAGTTGTATTTGTATGTGACAAAAAAGATGGAAGACAACTTCTTTACGAAGTGTCTTCCATCGGCATAGCTTAAATTTTTATATATTACATATTCTCTTGAATATAATCTACAACCTGACCTACTGTCTTGAGGCTCTCAATCTTTTCATCAGGAATTTCGATTTCGAACTCATCTTCAATAGACATAAGCATCTCAACAACGTCAAGGCTGTCAGCGCCCAAGTCTTCTTGTATATCCGTTTCAAGTGTGATGCTGTCAATATCAGCATCAAGCTGCTCTGCTAAAATGTTTTTCATTTTTTCAAATACCATAAATGTGTCCTCCGTATCAAGCGGAAATACCGCCAAGATTTTCAAAAATTTTTCTTATATAAAAATAATATGTGTTCTCCGTCTTTTTGTCAATAGTTTTTTATAAAATTTAACATAAAAATCATAAAAATATATGTTGCTTTTTATTTTGTTTTTTGTTAAAATTAAAAAGGAATAGTATTACAATGGAGGTACGTTTATGAAGGTTATTAAAGGCGGAAAAATAATTTTAAAAGACCGTGTCGTAGAAAATATGGCTCTGCTTTACAGCGATGTTATCGAAGGTGTTGTGCCTGCTGATAAAATCCCCGCAGATGCCGAGATTATTGATGCAAACGGCGGATATGTTTCTCCCGGTCTTATTGATATTCACATTCACGGTTATCTCAGCAAGGATGTTTGCGACGGTGATCCCGACAGCATACGTACGATTGCGGGCGGCATCGTTAAAAACGGTGTAACAGGCTTTTTGCCTACCACAATGACTGTTGATATGGCGGTTATCCGCAAAGCGCTCGAGGTTTGCCGCGAGCTGCAGCAAGAGAGTAAAGGCTGGGCAGGCTCCGAGATTTTGGGCTGTCACGCAGAGGGTCCGTTTATTTCAGAGAGCAAAAAAGGCGCTCAGGACCCTAAATACATACTAAAACCAGACGCTAAGTTTGTTAAAGAGTATGCTGATATAATCAAGATTATTACATTAGCACCCGAAACCGACACCGAGGATTTTGCCGCTATCCGCGAAATTGCGCGCGATACCGATGTTGTAATCTCGATGGGTCACACAAGCGCTGACTACGATACGGCTATGGCAAGCACCAATGTTGGCGTTAAGCACGTAACACACCTCTTTAATGCTATGACACCTTTGGCTCACCGCGCTCCAGGTGTTGTTACCGCAGCATTTAACAGCGACGTTACCTGTGAGGTAATAGTTGACACCTTCCATGTAAACGCTTGCTTCTATGATTTGCTTTACAAGATCAAGGGTAGAAAGCTTTGCTTTATTACCGACTGCTTGCCCGCAGGCGGTCTACCTTACGGCGAATATACCTTGGGCGGCACCAAGATTATTTATAATGACATTGTATGCCGACTCGAAGACGGTACCGTTGCAGGCAGCGTATTACCGCTTAATAAGGGTGTTTGGAACGTTTATACCAACTCTAACATTCCGCTTAATGAGTGCGTAAACGGCGCAACCTTAAACCCTGCTACCGCTATTGGTATTCAAGATAAAAAGGGTTCGCTCGACGTAGGCAAAGATGCTGATATCATCATCACAGATGACAGCTTTAATGTATTAAAAACAATTATCAGAGGAGAAGTAAGATATGAATCTTAAAGTAAATGCTAAGCTCGACCCAAAATTTGCCCCAATGTCTGTAGTTTGCCGTGATATGCGTGAAGCAACCGCAGCCGACGGACAAGACATCGTTATCGCTGTAGAGCGTAACAAGGGCTACACCACTACATACAAAACCCGTATATTCCGCGACGGTACAGGTAAAGACGACCAGAACTACGCTTTTGTAGAGCGTATTGTTAAAACTCTTTTATGGGTTGCAGGCGGTTATAAAATCATTATCGCAGGCAGCGATACCGTAGCAAACAAAATTAAAGAGGCTTACTCATACGGCGGCGCACGCGACTTTGACGTAAAGTTTATGGAGCGCGTTTATGAAGAAAAATTCAGCGTAGAGAGCGTAGCGCTCGCTGACGCGCCAAAGGATAAGTCTTCTGCTTCTCCTGTTGGTCGTCATCTTGACGGATGCCGCATTGGTTTTGATGCGGGCGGTTCTGACCGTAAGGTTAGCGCAGTTATTGACGGCGAAAGCGTATACTCTGAAGAGGTTGTTTGGTTCCCTAAGACCAACTCTGACCCCGATTATCATTATCAAGGTATTTTAGAAGCTATGAAAACAGCCGCTTCAAAAATGCCCCGCGTTGACGCTATCGGTGTATCAAGTGCCGGTGTTTACGTTGACAATCGTATAATGGTTGCATCTTTATTCCTTAAAGTTAACGATGATGACTTTGAGAAAAAGGTTAAGAATATGTACATTGACGTAGCGCGCGAAATCGGCGAAAACATTCCGATTGAAGTTGCAAACGACGGTGACGTTACCGCACTTGCGGGCGCTATGAACCTTAATGACAACTCTGTTCTCGGTATCGCAATGGGTACATCAGAGGCTGCAGGTTACGTTGACCCACAGGGCAATATCACAGGCTGGCTTAATGAGCTTGCATTTGCTCCTGTTGATTTTTGCACCGAGGCTATGGTTGACGAATGGTCGGGCGACTACGGTTGCGGTGTTAAGTACTTCTCACAAGACGGCGTAATCAAGTTGGCGCCCTATGCAGGTATCGAGCTTGACGAAAGCCTTTCTCCCGCTGAAAAGCTCAAGGTTGTACAAAACCTTATGAAAGAGGGCGACGAAAGAGCTGCCGCTATCTACGATACAATCGGTGCATACTTTGGTTATGCAATCGCTTACTACTCAGAGTTCTACGATATTAAGCACGTTCTTATTATGGGACGTGTAACAAGCGGTAAGGGCGGCGAAATTCTTCTTGAACGCGCACAGGAAGTTCTGGACAAGGAATTCCCCGAGCTTGCTAAGAAAATCAACCTCAACATTCCTGATGAAAACGCACGTCGCGTTGGTCAGTCGGTTGCTGCAGCAAGCTTGCCGAAAATTAACTAATTATATAGTAAAAACCGAGCAGAATTGCTCGGTTTTTATTATGTGTTGTAATAACTTTGGTTTAGTTATATTCTAAATTTTTGTTTTCAATAAGCGCCTTTTTGTATTTTACAATATAATATTTTGCCATATCAAGATTTTGTTCCGAGTAATTGCCGCACTCTATAGGCGAGGCGCCCGGTATATCGCCCTCAAAGCTTATCACAAAATCGCACATATCTATTACCAAATCATAAACATCCTGCGAGACAAGGTCGCCAAACATTACAAGATAGCAACCGGTTCTGCAACCCATAGGCCCAAAATAGACAACGTCATCTTTTTGCGCCGAATTGCGTAAAAAGGTCGCGCAAAGGTGCTCTATTGTATGAAGCGCGGGCATATCTATAACAGGCTCGCGATTGGGCGCGGTAATACGCAGGTCAAAGGTAGTAACCACACAATCACCGCATTTGTCACGGCGCGAAACATAAAGTCCTGCCTCTAATGTTAAATGATTTATTTTAAAGCTTTCTATTTTATTCATACTTTATCTCCGGTTTAAATGCTGGCATAAGCTGAAGCTTAAAAAGATTTAATCTATGCTTGCGATCAATGAGTTCTTTTTTTGCCATATCGTCAATTTTACCCGTGCGGATATAAACATCAAGCTCGGCATAGGTAAAGCCCAGGTTTTCTTCATCGGTTTTTCCACAAAGGCCATCGATTGGCACCTTATCAACAAGCACATCGGGCAAGCCTAAAACACGACCGATTTCTTTCACCTCGGTAACAGTAAGGTTTGCCATAGGCGAAAAGTCACCCGCAGCGTCACCGTAGCGTGTTGAATAACCAACCCAATCTTCTGACAGATTGCAGGTGTTTACCACCCTGCCGTTAAGCGACTGACCTACAGCATATAACACCGACATTCTGATGCGTGGCGGCAGGTTAACACGCGACTGCACCGACACGTCAAGCTCAGGCGGCATCGCTTTTAAAACCCCCTCAATCGCATCTTTCACATTTATTTCATAGTGCTTTATGCCTAAATGGTTTACAAGCATATATGCCATATCAATATCGTGCTGCTCTCCCTGCGGCATAAGCACTCCGATAACGCGCTCTCGACCCAGTGCCTCTACGCAAAGAGCCGCCGCAACCGAGCTGTCTTTTCCGCCCGAAATACCAACAACCGCATTACAATCTTTACCGTTGTTCTCAAAAAACTCTCTTATCCAAGCAACGCATTCATTCTTTACTTTTACAGCATCAAACATTTTGCCACCGCCTTTCCCTATATTATATCACAAATAGATTTAAAAGCAACTTAATAAAATAATAAAATTCGCCTATCAGGCGAATTACATTACAACAAAAAGCAAAATAACCCTTGACCGACCGTTTCTTTACACGGTTTTTATCGGTCAAGGGTTATTTTTG
>CAZVWG010000088.1:0-4968 GCA_964630675.1 uncultured Ruminococcus sp.
CAATGCTTTCAAAGCGTCGTTACGATGCTATTGCAGGTTGGGACAATATAGTTGCTGCTAAAGATTCGGGCGAAGTGCTTCACGGTACGGTTCGCGACGTAATCAAGGGTGGCGTTGTAGTGTACTCAAACAATGTTCGCATATTTATACCTGCTTCTCAGGCTACCGCTTCAAGAAATGATTCTCTCGAGGATCTAAAGGGTACCGAGGTTGATTTCAGAATTATTGAAATCGGTCGCGGTCGCAGAGCAATCGGTTCTATCCGCAGTGTACTTCGTGAAGCTCGTAAAGAGGCTGAGGAAAAGGTGTGGGCATCTATCGCAGTTGGTGACCGTATCACAGGTACTGTTAAGTCGCTTACCAGCTATGGCGCGTTTGTTGATATCGGCGGTGTTGATGGAATGGTTCATATTTCTGAGCTTTCTTGGAACCGAATCAAGAATCCAGCTGAGGTAGTGTCAGTTGGTGATGAGATTGAGGTTTATGTTAAGGCGCTGGATACAGAAAAGAAAAAGATTTCTTTAGGCTATAAAAAAGCCGAGGACAACCCTTGGACAATTTTCCAGAACAACTACAATGTTGATGATGTTGTTACGGTTAAGATTGTTAGCATGACTACATACGGCGCATTTGCAAGAATTATCCCGGGTGTAGACGGTCTTATTCACATTTCACAAATTGCTAATAAGCATGTTGCTAAGCCGCAGGATGAGCTTAGCATTGGTCAAGAGGTAGAGGCAAAGATTACCGCTGTTGATCTTGAAAAGAAGCGAGTAAGTCTTTCTATCCGTGTTCTTCTTGAGCCTGAGGTGGTTGAAAAGGCAATCGCTGAAGATGAAGTTGTAGCATCAACCGAAGATGCAGTTGTTGAAGCTCCTGTCGAAGAAGCAGTTGCTGAAACTGTAAGCGAAGAGGCTGCAGAATAATTTATGTTTACTTTTTCACGCCCAAGTTTTCTTGGGCGTGATTTTGTAAGAGAGGAAAAATAATGCTTGATTTTGAATTTTACACACCGACAAAGGTGATTTTTGGTAAAGGCAAACAAAACAAAACAGGTGAAATAATATCTGGCTACGGCTATAAAAAAATAATGCTTCAATATGGTAAGGGTAGCATAAAGCAGACAGGTCTTTATGACGAGATAATGTCTTCGCTTGCGGAATACGATATTGAAGTTGTGGAAATGGGCGGGGTAGAGCCAAACCCAAAGATTGACTTTATTCGTGACGCGATTGATCTTGCAAAAAAGGAAAAGGTTGAGCTTGTTTTAGCAGTAGGCGGTGGTAGTGTTATAGATGCTGCAAAATACACAGCTATTGGCGCTTTAGCCGATTGTGATGTTTGGGATTTTGTAACAGGAACGCAAAAAGTAAAAGCCGCTTTACCTGTAGGTTGTGTGCTTACCATTGCGGCAGCAGGCAGCGAGATGAGTTGGTCTGCAGTTGTAACCGATCTATCACTAAATATGAAACGTGGACTTGCAAGCGACCTGATAAGACCGCTTTTTGCGGTGTGTAATCCCGAGCTTACATATACCGTGAGCCCGTATCAAACCGCTTGCGGAATCAGTGATATCTTGGCACATACTATGGAGCGTTATTTTACACCCTGCGAGTCGGTAGATATTACCGATCAGATTGCTGAGGGTGTTATGCGCAGCGTTATTAACGCGGCAAACGTGGTTATGCAAAACCCCCACGATTACGAGGCAAGGGCAAATATTATGTGGGCATCGAGCTTATCGCATAATAATCTTACAGGCTGCGGCAGAATAAATGCGTTACCTGTTCACCAACTTGAGCACGCTTTAAGCGGAGAATATGACCACGTGGCTCATGGTGCGGGTCTGGCGGTGTTGTTTCCTGCGTGGGCAGAATATGTGTATGAATATAATATACCGCGTTTTGCACAGTTTGCCCGAAATGTGTGGGGTGTGAAGGAGACTGACGATAAAAAGGCGGCGGTGTCGGGTATTGCAGCTATGCGAAACTTTTTAAAATCTATCGGTATGCCATCAAATTTAAGTGAATTTGGCATAAATAAAAATGCGGTTGACCGACTATGTGAGCTTTGTACCTTTCATAACACTCGTACTGTGAACAGTGTCATACAACTTGGCACAAAAGAGATAAAAGAAATATTTTATCTTTGTATATCCTAATTGACTAAAGTCTGTTTTTGGTATATAATTGACTTGTAAAATTTAAAAAGAGGGTAATTAAAGTGAAGAAACTGTTTGTTTTATTTTTAGCTGTAGTATTAATGTTGGCGGTTATGCCTGCTGTTAGCGTTGCCGCTGCAAAAACACCTACCTTTGTTATCGGTACTGCTGAGGGCGATGTCGGTGACACGGTAAAGATAACTGTATCAACAAAAAATAACACAGGTATTATAAGTATGAAACTTTTGGTGAAATACGACAGTGCCGCAATGAAACTTACCGAGGTCGAAGACGGCAAGTTTAAAAGTATTGTATTTAGTTCGGAAGACAGCAATCCGTTTGTTATGAATTGGATTGATGCTTTAAATCCAAATAACAAGACAAACGGTGTGGTTGCAACTCTTACATTTAAAATATTAGATACTGCGCCAAACGGCAAAAGTGAAATTTCGCTTACATATGATCCTGAGGATGTTTTTGATGTTGATTTTAATAATGTTACTTTTGATGTTGAAAACGGCTATGTAGATATTACAAATTCTAATGCCAATGCTGAGACGAATACATCTGATGTTGATAGCTCTGATGCTTCGAGCGACACCATGATGGATACAACCAATAGCGCAATACTTGAGCAAATTTACGATCAGGCAAATAAAAACGACGATGCATCAAAGCCATTGACTTCTGATAACAGCATAACACAGGGTGATAAAACAACCGATGAGGATGATGCTCAAAACAGTTGGATTGTTTGGGTTGTTGTTGCTGCGGTGCTTGTGTTATGTGGCGCGTTTGTAGTAGTGATAATTAAAAGTAAAAAGGATAAGACAAAATAAGAAAAAGGGCAAGGCTATCTGAAAAGATAGCCTTTTTTTATGTGAAAAAATCAGGCCATATAATAAATGTTGGAGTAACCCCTCCCTTACGAAAAAAAATTATTAACACACAGAACCGTCCCCTGTGTCCTCCCAGAACCGTCCCCTGTGTCCTCCCCCAGAACCGTCCCCTGTGTCCTCCCAGAACCGTCCCCTGTGTCCTCCCCCAGAACCGTCCCCTGTGTCCTCGAGTGGAAAAAAGGCTAACCGGAAATTCGGTTAGCCTTTTAAAATAATTATCTATTCTGTAATTTGTAAAAGTGCATTTAGTTCTTGGATTTCAGCCTCGGTTAAGCTGTAGTCGTTACCAGATATACTGAAAGTGCTTGTGATAGGTGAATATTCAATAGTTACACCAAAACCGTTATTACTGATTAATGATATATTAACGCAATCTCTATTCCAAAGCTCTATAGCTTTATCTCGGGTGGCGGTATCGCCAAATTGAGGTTCAAAAACGATTTCTACGCCGTCAATAACAGAAGTGTAGCCTTCTTTTATAATTTCGTTTTCGTGTTGATATACTATTTTTCCTGTTGACTCATCGTAATATAAATCGTTATTTCCATATTCTTTATACCATGCATCAGCACGTCTGCGGTTCATTTCATTACTGCCAATATCATATTTATTTAAAATAATATTAAACAGTGTTGATATATCCGTTTCATCATTTATTTCAAATAGAACTTTCCCGTCCTCGTTAATTATTTCAATCTTTTCTAATGAATTTGGTAAATCAAATTCTGCAAGGCATATGTCAGAACGTACGTTGCTTCTATCGGTCACGAAATAAGTTCCTGTGTAAAATTTATATCCGTTATTGGTATCTACTATACAAATTGAATCGTAATCAGAAAATTTTGTAAAATGGTAAACACTGCGACCAACAAGTTCTTCATCACCACAGCTTGTTATAGTGCCCATGAATTCGCCAACATCAGCATCGGTTATTTTATATGTGTTTTCTTCGGTCAAACCTTCAGCATCTTCGGGCACAAGACCGTAACGTACACGACCATCAAAAGAGATTGGAAAGTATAAGACTTTTTTGTTTTCGTTCATATAAAAACCTGCCGCTGAGTTTTGAACTACTACTATATGTCCAGTGTCAGAATTGTCTTGGAATAAATTAAAATGCTTTGCGGCAAATATACCTGCAGTTAAAACCAAGCAAATGCTTGCGGCAAGCGCTATCCACTTTATAAAACCATAGTTTTTAACTTTTGGTTTTATGTCAGCAGTTTCAATAAATTCGGGATTTATAAACTCTAACTTTTCTAAAAAATCATTGCCTTTCATACAGTGTAACCCTCCTTTTCAAGATGCTCGCTAAGCTGGTTTCTAATTCTAAAAAGCATTGTCTTTACTTTGGCTTTAGAAATACCAAAGCGTTTTGAAATGTCGGCAATAGAGTCAAAATACCAGTATCTTCGCAAAAATATATTTCGTTTTTCTTCGCCAATTTCAGCAAGAAAATTATTGATAACTTCGCCAAAAGCTATGTCGTCTATTAAGCGGTCAATCTCATTGTTGTCGGGTATGCATTGTTCTAACTCGGCGCTTAACTCACAAATAAACGCACTGCGCTTAAGTCGGTTGTTATCGCGACATTTGTTAAGGGAAATATGCCTTATAATTCGTGCCAAAAAAGCATAAAGATAGTCTCTCGGTTCGTGCGGTGGAATCAAATTCCACGCTTGCATATAGGCGTCGTTTTCGCATTCTTCGCTGGTATGTATGTCTTTTACAATATTAAATGACAAAGAGCGCAAACGGCTACCATACTTGTTGCGTGTTTGATTTATGGCATCTTCATTGCGGTTTAAATACAATTCAACTATTATGTTGTCATCCATCGCGTTCATCCCCACTCTATATTAATAAGCACCATTTTGGCATAAAAGGTTACACTTTATATTTAATATA
>CAZVWG010000089.1:0-4924 GCA_964630675.1 uncultured Ruminococcus sp.
AAGATACAATAGCAGCCGCTATTAAAATTAATATCATAGTATCTTTGAATTGATCGAAGAATCGCATTAAGGTACTTTTCTTTTTCTTTTCACGCAGACGGTTTTTGCCGTGTTTTGCAAGTCTTTCTTTTGCGTCGGATTCACACAATCCGTTTTTGATGTCGGTAGAAAGTTTTTCTAAAACATGGTTTTTTGACAAATGATGCATTGACATTTTTTTACTCCTCCTGATGATATTATTTTGTGTTGTAAATTACAAAAAAACACCAAGTAAGGTAAAACCATACTTGGTGTTGAAACTTTTATACGCAGACGCCATATATGGTTTTACCCACATATGAGTCTTGCAAATTAAAACAAAGCCAGACTAAAAAGCCAAGATGTTGACTTTGTTGCGCAATGCGCTTGCTACTCCCCCACGGTAGATATTATTTTGTATTCTTTATTGTAAGGTCAAAATGTTAACAAAGTGTCAACGAATATTTAAGAAATGTTAAAATTGTGTATAGATAATAATTATTATATTTATTATTTGCCTGAAATATGTTAAAATGTTTATACAAATTAAAAGGTAGGTTTATTTATGAAAATAAAAGCAATTTTGTTTGACCTTGACGGCACATTGGTGCCAATGGATCAAGATGTGTTTGTTGGGGATTATTTTAAAAGAATATCAACCAAACTGGCACCGCACGGCTACGAACCAAAGCAATTTATAGATACCATCTGGAAGGGCACCTACGCTATGATTAAAAATAGCGGTGAAAAGTGTAACGGTGATGTCTTTTGGGATTATGCCGTTACGGTATACGGTGATAAAATTTTGGAAGATAAGCCGATTTTTGACGAGTTTTACGAAACCGAGTTTGATAAGGTAAAAGAGGTCTGCGGGTTTAATCCTAAAGCCGCACAAGCGGTACACAAATTAAAAGAAATGGGTTATAGGGTAGCACTTGCTACTAACCCTATTTTTCCCGAGCGCGCGACACGTTGGCGCATTGGTTGGGCAGGGCTTCACCCCACGGATTTTGAGTTTTACACTACTTATGAAAATATTAATAGTTGCAAACCAAACCCCGAGTATTACATAGAGGTTGCTAAAAGAATAGGGGCAGATCCTACTGAGTGCCTTATGGTAGGTAATGATGTGGGCGACGATATGGTTGCGGAAAAAATAGGGATGAAAGTGTTTTTGCTTACCGACTGTCTTATCAATAAATCAGAGGAAGATATATCAAAATACCCAAATGGCAGTTTTGATGAATTAATGAAGTATATTAAAAGTATAAATAATGATACAAGCACCTGCTAAAGTATGGCAGGTGCTTTTTTGCGTTACAAATATTTTATTTTATCGCCAACCGCCGTGACCGCCGCCACTCATTCCGCCGCCCATACCGCCGGAACTACCCGAACTGTAAACCGTGCTGTTCATGGTAATGGAAGTGCTTGAAGATCCAACGGTCAGGGTATAGGTATTACCTTTTGAAAGGCCTGAGCAACTGATAATGATACAAGAAAATGACTGATCTGCGGTGTGTGAAATCAAAATATTACCTGAAGAATCGGTCAGTTTGATGAGCGTACCTGCTGACCCGCTTGTCTTAACCATAATTACTCCCTGTGTGGAGGACGAACTGAAGTTCTGCGCCATACCTGAAGCACCGGTACCAATGAAAGTACCTCCGCTGATAGTTCCGGTAGAATCAAAGTCCAAAATAGCGGTATCGCCTTGATTTGCGCCCGAAACGGTAATGCTGCCTCCTGTAATTGCCAAGGTTCCGTTGGCATCTATTCCATCACCTGACATCTTAATATATATGTCACCACCTGAAATTTTGATGCTTCCGTTTGAAGAGGTAAAATTGTTTTGACCGGGTCTGCCAAAGCCACCCGAAGACGAAGTAGTGTTATTTCCGCCTGCGGCATTGATGCCGTCATCGCTTGCAACAATCGAGATGCTTCCGCTTGATATCACGACATTGGTAGCCTCGATTCCCTCATAACTCTTGTTGATGGTGAGCTTTGTCGCAGAACCCGAGATAGCAAGGTCGGTGTCTGCGTGAACACCGTCATCGCCTGATGAAAGGGTATAGGTACCGCCCGAAATGGTAATAGTTCCGTTTGAGTGTATGCAGTCATCTTTTGAATTTATATTAAATGTACCACCTGTGATATAAATATCGGAGCTTGCTTTTAAGCCTTTGTAAGATTCGCTTGATGATGAGAGTGATGTGCTGCTACCACCGCCTGCAGTGATATTAAGATTTACATTTTCAATATTTATAACAGTTTCTGCCTGAATACCGTCATTTGCGGCAGTTATATTGACTGCGCCACCGTAGAGGTATACATATCCTTTTGAGGTATCTTCGGTATTATCAGACCGTATGCCGTCACTACCTGCATTAATGGTAATATTACCACTGTTTATTTTTACGCAGTCTTTACCGCAAAGTCCCACATTTTGCGAGGTAACATTTATCGTGCCTGAAGAGATAATAAGATCGTCTTTAGAAACCACACCGTGCTTGTAGTTACCCTCAATACTAAGGGTGCCTGAGCCGTTTATTACAAGATCGGCTTTGCTGAAGATTGCGCCGTCAAGTGTGGAGTCACTGTCGGTAATAGAATATGACGCGCCGTCTGACAGTTTGTTTACTGTACCGTCTGCAAGTGTTATCGTTACCTTGTCGGCAGAGCGTACATAAATAGCAGGACCGTTATTGTTTTTTATTGTAACACCGCTTAAAATAATTGTAACATCGGCATTATCAGCATCAACAAGCAGCATAACATCGGTTTTGTCACCTGTAAAGGTATACACGCCGCCCGAAGTAATGTTATATATGTTGTTTGAGGAGGTATTAGTGTTGCTGCTGTCGGTAGCGCTTGGTACATTAGTGGCGGTATCGCTTGATATATCGGTTACGGCACCGCTTGTAACAGAGGCGGTGGTATCGACATCTTCAAAACTGAAATCCATACCCGAAGTATCGGCACGGCTTACGGTTGTGGATACCGATGACGTTAATGTTGTTGTCTTCCCGTCGCTATCGGTTACGGTTATGCTACCGTCGCCTGCTACTTCGATAACATCTCCATTTTCGGTTGTAGCGATGATATTTCCGTCGTTATCAACAACAACGGTATTGCCGTTATCATCGGTGGTTACTGTATATTCGCTATCATTGCTTGACAAATCGCTTTTGTTACCGCTCTGCGAACATGCGGTCAGCAACAAAGACATTGAAAGCAACAAACATAATATAAAATAAAATTTATTTTTCATAATCGTTACAACTCACATGATACAGTTTCCTGAGCGGAAACGCAGATTTCAAGATTTCCGTTACGACATCGTAGTGCATCAATCATTTCTTTTTCTTTATCGATATCGTTTAATACGATGTTATATGTTACTTTAAACAAACTGCCCATATTAGTCGTTTTTACTCGAAGTAATTCGTGTGAGCTTGTATATTCACTGAAAATATCATCAAAAACAATGGTATAATTTAAATCTTCGGGTATGGTTATTGCAAGAGTCTTATAACTTGCAGAATTCTTTTTGGTACCTAAATCAATACGATTGTAAAGCATAAACATAACGCACATTACAGTTGTAAAAAGCACTGCAAAGCCTAAATATCCCATACCGGTAATCAGACCTGTACCCATTGCTAAAAACAGCATACATATCTCTTTTGCGGTACCGGGCACCGAGCGAAATCTCACAAGGCTAAACGCACCAGCGACAGCTACGCCCGCACCTATGTTACCGTTGACCAGCATAATTACAATGCACACTACAGCGGGTAGCAGCGCAAGTGTTGTGACAAAGCTTTTTGTATAACGTGTGCGATACATATAAGCTGCCGCCGTAATAAGACCTAAGCCTAAAGCAAAGCCAAGGCATAGTAAAAAGTCGCCTACGCTTACTGTGGTGGTAAGCTCAGAATCAAAAATTCCTTTAAAAATATTACTAAACATTTCAGATTACCTCCGTATAAAGTGATGTGTTTTCAAAAATAAAGTTTTTATATGCGGTACCATATTTTGAAAAAGACGTTTTATATATATGCTCTCGCGTAAGTAATTCAGTCATCCAAAGCGGTATGCCACCCGAACATTTTATTTCCATAATACTCATATTGTCGGGTAATATTGACGCACCGTAGACATCACCGCATAGTGTGAGGTTGTCTTGGCGGCAAAGGATGTTTGCGTCAAACGTGATACGAAAATCCGAGCCGTCACGTGCGGCGAAGGCTTCACGCTCATAAGAAAGAAAAACCGCAGGACGCAGGGTTTTATAAAAATTAATAAAATAATCAATTTCATTTGTTATCTGCGAAGGCTTATGGCAGTCCCCCTTGCCGCAGACCCAAGCCATAGCTTCGTTTTGCGGCAAAACTATGCGCCGTTTATATACAACGGATTTATACTTCTTCTTAAGTTCGACAAAGACCTTGCTGTCGGTGTCGGTTTTGCAGTAACTTCGGATACGTAATTTTTCTTTATATACCGGTTTCTCAATCGAACGTCGAATCAGCAGATAATTATCTGTGTCAAAATATATATTACGAATAGTAGCGCGACCGTATTTATCAAGTTGCATATATTGGCTGATGGCTTGAATGATTTTTTCTTTTTGTTCGGCGTTTACCAAATATTTAAATTCATATCGTTTAAAAATGGTTTGAACAGCCATAACGCGCCCCCTTTGTCTATTATTCTAACAAATATATAATATATTTGCAACTTGACAAAGGATAAACAAAATTTTAAATAAATTGTTAATAAAAACCAAACGATAATATCACTTAGCTAAAACACTCACGGGTAAAGAGTCTGTAGGTTCAAGTCCTATAAACAAAAAAATTACCGAACTAAACCATTTGGTTTAGTTCGGTAATTGGTC
>CAZVWG010000090.1:0-4915 GCA_964630675.1 uncultured Ruminococcus sp.
TAACGGGATATCCGCCTAAAGTTGACGGTATGGTTACAGAACCACTGATTGAAGTTTTGCAGGCGGTTATGGTAGCGGCACCATTCGATACCGTATAGGTATAATAACCGCTTGTAGCCGCACCGGCAGTAAAGCTAAACGCCCCGAGCGGCACAGCTGATATAATTAATAATATTGTCAATGATATAGCTAATAACTTTTTCATACCATTACCTCTTAACAGCGTATATATTTTCTTTATTATATAACCTTTTGAAATATTTTGCAACAAAAACAGTATCTACTTTTTTAGCAGATACTGTATATAAATTATGCCGTAAATATGAATTCATTATCCTTATAATCACAAACAACTTTATCACCATTTTTGATACTGCCGTCAAGGATTTTTTCACTGAGCGCATCTTCAACGCGGTTTTGAATTTCACGGCGCAATGGTCTTGCACCATAAACGGCATCAAAACCTTTATCGGCAAGCGCTGTCAATACCTCATCGGTAAAATCGATTGTGATATTGAGGTTTGCAAGGCGTTTTTTAAGGTTATCGAGCATTTTACCTGCAATTTGCTTAATTTCGTCTTGCGTCAGCTTGCTGAAAACAATAATGTCATCAACACGGTTTAAAAACTCAGGTCTGAAAGCGCCTTTCAGTTCCTCTAATACACGCGATTTAATGTCCTTTTCATTGCGGTCATCACTGTCACTTGAGCCAAATCCAAACGACACCTTTTTATCGGTTATAAGTCGCGCGCCAATATTAGATGTCATAATTATAACCGCGTTTTTAAAGTCCACCTTTCTACCCTGTGAGTCGGTAAGGATACCGTCCTCAAGTATCTGAAGCAAAATATTAAACACGTCGGGGTGCGCCTTTTCGATCTCGTCAAAAAGAATAACCGAATAAGGATTTCTGCGCACCTTTTCGGTGAGCTGACCACCCTCTTCAAAACCTACATATCCCGGTGGCGAGCCTACAAGACGGGATACTGTGTGCTTTTCCATATACTCTGACATATCAAGACGTATCATCATATTTTCGCTGCCGAACATTGCCTCGGCAAGCGCCTTGCAAAGCTCGGTCTTACCGACACCCGTAGGACCTAAAAATATAAATGAGCCAATTGGGCGCTTGGGGTCCTTAAGGCCTACTCTGCCGCGGCGAATTGCCTTTGCTACCGCAGTTACAGCCTCAGACTGACCTACAAGACGATTGTGCAAAACATCTTCCAGCCTAAGCAGCCTTGCCGATTCCTCTTCGGTAAGCTGTGCTACAGGCACACCCGTCCAAATGGATACTATCTCGGCGATGCTTTGCTCGGTTACCTTGCCCGAAGCGTGAGCATTTTTAACGCTTTGCTGTTCTTTGATATTTTTGATTTCTGCTTCAAGCTGTTTTTCCCGATCTCGCAAAGACGCCGCGCGCTCAAACTCCTGCGAGTTGATAGCATCATCCTTTTCAGCCTTTACAGCCGCAAGATTTTGCTCAGCATTTTTTATCTCGTCAGACGGTGTTGTAGAACTTAATCTCACGCGTGATGCCGCCTCATCGATAAGGTCAATTGCTTTATCGGGCAAAAAGCGGTCGTTGATATATCGTGAAGATAGTTTCACTGCTGCCGTGATAGCATCATCAGTTATTACAACCTTATGATGTGCCTCATATTTATCCTTTAGACCTTTAAGAATAAGTATTGCATCATCCTCGCTCGGCTCGGCTACCGTTACTGTTTGGAAACGACGTTCAAGCGCTGAATCCTTTTCAATATTCTTACGGTATTCACTGATCGTGGTAGCGCCTATAAGCTGAAAATCTCCGCGGGCAAGCGACGGTTTTAAAATATTAGCCGCATCGGTCGAACCTTCGGCAGAACCGGCGCCGATTATAGTGTGAATTTCATCAATAAACAGTATAATATCGTCAGATTTGGTTACCTCATCCACTACAGCCTTTATACGTTCTTCAAAATCGCCGCGATATTTAGTGCCTGCAACCATACCTGTAAGGTCAAGTGTAAATACTCTTTTATCAAGCAGAATTTCGGGAACATCGCCATCTACTATCCGTTGCGCCAAGCCCTCTATTATAGCGGTTTTGCCGACACCGGGCTCACCAATAAGGCAAGGATTGTTTTTGGTGCGACGGCAAAGAATCTGAACAATTCGCTCAACCTCAGTTTCCCTACCAATAACAGGGTCTATCTTGCCTTTTTCAGCCTCCGCAGTTAAATCCCTACCGTATTTTTGCAGAGTTTCGATTTTCGAATTATTAGCCTTTGGGGTAGTTCCTTGCGATTTCATATTTATATCTTGAAATTGTACACCCGAAACCTCAAATGTGTTTGCGGTAAGCGATGCCACATCGCATCCGAGTTCTTTTAAAAATCTTATTGCAAAGTTATCCTGTTCGCTTAAAATTCCCATTAATATATGCTCGGTACCAACATACTTTTTACCCATATTCCCTGCTGCTTGCATTGCAACTTCAAGCACACGCTTTGCGCGTGGCGTAAAGTAATCAGGTGATAATTTCGTAGGTGTACCTGTGCCAATATTTGTACGGATGAGTTCTTCAATTTTATCGGCAGTAATACCATACTTTGCAAGTGTGGCCGCAGCAACACCGCTACCTATACGCAGCACTCCCAAAAGCAGATGCTCGCTACCTACATAAGTGTGACCCATCTGACTTGCCGAATTTATCGCCTGATTCAGACTCTCGTTGGCTTTTTCGGTGAAACCGTTAAAGTTATACTTCAATTATTAAAACCTCCTATTTAAGCTTTTCTCGTATCATATTAGCGCGTTCAATATCGCGCTCATCTGCTGAAAGCTCACCGAATTTACGCATAAGCATATTAGGCTGACCTTCTATTATAAGTTTTATCGGCGATGCGTGGCATTCAACAACACCTTGAGTCGCGCCGAGTTTTATATCGCTGAGTCGTGCCATCATTTCACTGCTTGTAAGTATTCTCGCGTTTTTAAGAATACCAAACGAACGCATACATCTATCCTCTAATTTTATGCGATTAAGTTGTTTTCGATAAGCATGTTCTTTTTGAATTAACTGTGTTGCTATAATTTTAAGGTTATCAATAGCATTCTTTTCGCTTATACCAAGCGTTACCTGATTTGAAATCTGATATAAAGAGGCAATAGCCTTTGTGCCCTCACCATACATACCACGTACCGTAAGACCGATTTTACTTATCGAATCGGCAAGAGCAGACATTTCGCCGCGGCTTTCAATAAGCGGCAAATGCAGCATAACCGACGAACGTAGCCCCGTACCTAAATTCGTAGGGCATTCGGTCAAAAATCCAATACGCCCATCAAAAGCAAGGTCAAGACTGTCACATAGCAAAGAATCTATACTGTCAGCAATTTCGTATGCCCTTTCAAACTGCAAACCTGCAAGTAATACCTGCACGCGAATATGGTCCTCTTCACCAAGCATTATGCAAATGCTTTCATCGTCAGATAATATTATTGCCCGATTTTGACAATTTGAAGCAAAACGATGACTTATAATATGACGCTCGACCATAGCAAAGCGCTCAACCACGGGTATATTCTCCATTGCAATATATTTTAGCGATTTTGCAATTGGCTTATTACTTTCGATTATAGCTTTACGAACAACTTGATTTATTTCTTCAAACTGCTTAGCTGTCATTTTTGAAGGGAATGGTATGCCTTTTATATTGCGTGCAAGACGAATTCTCGTACTTACCGCAATGTCATCCTGCGGTGCTGATACACTGTACCAATAACTCATAGCGCATCCCCCTCTAACTTCTTGATTTTATCACGCAAAACCGCGGCTTCCTCGTATTTTTCTTCACTGACAAGTCGGTTAAGCAGGGTGCGAAGTTCTGCAACGGTTTCTTTTTTATCTTTCCTTTCAGCAACAGACGGGCAGTTTGGTGTTTTACCCATATGCTTAGTACTGCCGTGTACCCTTTTAAGATATGGCAAAAGTTGTTCATAAAATACAGTATAACACTCGGGACAACCACATTTTCCGCTTTCGGAAATATCAGCAAATGTTGATCCGCAACAATTACAGCGTTTAAGTTGCATTTTAGAAGATGAACTTAAAGTATCATCAAACATCGAAGAAAGTATTTGTGAAAGATTATTCCCCTTTGCATCATTATAGCCTTCACTTACAGCACAATTGCTACAAAGGTGTTTTTCGTGAACTACGCCGTTTATAACCGAGCGTATATGCGTCGTGGCACCTACTTTTCCGCATTTTTCACAAAGCATAAAATCATCCCTTTCATATCTGGACAAGCAACATTTCTTTAAGTAGTGCTGCGCGAAGATTGTCTTGCAAAATAACAGGCACACTTCGCATAACGTTATTGGATAGCGCCGCATACATAATACGGGCTGTTTCTTTCGAAATAAGTTCAGACTGCAAACAATTTTCAATAACAATACGCGCGCTCATTGTGTCAATACTATCGCCTATCGAATTAATTATATGCATAAAGGCTGTAGACTTACGCATAACGACTCGGCTAATTTTAATGTAACCGCCACCACCGCGGCGGCTTTCGATAATATAGCCATGTTCAGGTGTAAAACGCGAAGACAGTACATAATTGATCTGACTTGGAGCGCAACCTATAAGATTGGCAAAATCATTACGCTGTATCTCTGCGGTGTTTTCCTCCGATTCGTTAAGCATTCGCAGTATTTCGCTCGTAATTAGATCACTTATTTTCATATTCCTTTTCCCCTTTTGCGTATGGATTTGACCTTCATTGACTTTATTATAGCGCGAAAGTCAGTAAAAGTCAATGATTCTTTTTCAAATTTTTTGTAACAACCTTTTTGAATTCAACATAATATGTGATGAAAGACAAAAAAGGAGGTCTTGATTATGTGTAATAATGGCTTTGGT
>CAZVWG010000091.1:0-4909 GCA_964630675.1 uncultured Ruminococcus sp.
GCAATAGCGCCAAACTGTTTTTTAAATAGTTTTTGCCGCATAATTTATTTTACCTCAAATTTATATCCCACACCCCAAACGGTTTTTAACGACCATTTATCAGATATACCTTCAAGCTTTTCACGAAGTCTTTTAACATGAACATCAACGGTACGGGAATCTCCGTAATAATCAAAACCCCAAACCTCATCCAGCAGCTGATCGCGGGTATAAACGCGATTAGGATTGCTTGCCAGATGATAGACAAGTTCTAATTCCTTAGGAGGTGTATCAATCTGCTCGCCGTCCACCTCAAGTTCATAGTTTGTAATATTTATTCGCAGCTTATCATAACGCACTTCATGGGTAGCATCAGTTTTTTCACCTTCACCAATCCGACGAAGCACCGCCTTGATACGCGCTACCACCTCTTTAGAGTCAAACGGCTTTGTAACATAGTCATCAGCACCAAGCTCCAGTCCCAAAACCTTATCAAAAGTCTCACCCTTTGCAGTCAACATGATAATTGGCACATTAGAGATTTTTCTGATTTCTCTACACACCTGCCAACCATCAAGTACAGGCATCATTATATCCAGCAAAATAAGGTCTGGATTATTTATCTGCACACACTGCAATGCCTGTCCTCCGTCATTTGCAACAATAGTGCTAAATCCATCTTTTTCAAGATAAAGACGTAAAAGCTCACATATATTTTCATCATCATCTACAATAAGAATTTTTTTATTTTCCATTGCATTTTTCCTCCAAGCCAAAAGCGAAAAATCATATATCAATTATATAATAAAACAACTTTGCCAAATTTGTATTAAGAAAATGTGAATTATTAGACATAAATATTATACACTAAAGATAAATAAAAAGCCACACTTCATTAAGTGCGGCTTAATACTTTTCAGATTATTCAGCGTCAGCAGCTGCTTCCTCTTCCTTCATTTTTGCAAAGCATTCGCTGCAATAAACGGGACGATCGTCACGCGGAACAAACGGTACGCGTGCCACGCCGCCACATGCTGCGCATACAGCATCGTGCATTTCACGGGGTGCCCTTCCTGCATTTTTGCGCTTGTCGCGGCAGGGTTTGCATCTCTGAGGCTCATTTTCAAAGCCTTTCTCTGCATAAAATTCCTGCTCTCTTGCAGTGAATACGAACTCTTCGCCGCATTCTTTACAAGTTAGGGTCTTGTCTTCAAACATCTTTTTTACCTCTCTTGATTTGGTTATTTAGCCCCGGACGGAATCGCACCGCCATCTTTGTGAAACACAACGCTCTGCTTGTTAAACTACATAGGGCATATATAAACGGTTTCCCGTCGGATTACTGTTTTACTTTCGCGCGTATTCGCCGCAACGCATTATCAACTGATTTGGCAGTAACACCAAGCGCATCGGCAATATCGGCATAGCTTTTACCGCTTAAAAACTCACATAAAACCCGATACTCAAAATCAGACAATTCTTTTTTAATACTGTTTGCCAACGCATCATAATTCTCTTTTTCAATTATTATGCTTTCAGGACTGTTTGTATCGGCAAGCTCAACATCGTCAATAGGTGAAATCAAACTGTCAGGAATATGCTTTGCTGCGCCCGTAGCCCTTGACAATGCTGTCGACATCGCTCTATCAATGCATAGCGTAACAAATGTCTTAAAGGACGCTTTTTCACCATCAAATACTTTAACGGCTGAAAAAATCGCCAATATTCCCTCTTGAATAAAGTCCTCGGTATCAAGCCCACCTGCATTATAGCGCGAAGCAACGCTTATTATGTAAGGCATATAACGATTTATCAAAAACTGTAAATACTTGTATTCACCACTATTGATAAGCTCTATCAATTGATTGTCTGTCAAATTTTCTTGCATTAAAACTCCATAGTAATCGCTATTATTATAATAAATATACATTATTTATCAAACATTGTCAAGCATTTTTATCAATTTTGACAATATTTTACCCCGAAAAAATACGGTGGTTGATTTTAAAAGAACCACCGTAAAAAATCACTTGATAAACTTTTTATAACCATTTCCGTATTGCACACAACGCGATACACGGCTAAGCGTTGCCGAGGATATCTCGCACTGCTCCATTACCTGATTATAAGTGTTACCCCCTATTAAAAGCCGTGCCGCTTTTATACGCTGAGCCATTTGCTCCAACTCTTTTGCCGTGCACAGATCTTCAAACAATTGAGCGCAATCCTCTTGTGTTTCAAGCGATAAAATAAGTGAATACAAATCCTTAATATCATTATTATCCAAAAACATACTCTACCGCCTTTAAATCTTTTCCAATGAATTTTGCAAAAAATGTCTGGTTTTTTCTGACTGCGGATTTTCAAAAATCTGCTCGGGTGTTCCTATTTCCTCGATAACACCATCAGCCATAAATATAATTTTATCCGACACATTTTTAGCAAATTCCATTTCATGTGTTACAACAATCATTGTGCTACCTGATTCTTTAAGCCCTTTAATAACACGCAACACCTCTCCCGTAAGTTCGGGGTCAAGCGCACTCGTAGGCTCATCAAAGCAGAGTATATCGGGGTTCATAGCAAGCGCCCGCGCTATTGCCACACGCTGCTGCTGACCGCCCGAAAGCTGACAAGGATAGCTCTCCATTTTCTCTGTTAGTCCAACCTGCTCTATAAGTTTACGCGCGTTTGTTTCTATTTCATCATTATTTCCCTTTTTCAGCAACATTGGTGCCAGCATTACATTATCCAACACGTTATACTGCGGAAACAGATTAAACGACTGAAACACAAGACCGAAATGCAATCGGTTTTCACGTATTTGTTCGTCCTTTAAAGCAGCCTTGTTTTCACCGTCAAAAAGAAGCTTATCCTTTACACTGATCGTTCCCTTGTCGGGTGTTTCAAGAAAATTAAGACAGCGAAGCAGCGTCGTTTTACCACTGCCTGAAGAACCGATTATAGATATAACCTCTCCTTCTTGCAGAGAAAAGCTTATACCCTTTAAAACTTCGGTCCTGCCAAAATTTTTCGTAATATCTTTTACCTCTAATATCGCCATATTCCACCTCTTAAGACTTGAAATAATCAAGCTTCTTTTCGACTTTTCCAAGTATAATTGTAAGCAAACCTACAAAAACAAGATAGAATACACCCGTAAAGAACAGCGGCCATACCATAGCCTTTGTAGCGGCAAGCTCTTTTGCCTGCTTGATAATC
The DNA here is from genome assembly GCA_964630675.1 of uncultured Ruminococcus sp. Classification (GTDB taxonomy): domain Bacteria; phylum Bacillota; class Clostridia; order Oscillospirales; family Acutalibacteraceae; genus UBA737. The sequence continues at coordinate 3,202 of CAZVWG010000091.1, forward strand.
TCACATACCATAATACAGTTAGCAAGCGCGGTATCCTTTATAAGCGTAATAATCTCATTAGACATCGGCGGAACAATACGCTTTACAACCTGTTTAAGTACTATTTTTCTGAACACCTGTGATTTGGTAAGTCCCAGCACATAACCCGCCTCATATTGACCGTGCGATATGCTTTCAATACCTCCTCGATATATTTCCGAAAAATAGCACGCATAATTAAGCGTAAACGCAATAAGCACCGCTACTATTCTACCCGCGTCAGATATACCCCAATTTGCAAAAACCCATCGGTCTATCTTGCTGAACATAGGATAATCAAAAAGCAGACCGGGCACGTAGTAAATAATAAAAATCTGAAGCATTAGCGGCACGCCACGAACAACCCAGACTATCACCTTTGAAACGGCTTTAATAGGTTTCCACTTGCTCATAGAACAAAAGGCTATAGGCAAACCAAGCGGCGCGCCGCAAAGCAGCGTCACCGCAAAGATTAGCAGAGATACCATAAAACCGTCCCACAAAAAAGCTGTAACTTCTAAAAAGGACATTTATCTATTCTCCAAACAAATTTAAATTACTTCTGGTCAGAATAATCTTTTATGATTGAATTTGCAACCTTAGGATATTTTTCACCAAGTGCATCCATAGTTCCGTCTTCAGCAAGCTTTTCAAGCTGCTCGTTTACAAGATCTTTAAGCTCGCTACCCTTCTTAAAGCCGATTGCATAGTATTCAACGTCACTTGTAAGTTCTTCAATAACCACAAGGTCTGCATAATCGCCCTGACCTGCATAGCTGTTAGCAAGCTGAGCATCAACTACTGCAAAATCAACAGTGCCTGATACAATTTCAAGCAAACAGTCTGTCTGCTTTGTAAAGCCTTTAATTGTAACACCTTCAAACTCTTTGCCGTAGGTCTCGCCCGCAGAACCGCTTTCAGCAGCGCCGTATTTACCGTTTAAATCAGCAGCAGATGCAATACCTGAATCCTTTTTAGCAACTACAACCTGACGGTTTTCCATATAGTTGTATGAAAAATCAACCTTTTCTGCGCGGGCAACACCATCATCATCAGAGGTATTAGCAGTAAAACCGTTCCAGATGCAGTCAATAGCGCCTGAATTTACATCTGTATACTTATTGTTCCAGTCGATTTCCTGGAATACAACCTTATAGCCCAGATTTTCAAAAACAGCTTTTGCAAGATCGGTGTCATAACCGATAAGATTGTTGTCATCATCAAAATAGTTCATCGGCTCATAAATTGTATAGCCAACAACCACAGTCTTTTCTTCGCCGCAGCCTGCAAAACAAAACAGCATAGCCACTACCATAAGTAATGCGATAATCTTTTTCATAATAAATTTCTCCTTTTCCCTTTCGGGTTTAAATTTGATGTTGCTATTATACTTTACCAAGCTAAAGTTGTAAAGTGTTTTTTGCCTTTTTTATCATTTTTGTATATATGCACAAAAAAGTGTATAACTTTTGGTTATTATCGCTTTAGTTCGATAGAGTAATAAACAAACGGTATGCAAAAACGACGGGCATAATCCCCGCCGTATGATAAAAAATTCTATTTTGCAGGTGACGCTACCCATATCGCCCTGTTTTATATCCGTTTTCGCAGTGCAAAAACCCATTAATTTTTCATTTTCAATTTTCAATTAACAACAGCGCCTGCTATTTGTTTTAGCAAGCGCTGTCGC
>CAZVWG010000092.1:0-4887 GCA_964630675.1 uncultured Ruminococcus sp.
GCTACAAACATTGCAATATATTTAGTTTCTTTTATTACAGTTTTATCAATTTTCACAAAACCAAAACCATTCTTTCCCATTTTATTAGTATTTTAACACATATTATTTGATATGTCTATAATAAACAAAATTTTAACAAAGAATTTTTTCACTTGGTATCTCATATATATTTATGTGGGGTGGTTTTTTGAAAACTCTTATCGTTACAGCAATAATATGGTTGTCGGTGTGCGCGTTTGTGTTGCTTATTTTACATATAAAAAGCCGTAAAATGATAAAATCGATATTTTTAAATGCGCTTTTGGGTTTTGCCGCTATTGCCGTGATAAATCTTACCCAAAAATTTACGGGTGTACACATACCGCTTAATTGGTGGACCGTAGGCGGCAGCGGAATATTAGGTCTGCCCTGTGTGTGCGGAATAATACTTTTTCAAACGTTTTTATAATCGATATTTAACAACAAAAAACTCTCTGACCATTTTAATAGCCAGAGAGTTTTTTGTTGTTAAAAATTATAAAACGATATCCCAACCGTTTAATTTTTGCATAAGTAAACCATAGTCCTTGTTGTTTACCTTGCCGTCGCCGTTTAGATCAGCCGCCTCAAAAATAACTTGAACATCCCAGCCGTTAAGGTACTGCATCAATAAACCAAGGTCTTTGTTATTAACTTTGCCATCGTCGTTTACGTCGCAAATTGTATACTTAGTAATTTCTATTACTCCGTAAACCGTTTCAAAATCAACATTATCGTAATTCTCATCATAAACATCTTCAGGATCATACGAAACGCTTATCACTGTTTTTCCAAGAGCTTCGGGATCCTTAACCCTAAATGTAAGTGTAACAATAACACCGTCTTCAGTATTGTTTCCGTGAATTGTATCTACCCAGTTTACAATAAACGGATTATTGGTTTCAGGACCAAATGACACATTTGCAGCATAGCTGCCCTCACCGTTATAACCTACAAGTTCCAACACATCGGAATCATATCCTACCAGCAATTTTGCCGAAAGAATTCCGGGGTTGTTCACTACAGAAACGCCAACGGTAAATGTGCCATCGGTTTTTACTTTTTTATCCTCTACTACAAATGCAGCCGCATCATTCGAAAGAACAGTAGCTTCAAACTCTGTTTCCAGACCTCCATAAGCAACCGCAACCTTTTTTACACCGGCAGTTTTAGCGTCAAACGCACCTAATGTGTAACCTTCAACCGCGCCTGTAGTACCATCGTCATAATTTGCTGTTACAACCATACCCACCGAACACAACGACTGTCCTATAAGATATACCGATTTTGTGGGCAACTTGTCAACCGATATGCTAACAAGTTTTCTTACATAACCGCATTCGCATTCCACATCATATATATCATCATACACATGAGGAATTTTTTCGATAATCACATCTTTAATATCTATAACGCTGTTACCGTTGGCATCCGCAAAGCAGGTTCCACAAACACTGCACTGCCAATACTCTTTGTTACCTTCAGCAGTGTGTGTTGCCTCATTTGCAGAACAATAATCAATTTTATGCGCAGCGAGAGGATACCTTTCATCAGAACCCTCGATAACGTTTTCACACTCATTGCAGTATACATATGCGTCGTGACCTTGCGCAATACATGTGGATTCAACCGCATCGTATAACGTAACGTCGGTATGCAGGCACTCTACAACATAAACGTTACCATTAACAATGTCAAAATATACATTATCAAAATTAATATTATAAACATCGTCAGGAGCATAGCTAATGGTAATCGGATAACTGCCTGCTTCAACGTCATCCTTTACTTTAAAAGTAAGTGTCGCAAACACACCGTTGTCGGTGTAGTTATCATTTCTTGTATCAACCCAGTTTACTGTAAAAGGATTTCTGCTGGTAGGTCCAAAACCCACGTTGCTTGCATATGCACCTTGAGCTTTAGCAGTTACAAGTTCCAATGCATCGGCATCATATGCAACCTTTAGCTTAGTACTTGCAATACCCGGATTGTTTTTAATCACAATATCAACAGATACTTCACTTCCCGCCAAAGCCTTTTCACTTTGTACGCAAAAAGCAGGTAACTCGGTTGCCGCGCTAACGCTTACTGCGCCCATTGGAATAATCGTCAAAAGTAATACCATTGACAAAAACAGGGATAAAAATTTTTTCATACATATCGACCTTTCGTTAAATTGATAAATCGCGCTTTTATAATGATTGTTATGCAAAGCTAAATCGCAACTTCGCATAATTACCAGCATAATTATATCACAACACTATTAGATATTGCAACTATTATTTAACATTTTGTTCACTTTTAAAACATAAAGTTACAGATGTACCTCTATTTTCTTCGCTTTCAAGCGCAACCGTTGCGCCCATATTCGCGGCAGCGTGCTTTACTATTGCAAGTCCCAGTCCCGTGCCGCCAAGCTGCTTTGAGTGGCTTTTATCCACACGGTAAAAGCGTTCAAAAACACGTGGCTGCTCAGAAACAGGAATGCCGATTCCCGTATCGCGTACGGTAAGCTTTACATTCTCTTCAGCGGTACTTATTATTATATCAACCGTGCCGTTTGGTTTATTGTATTTTATGGCATTATCACAAAGATTATAAATCATTTCGTCAACAATTTTAAACGTGCCCCAAATAAATGCCTTGTCCCCCTTCAGATTAAGCGATATGTTTTGCCTGTCGGCAAGCGGCTTTAAGCTCTTGATCACATTTTGTGACAAAGCATTTAAATCTATTTTTTGCTTTTCAAACAACGGTGAATTCTCATCAAGTTCCGATATTTTAATAATATCGGTAACCAGCGTTATAAGACGTTGGGCTTCGTCATAAATAGAACTCGAAAAGTCAATTACCGTATCATTTGGCGTATCGCCCGCCTTCATAATTTCAGCAAAGCCGGAAATTGAGGTAAGCGGTGTTTTTAATTCGTGTGATACATTCGATGTAAATTCGCGCCGCAACTGCTCGCGACGCGTGTTTTCGGTAATATCTATGATAACAATAACCGCGCCTATTGTTTTTTTACCCTCAAAAACAGGGTTTGCAATAAGACTGTAAACACTTTCGTCGTGCAAAATTTCGGTTTCTGTACGATCACCCGCAAGCACCTTTTCTATAAGCTCGCAAAATCCTTTTGTATGATTAAAGAGCAGTACGCTGCCGCCGATTACAATATTATCAATTTGCAGCAGATGTACTGCCGCTTTGTTATACGACAACACATTGGCACTCCCGTCAATCACAAGTAGTCCCTCGCTCATATTTTCGGTTATGAGTCTGAATTCCTCCTGACGTTGACGCGCTACGCTCACCTGCTTTTCAATAGTGCGTTTTTGAGTAGATATTTTTTTGAGCAAAGGTGTTAACTCCTCATATGCCTCGTTGCCAGCAGGATTATCAAGATCTAATTCATTTATAGGCTTGATAATAGAACGCGATACCCTGTGTGAAATTATAAGCGAGAGTACGAAGGCAACTATAATAATTATACTAAGAGGATATATAAGGCTAAGCAACAGCACAAAAACCGAATCCTGCGTTGCGGATACTCGTAGCACATTGCCGTCTGACAAGCGCACAGCATAATACACCGTTCTTTTCATTATTGTGTCGGAATAGCGCGTACTGCTACCGTTGCCGTTTATCAACGCCTCTTTTATTTCATTACGTTCAGCGTGATTATCAAGCGCATTAATATCTACCGCGGTATCAACCAAAACCTCGCCGTCGGCACCCACCAATGTTATACGCTTATTGTCGCCGCTAAAATTATCTATATACTCGATTCCACTGCTTTCTACCGCGTATGCAATATATACCGCCTCACTTTGAAGCTCACCAAGCAATTGCTTTTGTGAATGATCAAACAGCACGACAAAGGTAAGCACAAAACTGATAAACAATATAAAAAGAGAGGTAAAAAGTGTTGAATTAAAAATCTTTTTATCCAACTATGTTACCTCCTATTCTATAGCCTACATTTTTTACAGTATGTATAAGCTCGCCCGCCGCACCTAATTTTACACGCAATTTGCGGATATGCACATCAAGGGTGCGGGATTCTTCATAAAATTCACCCCACACGTGAGAAAGCAATGTGTCTCGCGGCACAACGCTGCCTTCCGCCTCAAGCAAAGACAGTAACAATTGATATTCTTTAAACGAAAGATTTATTTCCTCGCCTGCTACCGTTACAATGTGCTTTTGGGCATTTACATATAGGTCGGATATGCGATATTCTGATATATTTTCACCGTTTTTTTGGTAACGACGCAGTACCGCGCGTATACGTGATATAAGCTCGGTCATACCAAAGGGCTTTACTACATAGTCATCGGCGCCCGAGTCAAGCCCCGTTACCTTATCATACTCACTGCCCTTTGCCGTAAGCATAATCACAGGAATATTTTTAGTTTTTTCTGCCGCACGAAGCTTTGATAAAATTGAAAGTCCATCCTCATCGGGTAGCATTATATCAAGCAAAACAAGATTTGGAGATGATTTACTGATTTTATCCCAAAAATCTTTTGGATATTCAAATCCTTCTACAACGAAGCCCTCTTTTGTAAGAGCATAACACACAAGTTTGCGAATATTTGCATCATCTTCTACAAAATAAATCATAATTTCACCTACATATAAATTTTTGCCGCAAACATTATAACATATTAAATTCGCCGCCAGGCGAATTTAATTGAAAAAATAGGCGTTTGGGGCGTTCTTAAAAAATATTTTCTATCGTCCCCTGTACTCTTGTTTTAAAACCGCTGCCATTTCTTCGGGAGACTCCTGACAACCGCCCGCAAGCCACAATCTAATAATGGCATTAAGACCATTTCTGAAAAATTCGATATGATATTTAAGGTTGCT
>CAZVWG010000093.1:0-4737 GCA_964630675.1 uncultured Ruminococcus sp.
AGTTTGGTAGAGCGCTGCGTTCGGGACGCAGAGGCCGCAGGTTCGAATCCTGTCACCTCGACCATAACTGCCTTAAGGCTGATTCGTTCTGAATCAGCCTTAATTTTTTGTACTTTTTCACCTGTCATCGGTGCTTTTGTTTGTGCAAGGTGCTGTAAAAATAAGACTTTGTACTAAAATTATAGTGGGCATATAAGGTTACCGCATAACTAAAAAATACCAAAAATCGGCATTTTCTCCCTCTGTCCGGCAATAAATATTTGCTCCCGTCAACGAACAAATCTGCCGTCAACGAACACCGAAAATTAAGTATATTTTTGAGTGAATTTAAATAAATTCAAAAACACCTCTTGACTATTGGACAAAAAACATGTATAATGGACACATAGCTTAAAATGATGGAGAAAACTATGGAAATCTATTCTATCGCAGAAGTTGCCGAGATGTCTGGGCAGAGCCAAAAGACTATAAGAAGGCATATTGCTGCCGGGAAGCTCAAAGCAGAAAAGATAGGCAACTGTTATCGCATTACCAAAGAAAACTACAACAGGTGGTTAATATCCGATCTAGACCCGGAAAAGGACAATATTTTTAACGAAACCATTGTTGAAGAGCAAGGTTCAGATGCCGTTAATTGGATCGACATCGCGGATCGTTGGGTTTTTGATGGTTGGTCAAACATCAATTATCGCAATGGATTGAATTTTATTGACCTTTTCTCCGGCGCCGGTGGTCTTAGCTGCGGCTTGACTATGGCTGGTTTTGCACCTATAGGTTCTGTTGAAATAATGCCGGAAGCTGTAGATACATATAAATACAACTTTGTTGAACAAAAAGGCTTTAACGAAAACGTACAGGCAAGAGACATCCGTGAAATATCCGTTAAGCAAGAGCTTTATGATTCTGTTGCTAACAAACACGTACATCTGATTGTCGGCGGATTCCCTTGCCAGGGTTTCAGCATAGCGGGTCACCGCGTGGTGACAGATCCGAGAAACAGTTTGTATCTTGAGATGCTTGAAATAGTCAAACATATTAAGCCAGATTTTGTCGTAATGGAAAATGTTGAGGGACTTCGCTCAATGCTCGGCGGAAAAGTCGAAGCTAAAATCATCAGCGATTACAAAGAAGCTGGGTATGACATTAATGTTACTGTTTTGAACAGTGCGGACTACGGCGTTCCTCAAATCAGAAGAAGAGTTATTTTCATCGGTAACCGACACGGTTTAACTAACTATCATCCTAAGCCGATATATTCACCTGATAATTATGTTACTTTAGGTGAAGGTATAAAGAGATTTATGCCGATTCCCGAAAACAAGCAAATCAACCATATTTTTACAAGGCATTCCGATAAAATGATTGAACAAATAAAAGCCCTGCCAGAGGGACAGAGTTTATACGGCAATTATTCAGATGCCTGGAAAAAATCACCGTGGGATAAACCTTCCTGTACGGTCAAGGAAAACCACGGCGGCGTTAACATTCATCCAAGACTACCAAGAGTTCTCACGCCAAGAGAATTGGCTGCATTACAATCGTTCCCTGATGATTTTATTTTTAAGGGTTCAAAGAAGTGGCAGTTAGTCCAGATCGGTAACGCTGTTCCGGCACTTCTCGGAAAAGCAATTGGCATAGCAATTATGAAGGCAATGGAAAAATGCGAAGAGGAATAATCCTCTCCGCATTTTCTCATTTTTTATTAAGTTCCTTATTTAAGGCTTCTTTCCACTTGAGGAGATCATACCAACCGCAACCAACACAACCTTTTTCCGCCTCTGCACCATGCTCAGGATATTTTGCATCCCAGTCTTCTCCACCACTGTAGTAGTACTTTATTCCGTACGGATACCCGCGTTTTTTACTTGTAATACAGGCGGCACAATGACGTTGCTTATGTAAATTAGTTTGAGTAGAAAGTAGTTGGAATTTTGTTTTTATATCTTCCACACTCATATCATCCGGGTTGCTTCTAGCAGTATTTTCATCCCATCTATCTTCTGGAAACTTGTGGTCTGCAATAAAGGCTTTTGGCGAAGGGTTGCTCATTTCTGTATATGCGTCAGTATAATTAAAAACCTCACAAATCCTCCCTTTAAGCGTTTCAGAAACCAGTTCATAATTATTTTTGTCGGTTGTTAAAACGGGTGTTAATATATAATGCACTTGGTTTCCACCGCATTTATCACAGTGGAGAGCTCTATGTGTTGAAATTACATACCCATAATCTCTCAAAAACTGTATCGGTTTTTGAGGGTTATTTGTCAAGGGTGTAAAATGGCATGAGGAGCATACCTGTTTGTTGTTTATTAACAATCTCAAAAATTCTCCTGTATTGGTAGTATCAGCCTTGATTTTTTTAAGTGTATCTTGTTTCCATTTTTTAACATTTTCATCCAACAATTTTTCTGCACAAGAGTCGGTATATGCATACAACTCTTCACTTAAAATACCTTTTTGTATATCTGCGTAATAATTTAAAGATGGGTCACGGCGAGGTAACATAACAGGAATATAATATGCTGCCTTTGTATCTTTGAAAACAATCTTAATATACACATCATGTCCATTGCTATAAGTTACAGCTCTGCCTCTTCTGTTAACTTCTATTATATAACGTTCTCTCATAATATCTCACCTTTTATTATTTTCCCAAAGTTTTCCATATTAAAGCGGAACTTAAAACAAGACCTTGCCTTATGAACCTGGAACTCACCAATAGAAATACCATTGTACTTCAAGGTGTTACTTTCGTTCCATTCTTCAATGGTCGGTTTGGTAAAGGTAAAGGCATCGCCATCCCACACCATATTTTTGGCAAAATCCGAGTTAAAGATTTTGTATTCGTAGTTATCTTTCTTTTTATAAATCCACAAAAGATAATCAGAATCCAAGAGATGTTCCACATAAATCGGCATCATTTCAGCGATGCGATTCAGCACCATTTCCTTAAATACATCGCCTGTCATCTCTGTAGCGTCGGTTAGATGCTTGAAATACAAATAACAAGTTTCTGCACCAGGCTGCCCAACTTCCGGAGGACACACCATCTTTCCAGTATTGGTTTTAAGTGACAGTGTTTTCTGTCCGGCAAGAACAAAGTCGTAAGAACATTTACTTTCTTTACCACGCTCTCCCTTTTCAGAACCGGTGTGCTTTATAACATCTGGCAATTCAGTGAATGCTGCCTTTACGGTAGGTGTGATTTCTTCTTGTAAACGTGCAGAACTCCTGGTTTTGAAATTAGCAGGATATGACAATCCGAAGATGTCACAAATTGTTTTTTCTGCGGTCATTCCAAAGGTCTCGGTTGTCATTTTAGCCTCGACCAGGAATTTCTGCATTGCTTTCATAATAAATCGGAACTTGAAAGTTCGGTTCTTATGAATTTGAATTTCAGCAATAGAAATGCCTTTGTATTTCAAAGTGGTACTCTCGTTCCACTCAGCACCGTCTTTGGTGAAGGTAAAATGCTCACGCTCGGTTTCGATATCTACGAACTGATTTCGATCAAATACAGTATAGCTGTATTCACCATCATCGTATCTCACCCAAGCGGTATAGTCTGAAACAAAGAGATAATCCAGAAATGTGGGAATCATTCTGTGGATGCTTTTAAGAACAACACCTTTAATTTGCTCCTTGTCTTCAATTTCAAAACCGGCAAGTTCCGAGAAAAATGCATTGAACACGAATAAACCGCATTGGCCTACTACTCTCGGTGCAACTTTGTCTCCGGTTTTGTTGGTTCTTATGGATAAGGTTGCTCCGTTTTCCAAAAGGAAATTATGGGGAGATAAGGTTTCCTTGCCCTTAGCAGAGGGGGCAAATGTTAAACACTGTGTTGGTGTTGTGCCGATATCCTTGAAAATGGCGCTCGTCAACTCGTCGAGGCCAGGTTCGTAATCTTTGTTATAGCTGGATGTAAATTGAGCCACTGCATTGGGGTGCATAGGCACATCATATTTCTGGCAGATATATTTTTGAATTGTCATCCCTAAAAACGCATTATTCATTACAGCACCTTCCTCTCAAGCACTTTTGCAATTTCTATAGCAATTCTATTGACTATTGGCACACAGACCGAATTTCCTATCTGTTTATATGCATCTTCTATTGAATTGTCGCGGGAGATATTAAAGTTCTCTGGAAAACCTTGAAAACGCAAACACTCTCTAATTGTGAGACGCCTGATTCCGTAATTGTCTTTGACGACCGGAATTCTATCAGGGAATTTGCCCATACCTGCTATTAATGTTGGACACAGCGTTCCTGAACAGTATACGGAGCCATCATTTTTAAGAGAGTAAATCTTTCCGATTTTAGCTTTCTGTTCAAGCTCGGGATACGAGGGATGATTATTTTCGCAATAATAAAAAGCGTGTTGCTTTTGCGAAAAATCAATAACCCTATCTATTGCTTGTTTTTCTTCCATTTCTTCAGGGAAGGAGAACGCATCGCAATCATCGATATCCCGAAAAGCAACGATAAAAACCCTTTTTCTTCTCTGTGGAATACCAGCGTAATCAAACGGCTGCAATGTTCTGTACTTCACATCATAACCGCACTCCGATAATGAATTAAAAATGGTCAAAAAAGTTGTTTGGTTATCATGTTCGATTATATTTTCGACGTTTTCAAGCAAGATGATTCGTGGGCGTTTTTCTTCTACAATGCGGATAATTTCAAAAAACAGATTCCCCCTTGGATCACGAAACCCCTTTTTGAATCCGGCGG
>CAZVWG010000094.1:0-4730 GCA_964630675.1 uncultured Ruminococcus sp.
TGGCTGATGCCGATGCAGAGTATGAAAAGGTAATCGATATTGACCTTGGGGGCATCGTTCCTACCGTTGCTTGCCCTCATCTTCCCGAAAACACCCATAAGGCTAGCGAACTGCACGATATTAAAATCGACCAAGTCGTGATCGGCTCTTGTACCAATGGCAGAATGGAAGATATGGAAGCTGCCTATAACATTTTAAACGGCAAAAAGATTGCTGACGGCATCCGCTGTATCATTATACCCGGCACGATGCAGATTCTCCGTGAGTGTGTTGAGCGTGGGTGGTACACAGCATTTATTGATGCAGGCGCTGTAGTTTCCACACCTACCTGTGGTCCGTGTCTTGGCGGATATATGGGTATTTTAGCCGCAGGCGAAAAATGCATTGCCACGACCAATCGTAACTTTGTCGGCCGTATGGGACACGTTGATAGTGAAGTGTATCTCGCTTCCCCTCACACCGCCGCCGCAAGTGCATTAACAGGTTATATTACTGAATACAAGGAGGACTAACCGATGAACACACAAGGAAAAGTTTTTAAATATCCCGATAATGTGGACACCGATGTTATCATCCCTGCACGTTATCTAAATACGTCTGATGCAAAAGAACTTGCTCTTCATTGTATGGAAGACATTGATACCGAGTTTGTTAAAAACGTGAATATCGGTGATGTCATAGTAGCAGGCTGGAACTTTGGCTGCGGTTCCTCGCGTGAACACGCGCCGCTTGTTATAAAAACCTGTGGTACAGGTTGCGTTATCGCCAAGAGTTTTGCAAGAATTTTTTACCGTAATGCTATCAATATCGGTCTTCCTATTTTAGAGTGTGAGGAAGCGGCGGAGGAAATAGGTGCGGCTGATGAGGTAAAGGTCGATTTTGATACCGGAATTATCACCAATCTTACCACCGATAAAACATATAAAGCACAGCCTTTCCCGCCGTTTATTCAAAATATAATCAGGAGCGGCGGTTTGCTCAAATCCTTGAAAGAAGGCGAAAATAATGGTTAAGAATATAGCGGTTATACGTGGTGACGGTATAGGTCCCGAAATTGTAGAGCAAGCACTTAAAGTTCTTAATAATGTAGCTGATCTCTATGGTCACAACTTTAACTATATTGATGTGGATATGGGTGGATGTGCTATTGATAAATACGGCGATCCATTACCCGAAAGTGAACTTAAAAAATGCGTAGAATCCGATAGTGTGCTTTTAGGTGCCGTTGGCGGAGATAAGTGGAACGACGTACCGGGTAATATGCGTCCTGAAAAAGGACTATTGCGACTTCGTGCAGGAATGGGGGTTTACAGTAACAACCGCCCTGCGAAAATCTGGCCGCAACTCAGTGATGCTTCTCCATTGAAAAAATCTATCGTTGATGATGGCATTGATTTTATTATAGTTAGAGAATTAATTGGCGGTATTTACTTTGGTGAACATAAAACAGAAGGGGATACAGCTACTGATATTCTGAAATACAGCGAATCGGAAATTGAGCGTATCGGCAGAATTGGTTTTGAAACCGCAAGAAAGAGAAATAAAAAGCTCTGCTCGGTTGAAAAGAGCAATGTGCTCGATTCCAGCCGTCTTTGGAAGAAGGTTATGCACCGTCTTAGCACGGAATACCCCGACATCGAACTCTCCGATATGCTGGTTGACAACTGTGCAATGCAGATTGTAAAGAATCCTGCACAGTTTGACGTTGTCGTTACCGAGAATATGTTTGGGGATATTCTTTCCGATGAGGCATCTATGATTACAGGTTCTATCGGTATGATTCCGTCCTCAAGCCTCGGCAGCACCTCCTGCGGACTGTATGAGCCAATCCATGGTTCTGCCCCCGATATTGCAGGTAAGGATGTTGCCAACCCGATCGGAACTATCCTTTCAGCTGCTATGATGCTTCGCTACAGCTTTGATATGCCTAAAGAGGCGGAGACGATCGAAAATGCTGTTTCTGCCTATCTCGACAAAGGCTACCGTACTGCTGACATCATGAGTGAGGGAATGACATTGGTTGGCTGTAAGCAGTGCGGTGAGCTGATTATTCAAAATCTCAGAAAGGAGTGAGAGATGTGCTTCTTTCAGGTGCAGATATTCTTGTTAAAACTTTAATTGAACAAGGCTGTGACACGGTATTCGGTTACCCGGGCGGACAGATCTTAAATGTTTACGACAGCCTTTACACCCACCAAAATGAAATCAATCATATCCTAACCGCCCACGAACAAGGCGCGGCACACGCCGCAGACGGCTATGCCAGAACGACCGGTAAAGTTGGAGTAGTCATCTCCACCTCGGGACCCGGCGCTACCAACCTTGTTACAGGTATTGCTACCGCTTATCTCGATTCTATTCCAATGGTTGCTATTTGCGGTAACGTTCCTACAACACAAATCGGCTCGGACAGCTTCCAAGAAATTGATATAACCGGTGTTACCTTGCCTATCACCAAACATAATTACTTTGTAGGTGCTGTTGAGGATTTAGCAGACACCATTCGTGAAGCCTTCAAACTAGCGTGTTCCGGCAGACCCGGCCCCGTGCTTATCGATGTTCCCAAGGATGTACAGATTGCAAAATGCGAATATGAGCCGAAATCTCCTGTAGAAAAGGAAGAACCCTATGCGGCAAAAGACGTTCGTATCGAAGAAGCCACAAAATATATCAACGCTTCAAAAAAGCCTTATATTTATTTCGGCGGAGGCTTGATCACTGCCAACGCACAAGCAGAGATGCTTGCTCTTGCTGAAAAGATCGATGCACCCATCGGTTGCTCGCTTATGGGACTTTCAGCTATCCCTACCGATCATCCGAGGTTCCTTGGTATGCAGGGAATGCACGGACATTTTGCTTCTTCCATGGCGATGCACAATGCCGATTTGATTTTATCTCTTGGTGTTCGCTTTAACGACCGTGTGACAGGCAACCGTCAGAAATTTGCAACAGGTGCAAAAATCATCCATATTGATGTGGACGGTTCCGAGCTTTGCAAGACGGTTAATGCCGTTTGCGGACTTCGCGGGGATGTAAAACTCACTTTGCAGAAGCTTCTGCCGATGCTGAATAAAGATAAAAAGTCCGATTGGATGGCAAAGGTAGATGCCTTCCGTGCGGAAGAGGAAACTTATCTTGATAATCGAGAGGGACTGACGCCTCGGAAAGCGATTTTAACCTTAAACAAGCACTTGGGCGAAAACACCGCAGTTTGCACCGATGTCGGTCAACATCAAATGTGGGCGGCACAAAATCTCCATTTCAAAACGCCTCGCCGTTTCCTTTCAAGCGGTGGACTTGGTACGATGGGATTTGGTTTTGGTGCGGCAATCGGAGCAGCGTTCGGCACAAAAGAGCGTAGTGTTCTTGTGACGGGTGACGGTAGCTTCGGAATGAATCTGAATGAACTTGCTACTGCGGTGAGATACAACATTCCCATTGTAATCCTGATTATGAATAACGGTGTTCTCGGAATGGTTCGCCAGTGGCAGACCTTATTCTATAACAAGCATTATTCCAATACTGTATTGGAACGAAAAACGGATTTTGCCGCATTTGCGAAATCCTTTGGTGCAGACGGCGAAGCGGTATCAACCGCAGAAGAGCTTGATATAGCTCTCAAGAGAGCGTTTATGCAGGAAGGTCCGTATATTATCGATTGTAAGATCGATAAAGATGAATTTGTTCTTCCTATGTTGCCTCCGGGCGGCAGTATGGACGATATTATTACGAAACTGGAGGCGGAACAATGAGCAGATATACCGTTGCCGTATTGGTCAACAACCAATTCGGTGTACTTAACAGAGTAACCAGTATGTTCCGTCGCCGTCAATTTAATATCAGTGCGCTGACCGTCAGTGAGACGGAAACAAGTGAACTCTCACGAATTACCGTTGTGTTCAGCGGTGAAGAAACAGCCAAACAACAGCTTATAAATCAATTATATAAGTTGCCCGATGTTTGCTCCATCAAAGAATTCAGCGATGATAACTCGGTAAGCTGCGAACTGTTGCTTATCAAAATGAAAAACGATGCAGATTCCCGAGAGGATATCCGAGGAGCTGCCGATGCATTCGGCGCGATCACCGTGGATTATTCCAAGGATTATATGATGTTTCGTCTTGCGGATACAACAAGGAGGATTGACGACTTTATCAATCTGATGAGGGATTTTACTATACTTGAAATCTGCCGAACAGGCAGTGTATCCCTTGAAAAAGGCAGTACAACCATTCGTCAAATAATAAATTTATAAATTCAGAAAGAGGTAATTAAAATGGCAAACAGAATTTTTTATCAGCAGGATTGCGATCTTCAGAAGCTCAGCGGCAAGACGGTCGCTATCATCGGCTACGGCTCACAGGGACACGCTCATGCCCTTAACTTAAAGGACAGTGGCGTGGATGTAGTTGTAGGTCTTTACGAAGGCTCAAAGAGCTGGGCAAAGGCCGAAGCACAAGGTCTTAAAGTTATGACAAGCGCCGAAGCCGCAAAGGTTGCCGACATCATTATGATCCTTATCAACGATGAAAAGCAGGCGGCACTTTACAAAGAAAGCATTGAGCCGAACCTTACTGAAGGTAAGACTTTGGCTTTCGCTCACGGCTTTAACATCCATTTCGGCTGCATCAAGCCGCCCAAGAATGTCAATGTCATCATGATCGCTCCCAAGGGCCCCGGTCATACCGTCCGTTCTGAGTACCAGGCCGGCAAGGGCGTTCCTTGTCTGA
>CAZVWG010000095.1:0-4695 GCA_964630675.1 uncultured Ruminococcus sp.
AAAACGAATGGCGCTGAGGCGCGCATTTTTAAATCCGTCATTTATAAGTCTTGTAGTAGCACTCGTTTTATACGCTTTAAATGTAAAGAGCGTTATGCCCGATATGTTAAATGATGCTATTGTTTTGTTAAACAAAATCACGACACCGCTTTGTATGATTATTTTAGGTATCAGACTTGCATCAGTTTCATTTAAAAAGCTTTTTACACGCGGCTTTGTTTATGTAACCTGCGCTTGCAAATTGATTATATTTCCGTTTATATGCTTAGCGCTTGTTTGGTTTTTACCTGTTGATAATATCTTTAAGGCGGCTATGTTTATATTGGGCGGCACACCCTGCGCTTCGGTAATGCTCAATATCGCCGAAATGTATGATGGAGAGACCGAGCTTGCTGCAAACTGCGTACTGCTTAGCACACTGCTTTGCATATTTACTATACCGATTCTTAATGTTGTATCAAATGCATTGTTTGTTTAAAAAAGAAGAGCCGTGCAAAAGCACGGCTTAAATTTTTATTTAATTAAATTCTTTGCCCAATCAAGTATAGTAAAATTATCAGCAAACTCATAGGTTATAATACCCATTATAAACACAAATACTATGATTAACGGTAAAATGTAGGTGAAATACGGTTTTAGCCAGCGCGCAACCTTGGGGCCTTTGCCTGTGTTGGCTTCGTTTATAAAGTTGTCAAAGCCCCAACCTTTTTTGCTTGTGCAGAAAAGAATATAAACAAGCGAGCCTATAGGCAACAAGCAGTTGCTCACAAGAAAATCTTCAAGGTCAAGAACCGCGGAGCTTGAATTAAACGGATGGAAATTACTCCATACATTGTAACCCAGCGCACAGGGGAGAGAGAGCACAAGCATTGCCGCGCAACAAATCGCACACGCTTTAATACGTTTCCAACCGGTAATTTCACGCACGCAGGCAAGTATGTTTTCAAAAACGGCAAGCACGGTAGATATAGCCGCAAAAAACATAAACAGGAAGAATAATGAACCCCATATTCTGCCGCCTTGCATACTGTTAAACACCTTTGCCATAGCCACAAATAAAAGACTCGGTCCGTTGCCTGGATCAACATCAAATGTAAAGCAAGCGGGGAATATGATAAGACCTGACATAAGGGCTACAAAGGTATCAAGAACAAGAATATTGATTGATTCGCCCATAAGCGTACGGTCTTTGCCGATATAGCTGCCAAAAATAGCCATAGAACCAATACCAAGACTCAAGGTGAAGAACGATTGATTCATAGCGCCTACAATAACGTTGCCATTTATTTTGGTAACATCGGGCTTAAGATAGAATGACAATCCCTCTTTTGCGCCGTCAAGCCAAAATCCGCGAACCGCGAGAACTACCATTAGTATCAGCATTAACACCATCATATATTTTGTGATTCTTTCAAGGCCTTTTTGCAGACTAAAACACAAAATACCAAAACCAACAACCACAACTACCGCCATAAAGCCCACCATAACGGGTACGTTTGACAGCATATTATCAAAAAGATCTGTGGATGCCGCATTGGTTATGCCTGTCATATCGCCTTTTACAAAGCTTACAAAGTAGTAAAGAATCCAACCGGCTACCGATGTATAAAACATCATAAGCAGCAAATTTGCTATAAATGCGGCAACACCGTGATAGTGCCATTTTTGTTTTGGCTTTTCAAGATTCTGATAGCATTTTATAACGCTTGCCTGACTGGCTCTGCCTACCGAAAATTCCATTATCATAACGGGCAGACCTATAATGACCAAAAACAGCAGATATATAAGCACAAATATACCGCCGCCGTATTCGCCGCACATCCAAGGAAATTTCCACACATTTCCGCAGCCTATGGCACAACCCGCGCTAAGCAGTATAAAGCCAAGTCTGCTTCCTAATTTTTCTCTTTCCATAATAAACTCCTGATATTTAATTGCCAAAACATTTTAACAAATATATCTATTTTAGTCAAGAAAAGTATTTCTAATTGATTTTATAATAAAAATATGATAGTATAAATAAAAAGGTTTGGTGAATCTTATGAACAATATCTGGCACGATGTATCTCCCGAAAGAATAAAGCCCGATGATTTTTTATGCGTAATTGAAATACCTAAGGGCAGTCGCAAAAAATATGAGCTCGATAAAGAAACGGGTTATATAATTCTTGACCGTGTGCTTTATACATCGACACACTACCCCGCAAACTACGGGTTTATTCCCCGTACCTACGGCGACGACAATGACCCGCTTGATGTGTTGCTTATCTGCGCCGAGGATTTAGAACCGCTCACCCTTGTTCGCGCGTATCCGATAGGTATTATTGCTATGGTAGACAACGGCTCTCGCGATGAAAAGATAATTGCAATACCCTATAGCGACCCAAACTATAATATGTATAAATCGATTGATGAATTACCAAAGCACTTGTTTGACGAGATGCGTCACTTCTTTGCGGTGTATAAAAATCTTGAAGAAAAAGAAACCGCTGTAGAAGAGGTGGCAAATGCCGACGAGGCTATCAAAATTATTAAAGAGGCGATCGCTCGCTACAACGAGGTATTTTTAAAATAGGTGATAATATGCAAACAATTGAAATCAGTTTAAAAGAAAAATATGAATTTTTAGGTCTGGCTGACCGCAACCCTATCCTTACCTGCTATTTGCCCCGAAATCTTGCTGAGATGGGCAGAGAAGACGAGATGCGCCCGACAATACTTATATGCCCGGGCGGCGGATATGCCTACTGTTCAGAGCGAGAGGCAGAGCCTATCGCACTTAAATTTTTAAATTGGGGATTTAACGCGATTGTTCTTCGTTATTCTTGCGCGCCACATCGTTACCCTGTACAGCTTCGTGAGGTGGCGGCGGCTTTTGAAGAAATTTACAAAAACGCAGATGAATGGCACTGCGATACCGAAAAAATCGGCATAATCGGTTTTTCGGCAGGCGGACACTTGGCGGCGCACTACAGCAACGCTTACGATAGTGAAGCCGTGCGCGAAATTTTCCCCGATAGCAAAAAACCAAACTTCAGCGTGCTTTGTTACCCTGTAATTTCGGCTGACGAAACCTTTGCTCACAAGGGCAGTTTTGTGAATTTGTTGGGTACATATCCTGTTGGTGACGACGTTGCAAAATACTCTTGCGACAAAATGGTGACTCCCGATACACCGCCCACATTTATCTGGCACACGGCAGAGGATCAGGCGGTACCGGTTAAAAACAGCTTGGTATATGCCACCGCACTCGCTGATAATAAGGTGCCATTTAGTTTACATATCTATCCTTACGGTGAACACGGTCTTTCTACAGTTGACCATCTTACGCTTGCTGACGAAAAGCTTGACTCAAAAACACTTTTGGCAAGCGCTTGGCTTAAGGACCTTAAAGCTTGGATGGATAACACAATCTGATATAATTGATTGAAAAGGGCTGTAAAAACTCAATTAAATCAAAAAATTTTTATAACAAACAAACACGGTAGAAGTTAAAGCTTTTAACTTCTACCGTGTTTTATTGTGCAAAATTTTTAGTTATTAAACGGACGGACGCAGAATACGTAACTACTTATTTAAGTTCTACATCCCAATCGTTTAAGTATTGCATAAGCAAACCGTAGTCTTTGTTGTTAACACGATTATCGCGGTTAACATCGCAAGCATCGGTGTTTATAGATACTTCCCAATCGTTAAGATACTGCATCAATAAACCTAAGTCTTTGTTGTTTATTTTGCCGTCATTATTAGCATCGCCCGAAACGTATGCGGGAGCGTTTTCAACGATTACGTATGTGCTGAAGTGGTTTGTGTTAAATATCAGCTTGCCATCATTAAACACAGCCTGCATATCGGTTGCTGTACCATCGTCGGCGAGGTGATACACCGAGCAGTACTTGCCGTTGAAATCGATGGGAACGTTTAATTCCACAGTAACAGTACCGTCGGGTGCAACAACAGTGCCTTCTGATTCAAAGTATATATCAAATGCTTTGATTTTTGTAAAGGGTATGTTGTCGGGCAAGGTCGATGCTATGGTATCAGAATCGACTTCTCTTACTATTAGATTAGCACTAGGATCAATAACATCGGGTGTGGTCGAAACCGAAACATCGCCGGATTCTTTGTCTACTATTGCAACAAAGGGTATGCCTTGAGCTAATGCGTAATTTTGTGCATAAGAGTCTTCATATCCGTAAATGGTAAGATTATAACAACCGAGGAAAGCACTATATTCAATTTTGTCAACGCTTGCGGGTATTACAATCTTTTCAAGGTTATAACAATAGTAGAACGCATACTCACCAATGGTCTTTAAGCCGTCGGGAAGTATTACCGACTTAAGACCTGAAACGTCGCGGATTATGTAATCTTCTTCGCTTGTTGCCCAATAGTTCCATTCCATTTCAAAAGCGTAATCTGCTATAACGGTAGTACCGGGGCGAACGATTATTTCAGTGTTTTCGGGAATATCACCCTTATAATGATAAAGCACGTTTTCAAGATAAACAACACCCTCGTCTTGCGATTCGTACCAAGCGGTGCCGTCAAATGCGTGACCGTTAACACTTTCAAGGTTGTCGGGGATGTCTATCTCTGCCAAGTCTTTTGAGTAAGCGAAGGAATAGTATGTGATATCGGTAACACTGTCGGGGATTTTAACACTGGTCATTGAGTTGCCCGCAAAGGCATATT
>CAZVWG010000096.1:0-4444 GCA_964630675.1 uncultured Ruminococcus sp.
GATAATCAATAAGTTTATGACCTCCCTGAGTTGTTTTTTCTCGGGGAGGTTTTTACTGTTTTCTCGCGTCTATCTCGCAAAAAATCATTACTTTTGCAAAATCTCGCAGAATGTACGGACGTATTGCACATTTCAGGGACGGAGAGGGGCGGTGCGGTAGATACTGCCTTTTGCTCGAAATCAGTTGTCTGGTTTATCCCAGACAAAAGGTTCGAATCCCTTACTCTCCGCCAAAGAGCTTTCATTAGCACCTTTACGGTGCTAACTACGGCAAGTAAAGTCCGTGGGGTGAAAGCTCTTTTTATTTTTTTGATGACATTTTAACTTTTGTGTGGTAATATACTTACATATGATAAACGTTTTTTGAAAGGAATATTTTTTATGAAAGTTTTAATGATTAACGGCAGTCCGCGCGCAAACAGTAATACGGGTATAGCGCTTGCGGAAATGGAAAAGGTGTTCCATAAAAACGGAATTGAAACCGAAACAGTGCAGATTGGTAATCGTGATATTCGCGGCTGTATGGCGTGTGGTTATTGCTTTAAAAACGGTAAATGCGCTATTGATGATATTGTAAATCAGGAACTTGCCGCAAAATTTGAGGAGTGCGACGGATTGGTAGTGGGTAGCCCTGTATTTTATGCGTCGGCAAACGGTAGCCTTATATCACTTCTTGACCGACTGTTTTACAGCACGTCGTTTAACAAGACTATGAAGGTAGGCGCCAGTGTGGCTGTGGCGCGTCGCGGGGGTTGTACTGCTACCTTTGACCAGTTAAATAAATACTTTACCATATCGGGTATGCCTGTGGCTTCAGGTCAGTATTGGAATAGTGTTCACGGTAGAAAGGTTGGCGAGGCAGTCGGTGACGAAGAGGGACTTCAGGGTATGAGAACCTTGGCTGAGAATATGTCTTTCTTAATCAAAAGCATCGCTTTGGGCAAAGAAAAATACGGCATCCCTGAAAAAGAACCCTGGAAAATGACGAATTTTATAAGATAATTAATAACTAAATGTTGCTTGAAAACATATTTGCGATTACATATAATAAAATGTAAATTAAGTATAAAAGTAAGGAGATAAAAATGGGAAGGATAATAGCGCGTATTGCTGATTTTATACGTGAAACGGATAAACTGATGTTTATCCTTTGCGTTTTGGCAACGGGTTACGGTTGTTTGGCGGTATATTCAGCAACGAGGTACCTTGATACCTTGCGTCCGCTGCTCGTGCAGATAATAGGTATGGTTGTAGGAATTGCAGCCGCAATCGTTATATCAAGTATAGATTTTGATAAATTTTCTAAATATTGGTATTTGTTTGTGTTGCTAGGCGTAATACCTGTAATTCTTACATTTTTTATCGGTTGGGCACCCGAGGGCACCGATGATAAGGCGTGGCTTGATTTGGGCTTTACCACCTTTCAGCCGTCAGAGCTTTTAAAGATATGCTTTATTATTACCTTTGCTACCCATTTGAGCAAAGTAAAACCAAGTATTAACAAGCTGAAAACTTTAATTCCTGTTTGTTTGCATGGTGCGTTTCCCGTGTTACTGATACATTTTCAGGGCGACGATGGTACGGCGCTTGTTTTTGCCGTTATGGTGCTTTGTATGATGTGGGCGGCAGGTGTTTCGTGGAAATATTTTTTATTGGCATTCACATTGCTTATTGCCTGCTCGCCGCTTATTTACTTTGTTATTATGAATGATGAACAGCGTGATAGACTTGTTAATATGTTTGATATTGAGTCGGATATTATGGGCGCTACCTATCAACAATACCGTGGTCGAATGGCGCTTGCTAACGGGGGACTAAGCGGACAAGGTCTG
This sequence comes from uncultured Ruminococcus sp., assembly GCA_964630675.1. GTDB lineage: Bacteria > Bacillota > Clostridia > Oscillospirales > Acutalibacteraceae > UBA737. Next base: position 1,833 of record CAZVWG010000096.1, read on the forward strand.
TTTAACGGCAGTCTTACTCAAGTAGGCGGTGTGCCCGAAGGACAAAACGATTTTATATTTGTAAGCATCGGCGAAGAACTCGGATTTTTAGGCTGTATTGCGGTATTGATTTTGCTTGCGGCAATCAGCTTTAGAGCGATTAATATTGCTCGTAATTGTAACAGACAAAACGGCAAAATAATGTGCGTTGGCTTTTTTGGTATGATGCTAGCGCAAATTATAATAAACATAGGTATGTGCGTGGCATTGCTTCCTGTAATTGGTGTAACATTACCTTTCTTTAGCGCGGGCGGTACGTCGCTTATTTGTATGTATCTAGGTGTTGGCTTGGTGCTAAGTGTGTATAAGCACCGCAATTCGCGAACGATTTATTTAAGAGATAAGGGATAATATTATGCGTGTTTATGAAAATCCTTTTAAAACAAGTGAGAATAGATGCGCGCCACGCAGTTATTATATACCAAGCGGTGTGTCAGAATATAATCTTTTAAACGGCGTTTGGGATTTTAAATATTTTGAGCGCGAAATAGATGTGCCAGAAAAAATTACCGATTGGGACACTATTCCCGTGCCGTCATGCTGGCAGACCGAAGGTTACGACATAGTAAATTATACCAATCAGGAATATCCCTATTCTGTGGATATGCCCTATGTGCCCGATGATAACCCTTGCGGTGTTTATAACCGTCAGTTTCATATTAAAATGCTTTGGGGCAAGGTCTACTTTGTGCTTGAGGGCGTGTCATCCTGCGCTTTTTTGTATATAAACGGTAAGTATGTCGGCTTTACTCAGGGTAGTCATCTACAGGCTGAATTTGATATTACCGAATATGTTACCGAGGGCGATAATGATATTACCATTAAGGTGCTTAAATGGTGCTGCGGCAGCTATCTTGAAGACCAAGACTTTTTCAGAATGAATGGTATATTCCGCGATTGCTACATATTACAGCGCCCGTTTGACCACATAACCGATGTTGAGGTTAAGGCGTTTGACGGAAAAATAACCGTTGATGCAGGAAAAGATGCCAAGGTTTTGCTTTTTGATACAAAGGGCGATTTTGTTGCCAGTAAAAACGGCGAAAAGGTAGAATTTACCGTTGAAAATCCTGTTTTCTGGAATGCCGAAAAGCCACAACTTTACACAGTGAAAATAGAGCGTGACGGCGAAGAGATAACACAAAAAACCGCATTCAGAACTATTGAAATTTCAAAAGATAACGAACTACTAATAAACAACGTGCCTGTAAAGCTTTACGGTGTTAACCACCATGATACAAGCGCTACGGGCGGCTGGTATCAGACCGACGAAGAACTGCTGAGAGATGTTAAACTAATGAAAGAGTTAAACATTAACTGCGTTCGTACTTCTCATTATCCGCCACCGCCACGCTTTGTAGAGCTTTGTGATGAATACGGTCTTTATGTCATACTTGAATGTGATATAGAAACGCACGGTTTTATTTGCCGCTATGCTTCTCAAGCCTATAATTATACCGAGCCTGCAGGCAATTGGCCGGGCACACATCCCGATTGGAAAAACGAGCACCTTGAGCGTATGGTGCGCACGGTACAGCGTGACAAGAACCATGTTAGTATTATTATGTGGTCTTTGGGTAATGAATCGGGTCACGGCGACAATTTTGTCGCTATGGCTGACTATGTAAAATCATTAGGCGACCAGCGTCTTTGTCATTGGGAATGTTCTTGCCGCGAGGGTTTTCTTGGAGTATCGGATGTGTATTCGCGTATGTATTCGTCGTTTAACGATTTAGAAGGCTTTATGGCAAATCCCGAAATTACAACCCCGATATTCCTTTGTGAGTATTCTCACGCTATGGGTAACGGTCCCGGTGATGTGTATTACTACACCGAAATGTTTGATAAGCACAAGTCGCTTATAGGCGGTTGTGTATGGGAATGGGCAGACCACACCGTGCTTAAAGACGAAGTTGCTTGCTATGGCGGCGATTTCGAGGGCGAGCTTGTCAATTTTGGTGAATTTTGCTGTGACGGCGTAGTGACCTATGACCGTAAACTTAAAGCAGGTTCATTAGAGGTTAAGGCGGCATATCAGCCGATGGCAACAATATTTGAAAACAGCGTGTTAAAGATAAGAAACCGCTACAGCTTTACAAATCTTAATGAATTCAAGTTTGTGTACAGCATTACTGCTGACGGTAAAACACTCGGCGAAAACAGCGTGATTTTAGATATAGCTCCGCTTTGTGAAGGCGACATAAACGTTGAAGTGCCTGAGCTTTATTGTGATTATGGTGCGTATCTTAACTGCGAGCTTTTAAAGGGCAAAGAGGTTATCGCTCATACACAGCACGAACTGCCCTTTGAAGCAGTAAAAGAAGAAACGTTACCTTTAGCCGAAGTTAAAGAGGTAGGCAATGATTATATCATTGAAGGCGATAATTTTCGTTATGTGTTCTCACGCTATTACGGAAACTTTACCGATATAGTAATTGATGGCGAACAGCAGATATGTGATGTTATCAAGCTTACATCTTGGCGTGCGCCCACCGATAACGACCGAAAAGAAAAGGCACATTGGGGTAGCACTTGGGTAGGCGAGTGCTATCACACCCGTTTTGGCAAGGTTT
>CAZVWG010000097.1:0-4284 GCA_964630675.1 uncultured Ruminococcus sp.
TATTTGAGTTGAATTTTCTTTTTATTTTGTCACCTATCTATTGTACCATAACAAATTATTTTTATAACCGCCATTATAATAAATTATATACTATAATATTGTCTGACTTTACATACCGCAATCAAATATTTTGTATTTTTTGCTAATTGAAAAGTATAATTATTGTAGCATATAATTAATATAAGGGGGCTGATAGTATGAAAAAATCAATTAAAATATTCGCAGTTTTGTTTTCAGTCGTTATCGTGCTGACCTTTTGTTCTTGCAAAGCAAAACCTGCTCCTATTTCTTCGTCCTATACTCCTGTTCTTAAAGAATATAACATAAACCCACTAAACTACTATTCGGTATACTGCACCGATAATATGGCTTCTACCGAGATTGCCGTAAATGGCGAAAAAATATATTGCAAATGGCTTGATAATAACGACCTTGAACACATTTCAGTTGTTGAAAATATAATTGCAAAAAAGGACTGGACACATTTGTCACAGCAAGATGAAATTGATGTCGCATCAACTTATTTTAAAAATTACAATTACCAACCGCTTAAAGAAAATATTGGTGAATGTCTTTTATATACTGACAAAAGCAATGATTTTTACATTACTGATATTGACGCCGATATAACCTATGCTTTGGAAATGAATTTAGCAGATTGGCGGCGCTTTGCCACCAATAACACCGACACTTTTGCGTTTCTTTCAGCCGAACCGATACTTATCGATAACGAACAATTGTATGAAGTAAGAGTATATAAAATAGAGAAATATCTAAGCGACTCCATATATCAAAACACAACTTTGCTTCGCAATATGACTGCAAGTGACGATTTGAACAATATAGATAGCATAACTGTATTAGATGAAACTTGTATAGCAAAGCCATACCCTATGGATAAAGATAATATAGAATTTTTACAAAAATATACCTATAGCCACTATCGCGTGACAAAAAAAGAATATGCCGAACAATTACTCAAAGACAAAACCGAGTTTAGTTTAAAGATTATTACAAAAACCGGTGAAGAAATTTATCTTTATATTATGCAAGACGGAAGCATTGCAAAAGCCCAGATGTCCGGAGATAGTGAAGTGCCTGATATTGCCTATGATTTTTATACGGCAGATAAAGAGTATATGATTACTCAAGAAAAGCTTGAATTGTTGTCAGAATAAAACAATTTGATTCACAATGTAAGAACTTGCCTCCCGTGACAGTCCGTAAGTTGCTGTAAACCAACGGGCTACTATGGATGTCGGTCTATACAAAAATATTTATACGAGCACAAAACTGCCCCGATTGTCAAAAGACAATCGGGGCTTAATATTACCAGTTAACCTGCCAGCGTTTTGAATAACTACCGCTTGCATTTTTGTTTTCTACTGGGTCATTGGTTTTTGAATTTTTAATTTTTTCACTTAGCATTGCGTCAAATTCTTGTGTTTCGAGCGGGAGCTTTACAGCCGCACCGCCCTTCCAGCTTGAAAGATATGCCGCATTTGAAAGACTAAGCTCGTAAATGCCGTCAGTACCGGGAGACAAAAGCTCTTCGCCGTTAAGGATAGCGTTTACATAGTTTTGAATAATCTTTTTATGTGCCTCGCCGTCTTTGCTTTGTGTAACAATTTCCTCATATTCACATTTAATACTTGGGAATAATTGTTCCGCATTAAAGCAAATGTCGCGCTCATCCTCGGGCAGCTTCCACCATTTTAGAGTACCGTTTTCTACAACGATTTTGCCTTTTGTTCCCGAAATTTCAAGTCGGTTGGTACCGGGGAATTCACCGGTTGAGGTTATAAACACACCGGTCGCGCCGTTTTCATAACGGGTTTGAAGCACAACGTCATCCTCAACCTCGATATTGTGGTATTTACCCACGTCGCAGGTGGCGATAACCTCACACGGCATACCGCAGATCCATTGCCAGAGGTCAAGGTTGTGAGGTGCTTGGTTAAGCATTACGCCGCCGCCTTCGCCTGCCCAAGTAGCGCGCCAACCTGCAGAGTCATAATAACGCTGTGTACGGTACCAGTTGGTAATTATCCATACAGTACGTTTAAGCTCACCCAAAGCGCCGCTTTTAACGATTTCACGCGCTTTTGCAAAAACATCGTTGGTACGTTGGTTAAACATAATGGCAAACTTTTTATCAGTTTGTTTTACAAGCTCATTTATGGCACGCGCCTTACTTACGGTAATATCTACAGGTTTTTCTACCAAAACATTAAGCCCCATACGCAAAGCATCTATCGCGATGTCACAATGCAGTTTGTGCGGAGTAGATACGATAACCGCATCTACAAGACCGCTTTCAAACATTTTTGTATAATCGTCAAACACTGCAACATCGGTATAAGTTTCTTTACAAAACTCTTGACGGTCGGCAGAAATATCGCAAACTGCAGAAAGCACAGCGCCTTCTACTTTGCCGCCAAAAAGTGTGTTGGTGTGGGCAGTACCTATGTTACCGACACCCACAATACCTACACGAACTTTATCCATAGTAACACCTACTTTGTAACAACTACTTTATTTATACCTTTGCGCTACCGTATGTACCGTTTGTATCAGCAAAGGTCGCTGTTACGTTTTCTTTCTTTTTAGAGGTTGCAACGCGCTTCATAAGCTCCTCGTAATAAAGGTCTTCGTCAAACGGAAGCTCAATTTCTTTACCCAAGAAGTCAGACAAATGCATAGCATTTGAAAGGATAACGCCCTTAAGACCTTCAGCGCCCTCGGCAATAAGCGGAGTACCGTGAAGAATCTTGCCTGCCCAAGCGTTTACAACGCCAATGTGCTGAGGATTGGTGTTTTCAATCTCTATTTCAAGATTGTGGGTCTTTATTGAACCGAAAACTTCGGTATTTGTCTTTGTGAATTCAGACTCTTTTACATCAAATTCGGTAACAGTAAGCTTATCGTCTTCAACCACAAGCTTAGCGCCATCCATCTGAACTTCAAAACGGTTAGTACCCTTACCGTCACCTGTTGTGGTAATGAAAACGCCTGTTGCGCCGTTTTCGTACTCAACAAATGTTGTTACGTCGTCATCAACCTCGATATCATGCCATTTACCGTACTTAATCTTTGACTGAACCTTTACGGGCATACCGCAGATCCACTGCCAAAGGTCAAGCTGATGAGGGCACTGGTTAAGAAGCACGCCGCCGCCTTCGCCCGCCCAGGTAGCGCGCCAGTCGCTTGAATTATAATAAGCCTGTGAACGATACCAGTTGGTAATAAGCCAGTTAGTACGGCGGATTTCACCGTATTTGCCCGAGTGAACAAGCTCGTGCATCTTGCGGTAAACGGGGTTGGTGCGCTGGTTGAACATCATACCAAAAACAACCTCTGGGTGTTTTTCTGATTCAGCAATCATCTCGCGAACCTGACGGGTGTAAACGCCTGCGGGTTTTTCACACATAACGTGAATGCCGCGCTTCATACACTCGATTGAATATTTAGCGTGGTCATAGTGAGGAACTGCTACAAGGCAAGCGTTGATAAGACCGCTGTCAAGCATTTCGATAGCATCGGTAAAATATGTAATGTTTGCATCGGGATATTTGTTTTTACCAAATTCGCATCTGTCGGGGTTTTTGTCGCAGATTGCAACGAGCTCAACCTCGGGGCAGTTACCACCCATAATGTTTGAGGTGTGACCTGTACCCATATTACCGAAACCAATTATACCAAGTTTAATTTTATCCATAATAATTTTCCTACCTTTCAATTAAAAGCCGCAAGACTTCAAATATTTGTAGCTGCGTGTAATACAATCAAACGGATCTTCGCCATGGCAGTTATCCTGCTCTACGAGCATATACTTAACGCCGCTTGTTTCAGCTGCTTTAAATACGCGGTCAAAGTTGATGTTGCCTTCGCCTACTACTGCAATGTTATCGCCAAACTGTGTAAAGTTATCGCTAAACGCATAGTCTTTAAGGTGAATTACAGGTGCTCTGCCTGCAAACTTTTCAATCCAAGCTGCAGGGTCAGCGCCGCCCGCCTGAACCCAGAAGGTATCAACGATAAAGCCGAGTTCATCGGGTGTAAAGTCCTCTGCCAAATGCTCAAGAACGTTTTTGCCGTCAAACTTCAAAAACTCTTTTGCGTGGTTATGGTACATAAAGGTTTTACCATTCGCCTTAACAGCCTTGATTATATCAGCATATTCGTTATAGAAGTCCTGATATGTAGGACCGTTGCTTGTAGAGAAATTGTAATAGCCAAGACCAACATAGTCACAACCAAATATGTCGTGACCGCGACAAACCT
>CAZVWG010000098.1:0-4234 GCA_964630675.1 uncultured Ruminococcus sp.
CGCCGTCTCGAGCATATTCTCGGCATAAATGCCATACCCTGTAAGACTGTCGTTAACCAGCACGTGCGTCAGCGCACCTACCAATTTACCGTCTTGCAAAATCGGGCTACCGCTCATACCTTGTACTATACCGCCCGTGATATTTATCAATTCCTTATCGGTTACGGTTACAATAAGATTTTGTGTTTCAGAATTATTATCGCCTATCTTTTTAATCTCACAACTATATAGTTTTGGTGTATCGCCGTCCACGGTACAAAGTATCTGCGCCTCACCGTCATAAACCTCCTGTTTCAGTGCCACTTCGGTCAAGTTTGAAGCACTGATATCCTGCTTCATAACACCGTACACACCCTGATCGCAATTAAGCGATATATCGGCAATACTATCGTAGGTAAGCTTACCCTTAAGTGCGCCGGGACTTCCCGCACTTCCCTTTTCCACCGCAACAATATCAGCTTCTACCAATTCGCCCTCATCTATTTCAAGCAGTGTTTCGGTATCAGCATCGCATATTCCGTGTCCCAGTCCACATATAACATTATTTAATGGACTGTAAAAGGTGAGGGTTCCTATTCCCGCCGAGCTGTCGCGCACCCATATACCAATTCGATAAATGCCGCTGCTTTCCTCCAAAACAGGCGTAACCTTACACGTAAACGTTTTACCGTCACGAACCACCTCAAAATTCATAATTTTTCCGCACGATTCAGTCACAAGCTGTAACACATCCTCATTACACGAAACAACCTGTCCGTTTACTGTTTTTATATAATCTCCAACCTTAATTCCGGCATCTGCCGCAGGATTCGACTTGCCGTTCTCGGTAACAATATCAACACTTTCAATTACCAGCACACCATCGGTATATATTTTCATACCAAACGGATTTCCAAGCACCTGCACATACATATCGTCCACTACTTCAACATTTACGGTAGAAAACGGTATTACACCAAAAATTTTTAAGTCCACCTCAAATCTTTCGCCTACACTACGTGTAAAACTGCCTTGTGACATTTTCACACCGTTATATGTGGCGGTAACAGGCATAAAGGTGTCTATTATAAGTTCCTCCTCACGATTTACCCTATAATTTTCAGATATATCCCCGCTCATAATATATATTGATGTAAATACATAACTGCAAAAAATGAGCATAACTACAAATATGATTTTTATGAATTTTTTCATTTTTGCACCTCCAATCTATTTCTAATTTTCCCTCAAAACCAACAAATAGTATAGGTAATTTTTTATTTTAAAAACACAAAAGGGAACAGTTGCATTTTTACAACTGTCCCCTTTTTTATCAATATTCTTTATAAACCGCCCTTGACTAAGGCGAGGTGTCAAAGCATATGTTTTGAAAGAGTGCTTTAATTAATCATCGACCCCCGTATTATTCTCCATACGGAAAATCAAATATTCCACCGTTTGAACCTCCCGAAGAAGAACTTTCCGTCTGATCTTCACGACTGCCTAAATCTGATGAATAACTTGACTCGCTTATATTCGCACGCAAAGTAACATCAAAATCGGCCTCGCTGCCACTACTAAGCATCACGGTCAGTGATATGGTGTCACCCGCTTTGCAATCCTCGATTATATCAAGCACAATGTCATCATTTGTAATAGCAACACCGTTTACGTGAGTAATAATATCACCCTCACCAACCTTGCCATAAATATCACTGTCTTCTCCGACCGATACCACAAGTAGACCTACAGCGGCGTAATTTTCAACCTCTGCAGTCACAGAGTTAATTTCGGTATATGTTATACCCAATTTTGCGCGGTCACTAACCTGTCCGCCGGATATCAACTGCTCTACAACTCGTTTCATAGTCTTGGTCGGTATTGCAAAACCGATAGCATCATACTCTACACCGGCAAGTTTCGATGAAGTAATGCCCACAACCTGACCGTACATATTCACAAGCGCGCCGCCCGAAGAACCCGGATTTATAGCACTGTCTGTCTGTATAAGACTTGCAGTATAACTTGAGGTTGTCTTCACTCTTCGGCGCGTAAGAGAAATAACGCCGCTTGTAATAGAAGAGTTGTCTGTAGCGTCGCTCGGCCTTCCAACAGCAACAACCGATTCACCGTTTACAAGCTGTTCCGAATCGCCAAATTCTGCCACCTTGAAATTTTTGCCGTTTTCTATTTTCAAAACCGCAAGATCACTTACCGTGTCACCTGCTACATAAACAGCATCATATTCTGTACCGTCAAATGTGAACACCTTGAATTTAGGGGCAGCAATTTCCGAATAAATATGGTCATTTGTTACAATGTAACCATCTTTTGAATAAATAACACCCGATGCATCACCCATTTCACCTGCATCATTGTAAACTCTTATACCAACAATTGACTCGTTAACCAACTCATATACCTGTGCTGGAGTATTAGGATCGGTATCGGTTGGTTTTGCAGCAAGATCAACCTCCACATTGCTTCCAATATAATTGCGTGATACACTGCTTCTACCCATAAAATATCCAACCGCGGTAGTTGCCGTAAGTGCCACAACTGCCGCCATAATAACACAAAATATTTTAAGACCCTTGCCCATCGGCTTATAATCATCTATACATCCAACAGGGCTGTATTCTACCTTATTCCAAACCGGAATATCCTCGTCTTTGATACTTGCATCAACCGTAGCGTCATACTCATTTTCAGGCTGCTGCACTACATTATCTTCATATTGTTCAGCCTCATTAACAATTTCATCTTCCCTGTTGTTAAAATTTTGATTAAATTCGTCCATATTCTATCTCCTATCTGCCAATAGGCAAATTAAATTCAAATGCAGTAAATTGATTTTCCAAACTCGAAACCGAAATTACACCGCCATGTTTTTTTATAATAGTTTTTACAATATAAAGCCCAAGTCCTGTGCTTTCCTTGTTCGCAGAGCGTGATTTATCGACCTTATAAAATCTTTCAAACACATAAGGCAACTCACTTTGCGGAATTCCCTTTCCTGTATTTTCTATTCTGAAAGTAAGATTTTTTGAATCGTATTTGATTTTAAATTCAATTTTTCCACCTTCATTTGTGAATTTCACAGCATTGTCTACAAGATTATATACCACGCGATATATGAGATCTTTGTCGGCATTGATCGTAACATCAGGTAACACATCAAGACCTATAATATCAATTAATTTTTTCTCGATACGCTGTTCCTGGCTTATAACAATATTAAGTAGTAACTCTTTAAAATCAAAGGTCTCTTGCTTCAATTCTGCTTCAGCAGATTCCAGCCTTGACACATTTAGCATTGTTTCAACCATACGCGAAAGACGTCTAATCTCATCGCGTACTATACCCAAATAGTATGGTTGTTTTTCCTCTGGTATGGTGCCATCCATAATTCCGTCAATAAAACCGCCTATCGTTGTCATCGGGGTTTTCAACTCGTGCGATACATTTGCAATAAAGCTTTTTCGCACCTCTTCAAGCCGCGCCAACGAATTTGTCATTTGATTAAACGATACCGCAAGTTGACCTATCTCATCATCACTCGTGACGGGTACCCGCCGCGAAAAATCTCCCTTCGCCATAGCCTTAGCAGCATCTGACATAAGACGTAGCGGTCGTGTTAAGCGATAAGTCATTACCGATATTGCTACAAACATAAGCAATAGCGGCACTATAGCAGACAGCAAATATATCTGCGTTATGCGTTGCATAAGATTCCGTGCCTCATCTATTGAATCAGCAGATATAACATAACCCACCGTTGCACCGTCATTTTCAATCGCTTTAGCTACTGTATAATGCGGACTGCTGTAAAAATCAAGAGTATCAAGCATATTACGCTTGTCTGACACAATTGAATTAATTGCACTACTGCTTAACTGTGCACCTGAATGCTCACAACCGTTTTCGGTTCCCCACACCTCACAGCTGCATATTTTTATAACACCACTCTGGTCAGTAACAAAAATATCACATTCAAAAACAGTAGCCAGATTATTTACAATATAATAAATTGAATCTTCACTATATCCGTTGGCTTGGTTTTTTGTTCCCGCTTCAACATAATCGCATATTGACTCACATGCTTTTTGGAGCGTTTTATATTTTTCTTCCGCAAGATAATTATTATACATAAAAGTAAGAATAATAAGTATCGAGGAAAGGCTCAAAAAAACAATCAGTGCAATAGCGCCAAACTGTTTTTTAAATAGTTTTTGCCGCATAATTTATTTTACCT
>CAZVWG010000099.1:0-4212 GCA_964630675.1 uncultured Ruminococcus sp.
AAACTCATCGCCCCAAGCGTAGTAGTATTTTTCGGCAGTGCCGTCACCGTCAAAGTCATACTCAATATAAGTCTTATTTGCGTCAATCGTACCACTATTACTTTCCGGGTTAGCAGTAGTGCTCATATTATCGATAAAGTCCTCAACAGCCGCCTCAACAGCAGTAAAGCTACCGCCTGTTATGTTAAGCACAGCAGTCTCGAGTTCATAACTATATGACCAAGCATTAGCATTAGCTTCACCATCAGTTACAAGATTGATAGCAAAGGCGCTACCTTTACTGTTAGAAAACTTTTCGATATCAGTGCCGGGCATTGCCTCTTCTAGATAAAGCTCTAGCTTACGAGCAAAGTCGTAGTTATCGTCATCATCATAGTAAATCTTGATATTTCCTGCCTTAACGTTCTTCCAGAAGCCGTCAAGCGCAGTCCACTCGTTATCGGTATCCATTTCGCGAATTACAGCCGCAAGGTCGCGCATATCGGTAACACCGTTGCCGCTTGCATCACCGTAGATATACTTGTAATCAGATTTTCTGAGCAGTTTTTGCTTTAGTGCAGAAAGGTCATTACCTGTATACTCTTCACCAACACCGTCCGCGTCAATATCTGCATAGGGCTGAGCCTGAGCAAAAGTAACTGATCTTGCAATGCCACCTGCAATACCGTACCAGTTTTCACCGTCAAGCGTAGGAGCAGTACCATCATTATATTTGGCTGATACAACACCGTCATCATCAACGGTAGTGTAGTAGCAATCGGTAATTGTAGCGCTACCGCCTGCATAATTGGTAACCTCACTATCCTCAATAGAGCAATTTATAATCTGAGCGCCGCTTTCTGCAGTACCCGCAATTATACCTTCTGTGCTTTCTTTGGAATATGCATAGCAGTCACGGAAGTTGATATTCTTTACAACACCCGTTGCAGCAAGTCTTGGGATAAAACCTGCCGGATTGCTCTTGTCGGAAGTAAACATACCTGTTATGGTATGTCCGTCGCCGTCGATTATGCCGGCAAAATCCTTATAAATGTAGTAATAAACAGTTCCGGACTCATTGGTATCCTCATTTATATAATCTTGTGTCCACTTGTTTGCATCAGCCCACTGCACACCGCCAAGGTCGATATTGCAACTCAGCTTAAAGTGCTGTGGTATACCGCGGTTTAAACCGCCCGATGCAATAATTGCAAACAATGTTTCAGCATCAGAGATTATATATGGATCTTCCTCAGTACCACCGCCAATGAGGGTGTGGTAGTATGAGAAAACACCCTGCTCATAGCCACTCTCCGGTCTACTGGCAATATCCTTATACTGCTGCTTATAATGATCGTTTGCTAGTGCTTCTGCACTTGAATCAAAAACAGGCATTGGTGTGCCGTATTTTGCTATCGTATCTGCGCTGCAATCCCACTGAGTCCAGTTCAGTGAAGGCATATCTTCAACAGTGGTGTAACCAGTTGCAGTGTATACAGCATCTTCAATTGTCCAAGGTTCTTTGTATTTAATAATGTAATCAGTATATTTACTGCTGTTAGCAACGAGGTATGGTGTTTCAATACCTGTAGCATAGTTGTTGTATACAAGTATATTTGAACCAACAGCACGCTCGTTGTCGGCAATTGCAACATCATAGCCAATTGAAACACAGTTTGTAATGGTCATAGCATTACAATAGTTATCAGTAGCTACTATGCCGGCATAATTTTGCGTAATTGTACCATCTGCTGTTGTTATAAGGGTTGAATTACTGCCATCAAATAAGCAGTTGGAAATATTCAAACTTACATCTGGCATAGCAGCAGCTGCCACGATACCCGATGCGTAACCATTGACACCGTATGTATCATTCTTCTGGGCGCCTTTGCCGGATACATAAGCGTTACGTACCGCGATGCTCATAATTGTAACATTAGCATCAGAATAAAATCTGTGTGGATGGCAATATCCATCAAAAGTAGTGTTCGTGGAATCAGCTCCGGCATTAGAATAACCGAATGAGTTTGTAACAACGGATACAAATTTTCCTTCACTAGAAATATATGAAGTATCAAATATAACGTTTTTAACAGTCGCATTTCCTGCAAGACCCGGGAAGAAACCTGTACCGGGTTCATAGGTCCAGCTACCGCCATTATTGGTTACTTTACTATAAAGACCATAGATGGTAACACCGTTACCGTCAAAGTTACCGGCAAAGGAATAATTGTATGCACCGCACATATGGTTTGGAGTCCATGTTTTAGTAGCTTCATCGTATACACATTCGCCACATCTACTGTCTCTTACAAGGTCTCCTGACCAGTTGTTAAGCGTACCGCCTGCCGCAGCAGCCTCAAAAGCAGCTTGGTCAGCATAGCCGCGTGTGTCGTTGATATAAAGAGCGTTTACGCTGTCGGCAACCTTATAATAAGCGGTAACTTCATTTTCATAATCACTTTCATCGATTGCATTGCCGTCTTTATCAATCTTATTACCAGCATCATCGCGCATTACGCCCTCGTCGCGCACCATCTTGAAAAGCTGTTCAACGGTTTTGATGATATAGGGGTCGTCCTCGGTACCGCTACCGCCTGCAAAAGATGTAGCCTTTGTACCGTCCCAAACATCATTGGTACCATATTCCCCGTGGCCGCAAGCGCACTTAGAAATTTCTTGATCATAGTCAACAATGTTGTAAAGGTGAGATTCTTCAAAGCCTTTAAGACCGCAATCCACACAATACAAACTATGTGTGTCATCGCCCTTAATATAACCTAAATTATGGCTTGAACGAAGCACTGGATATGTCGTAGTATTTGCAAACCAAACGGTTGTAAAGTCAAGCGACATATTGGTAAGAGCATTAGCGCCAACCATTTGATCGTCACTTAGGACAGAAACATTTGATGTAAAAGAAGTGTGCGCATCACTTGGATTAGAAGTATTGGAATATATGTTTGACCAAGATGTATTTGTTTTTAACTTAGCATCGTGATAACCACCACTACTATCAGTGTACGTAGAAAATTCCTTACCATCTGCTCTTAACGGATATGGAGAAGAACCTATCGAAACAATATTACTAAATGTAAAATTACTGCCATACACACCAGAGTCGCCTATAATACCACCGTAATAATATAGATTGTCAGTATTATAAAGGTTGTTAGAAACAAAACAATTGCTGATTGTTGCGCCAAAATTACCAAACTTACCTACTATAGCACCTGAACTTCTTATTGTTGTAGTATTTGTACTAGTATTATCAAAATAACAATTGATAACTGCACAGCTTGAAATATTGGCAACAAAACTTGAATCTGCATAACCAATTATACCACCTGTGCCATGATATGCTACAAAATGTGATGCTTTAACAGTGACATTCTTGATTGTAACATTACTACGAATTTGTGGAAACAGTCCACAGTAAGCACCTTTACCATTGATGTTATATACTATAAGACCGTTGCCATCAAAAGTGCCCATAAATCCGTAATTAGCACTACTACCATCACTTACATTTGAATCATACCAGTATTTACCAGTAGATTTCGCCGCTTTTACATCACTAGCGGTAGAGTTATAGTCAATACCCTCCATACCCATCATATTGAATATAGAGTTTTCTTTTACAATATAACTTTTACCCGATGTCGCTTTTGTAGTATCAAAAGCCAACCAAGCAAGCTCATCAGCAGTAGTGATAATAATGTTGCCATTCTCATCAACATTAGAACTGTCAGGTTCTGATGTATTACCAGACCACTCCTGATAATTAATTTCGCTCGTCGTCTCGGTTTCCGCATCGGCTTTTATTGTAACGCCAACGTTGGCAACAAAGAGTGAGCCTATGAGCATTGCAAATGCAAGTACAAGGCTGAGTGCTCTTTTTGCGTTTTTACTAATTGAAATTTTCATAAAAAACCGCCTTTCTTAGATATTAGATTTTAGATGTTAGATGTCGGGATGTCGATGTCTCCCCGTTAAGCCTCCCTCTGACGAGGGAGGTGTTGAGCGCGAGCGAAACGGAGGGAGAGATACAATTTTGCCAAACTGTACCTTAGTTTGTTTATCCCTTGCCTCCCTCTGACGAGGGAGGTGTTGAGCGCGAGCGAAACGGAGGGAGAGAGACAATTTTGCCAAACTGTACCTTAGTTTGTTATCCCTTGCCTCGCCACGCATACGCGCAGCCCTCTCCCCTTTAGGCAAGGGGCGCTTTGCTGT
>CAZVWG010000100.1:0-4201 GCA_964630675.1 uncultured Ruminococcus sp.
TATATTACTAAAACAAAAAATGGTGGACCAGCAGTTTCGTCTTGAAAAATTATCCGGTGGATGATTTTTCACACGAAAGTCCCTGCCGCAGAAGGCAAGCTCTTGGCGCCGCCTGATGCGAGACCTAATTAACAATAAGTTTGTCAAAAGGGATCAAATTATATTACTAAAACAAAAAATGGTGGACCAGCAGGGACTCGAACCCCGGACCAACCGGTTATGAGCCGGTTGCTCTAACCAACTGAGCTACTGGTCCACATATTGCTGTCTTACCGACAGCAAAAGATATTATACCTTTATTTTTATTTTTTGTCAACATAAATTTAAAATAATTTTAAATTTTGCGTTTTAAGATGTTTTATCAAGATATCATTTTATTAAATTCGGTCTCATCAATAACCGCAACACCTAAAGTATTTGCTTTATCCAGCTTGCTTCCCGCCTCGTCACCTGCAAGCACATATGTTGTCTTTTTTGACACCGATGAAGAAACTTTGCCGCCAAGCGACTCGATTATCTCTGCCGCGGCAGCACGTGTGTAGGTGGGCAATGTGCCCGTAAGCACAAAGGTCATACCTTCAAACCTATTATCTATTACTGTTTTGGTTGATTTCGTGTTTATACCAAATTCTTTCAGGCGGTGTATCATATTGCAATTTTCCTCTATTGCAAAATATTCAACAGCCGAATTCGCCAAAATTTCACCAAATCCTTCTATCCCAAGTAATTCCTCACGACTTGCCGACATAATAGCATCAATATCACCAAATCGGTTTGCAAGCAATTTCGCCGCCTTGGTACCGATATGTCTGATTCCCAAAGCAGTTATCAGTTTAGAAAGGTCATTATCCTTTGATTTTTCAATTGCGGTAAACAAATTCTCGGTGGATTTTTCACCTATACGCTCAAGCGATGTTACCTGTTCAAAATCAAGAGTATAAAGGTCTACTATGTTATGCACAAGTCCTGCACCCACCAACTGCTCAAGCACAGCAGGACCCAGCCCCTCTATGTCCATTGCATCGCGAGAGGTAAAGTGAATAAGATTGCGAAGTAATTGCGCAGGGCAATCTGAGTTGGTACAGCGGATTACCGCCTCGCCCTCAGCACGTGATACAGGCGCACTGCACGACGGACAAAAAGTCGGCATTTTAAACACTTGTGAATTTTCACAGTGACGACTTACCGCCAAAACCTCAGGTATAATCTCACCTGCTTTTCGCACAACTATTGTATCGCCAATGCCTATTTGCTTTTCGTTTATAAAATCCTCGTTATGCAAAACCGCGCGGCTGACGGTAGTGCCCGCAAGCTGAATTGGCTCAAACACTGCCGTAGGTGTAAGTGCACCCGTTCTGCCAACGTTAATTTCAATGCTTTTCAGAACAGTTTCTTTTTCTTCAGGCGGATATTTAAAGGCTACCGCCCAGCGTGGATATTTTGCCGTGCTACCAAGCTGTGTTCGATAATTAAGGTCATCAACCTTTATTACCGCGCCGTCAATGTCAAATTCATAGCTACCGCGATTTTTACCTATTTTATCAACCTCGGCAATAGCATCATCAATATCGGTACACTTGGTATAAAAAGGCAACACATTAAATCCCAGATCCTTCAAAAAATCAAGTGTTTCAATATGCGAATTAAATTCTTGCCCCGCTATAGATTGAACATTAAAAACAAATATATCCAGTCCCCTGCTGGCAGTAATAGCGCTGTTTTTTTGTCTGAGAGATCCCGCCGCGGCGTTTCTGGGATTTTTTGCAGGCTGTTCGCCCAAAAGTTCTTGACGCTCAACAAGTTTTAAAAAAGACTTTTTAGGCATATAAACCTCGCCACGCACCTCTAAATCGCCGTCAAAATCAATGCTTTGAGGAATTGATTCTATCTGCAAAAGATTAGCTGTAACATCCTCACCTGTATTTCCGTCACCGCGTGTCGAGCCACGCACAAAGCGACCGCCCGAATATTCAAGCGATACCGAAAGTCCGTCAATTTTGGGTTCAACCGAAAATGCAGTAACTGTTGTATCTATCTTATCGCCAAATTCACGCAGCTCTTGCACGCTAAAAACATCCTGCAAACTTTCCATCCTGACTGCGTGCTGAACAGGAGAAAACAATTTGAGAGCCGCTCCCCCTACCTTTTGTGTTGGAGAATCGGGGGTTATGAGCTCCGGAAACTCTTTTTCGATAGCCTTAAGCTCACGGGTTAGCGCATCATACTCAAAGTCTGAAATTTCGGGCGCATCATGATTATAATAAAGCTCATTGTGATACCTAATCGCTTTTGTAAGCTGCGCCGCTCTTTTTTTAGCATCTTTAAAATCCATAATCTTCTCCTTTTTAGCCAACATCACCAAAGTTAAATATCTCATCTGCTAAATCGTTTTCAGGATATTCTATAACATTTGTATACGAATCGGGTACCGTGCCCGCAATTATCGTTTGCGCCGCAAGCGCGGTTGTTGATACACTAAAGCCGTCTGTATATCCCATCATCAGCACATTTGCCCTTATGTCTATATTTATAATTATCTGATGCAGTACGTTGTTTATGCCAGCGGCTTCAATTTTGCTCTCAAAATCAAGTATTGCAGTCTCGGTTACCTGCATTTTAAATTTTATTTTTGGACCGTAGCCTGTAGTATATTCATTACCAAAAAGCGTACCAAGCGGTATAAACAAATCATATTTATTATTATCTGATACAATTTGAGACAACTCATTGGAAATCTGACTTTTTAAAATGTTTACCTTTTCTATATCTATCTCTATTCCTGTTATTATCCCCGATGCATCACGTGAGACATTTGACAAATTACTATAAGTAATATCGTTTTTTTCAATTACGTTAAGCACAGCCTGATTTGCCGCATTTAAAATTATTGTTTCAGCACTGCTTTTGGCATACATAAAAACAAATGGCTTTACGCTAACAAAGCAGCTTATCAAAACAATGCAGAAACATAAAAGCGCAACAAACCATCGCTTTGCCACCGAAAAAGTATGTCTTTTCCTTAAAAACTTCACAGCCACACCTCCACTTTATTCTACGAAAAAGCGGATTTTGTGTGAATATCAAACAACAAAAAACAAGATGCAAATAAAGTGCATTATGCTGGCAATCACAACAAAAATATGGAATATCGAATGTATATATCTGACCTTAGAACCAATGCCAAAAAGCACTGCACCTATGGTATACATTATACCACCCATAAGAAGCCACATAAATCCCCAAAACGTCAACGCCTTATACACAGGAACTATTGTAACTATTACGCACCAACCCATACCTATATAACAAATCATAGAAAAAACACTGTATTTTTTAAGGTCAATCGCCGTAAGAGTAATAGCAAGCGCCGCTATGCCCCATACAACACCAAAAACAGCCCACGCAATTACAGGATTGGTCTTTCGCACAAGTGATAACATTATAGGCGTATATGTTCCTGCAATCATAAAATAAATTGTACAGTGGTCAAGTACCTGTAATACTTTTTTTGCCATAATATGCTTTAAACCGTGATAAACGCTTGACATAGTAAAAAGTAATATTACCGATGCACCATATATCGCCGACGATACCACACCCCAAGCATTATGGTGCAGTGCCGATACAACAACACAAAGTACTAAATAAATAACACCCAATCCGCCACCTACAATGTGGGTTACCATATTAAAAATTTCTTCGCCGTTTGTATAATCAGGAAGCAATCTATCAATAAGCTTTGTTCGTTTCATATCAAATTGCCTTTCAATAAATATAGCAAAATTATATCATAATTTATGAAATTAATAAAGTAAAATTTTAATAATTTTAACACCTGTTTTTAAACCTAAAAACCGCACCCATCATATCGCTATGATGGGTGCGGTTTTATTTAGATTAATTTATTAATTATTCAGCAGCGGGTGTTCCTAATGTTACATCCCATTCATTGAGATATTGCATAAGTAAACCATAGTCCTTATTGTTAACCTTTGTGTCAACATTTACGTCTGCAGCTGCTTCATTAATTGTTACTTCCCAATCGTTAAGATACTGCATAAGAAGTCCAAGGTCCTTATTGTTTACTTTGCCGTCACCGTCCACGTCGCCGTATATGAAGAGTTCTCTCTCGTGTCCGCAACCCTCTTCGTTACAGGTTGCGTCATTATCATCATCATATACGTGCGCATCAGGATTAACA
>CAZVWG010000101.1:0-4193 GCA_964630675.1 uncultured Ruminococcus sp.
AAAGACTTTGGACTACTTATGCAGTACCGTTGTGGTTGGGATGTACGAATAGGTTTATAATACTTTGCGAGAGGAGAATTTCAATATGAAAAAATTATTAGCGATTATTTTGTCAATTCTTGTAATGTGCACGTCATTACCGATGTTAGCTGTGGCTGCGGCATCGGCAAATGATAATACACCTACTTTTGCCGTAAGCGAAGCGTACGGTAGGCAGGGTGATTATGTAACTGTTGATGTGTGGGCATATGGCAATCCCGGTCTCCTTAGTCTAAAGTTAAAATTAGACTACGATTCATCAGTTTTGGAATTGATGGATTACGAAGAAGGGGTTTTCGAAGGTTTGTCGGTCGGCAGTATGTCCGAAACTCCCTTCATAATTAACTGGTTAGACAATACATTTGTGGGTAATGATATAGACGGTATAGCAGCTACACTTGTATTCAGGATAAAGGATGATGCTTTTGCAGGCGTATATCCCGTTTCTATAAGCTATGATCAGGCAGATATTTACGATGTATACTTTGAAGAAGTGTATTTTGAAGTAGAGGACGGCTTTGTAGAGGTGTTGCCATGCGAGCATCTCAATACCGAAACCGAAACTACCGAATATGTAGACGCTACCTGTACCGAAGACGGCTATTATACGACCGTGACATACTGCACCGATTGCGGTGAAGAACTTTCGGGCGATGGAGATATAATTGGGGCTAAGGGCCACAATGTTGATGAAAACAACGTATGCTTAAACTGCGGCGAGCTTATTACATATCCTGCGTTTGTTGTCAGTCATACCGAAGGTAAAATAGGTGAAACGGTAACAGTTACGGTTTCTACCATAAACAATCCCGGTATTATCAGTTCAAAACTTAATATCGAGTACGATGAGTCGATTTTACAGCTTGAATCTATTGAAGAAGCCGATTTCGTAGGGTTAACATACGGTCCTGTTGATAATAATCCCGTTGTAATCAACTGGGCAAACGGTCTTGAAGACAACAACGCCACAGACGGTGTGCTAGCGGTACTTAATTTTGTTATCAAGGATAGTGCGTCGGAGGGTACGACAAATATTACCGTAAGCTATGACCCTGATGATGTGTTTGATTATGATTTAAATAATGTTTATTTTGAAACACAAATCGGTTCAATAGAGGTTTACGGTTGTCAGCACGAGACGCTAATGATTGTAGAAAAAGAACGCTTTGACGGAACCTGCGTTGAAGACGGATATGTTGTAACAGCGTATGTTTGTGGTCTGTGCGGTGTTGAGGTTGCAAGTGAAACCACATATACCGAAGCCACAGGACATAAGTTTACTCTCCAAGAGGAAATCCTCGCAACCTGCACTTCGATGGGTAGAAAGGCATATTTATACTGCACTGGTTGTAAGGGTGACTATGCTATAGATGCGGATATCTATACACCTCTTAATGAAACAATTGCATATGATGATCTTTTTACTCCTTATGCGCATTCTGTAAATGATGACGGTATCTGCTCTATTTGCGGCGAGATAGTGTATCTTTATCCTACCTTTGTTGCAAGTGAGGCAACCGCCAAGGCAGGCGATACCGTAACGGTTGATGTATCTATCAAAAACAACCCGGGTATAGTAAGCTTTAAGCTTTATGTATCATATGATTCCGATGCACTCGAATTAACAAGTTGCAGCAACGGAGTCTTTAGTAAGGTTAACTTTAGTAATATGTCTCAAGAACCGTTTGTTATAAACTGGGTTGACACAGTTAACGGCAATAATGATTCTGAGGGTACTGTAGCTACACTTACATTTAAAATCAAAGACGGCGCGGATGCTGTGGAATACGGCATAGGTCTACACTATGATACCGACGATATTTATAACGAAAATTATGATAGTGTTAGTTTTGATGTTCGCGACGGTTTGATAACAGTTTTACCCTGTGAGCATGCAAACACCGATACCGTAACCACAGAATATGTGGCTGCTACCTGTACTGAGGACGGATATTATACGACTGTTACCCGTTGTACCGATTGTGGAGAAGAACTTTCCGGTGACGGCGATACAATCAAGGCCATCGGTCATAAACTTTCCTCGGATGGCGTTTGTAAAAATTGTGGTGAGAGCTTCACAGTGCCAAGCTTTATTGTCAGCGAAGAACGTTGCAAGATTGGTAACACAATAAAACTGACAATATCCACAGTCAACAACTCGGGTATAGTTAGTATGCTTTTGCAGTTGGGTTATGACACTGATACATTGGAAATAGTAAGCGCTAATGAGGTTGATTTCAGCTCCGTAGCGTTTGGTCCTGTAGATAATAATCCGTTTACTATAAATTGGGTCGACGGTATACATGGCAACAACACAACCGATGGTGTTGTTGCAGAGATTACCTTTAAAGTTAAAGAAAATGCGATTGAAGGCAACTATCCAATTACCTTAACCTATGCGCAGGAAGATGTATTTGATGATAATCTTAATGATGTTTACTTTAATGTTCAAAGCGGTGGTATAGAGGTTTACTATTGCGACCATGAGCAAGCTTCAACAGTAACCGAGAATATAACTCCTGTGGACTGTGTATATAATGGTTCGTACGATCTTGTTACCTATTGTAATGATTGCGGCAAT
Organism: uncultured Ruminococcus sp.; assembly: GCA_964630675.1. Taxonomy (GTDB): domain Bacteria; phylum Bacillota; class Clostridia; order Oscillospirales; family Acutalibacteraceae; genus UBA737. The sequence goes on from CAZVWG010000101.1 coordinate 2,621, forward strand.
GAGCTTGCAAGAACTACGGCAATAATCATGGCAGCAGGTCACAAATTTGTTACTGTAGATGAGGTGCCTGCCGATTGTACACATACAGGTGTCAAGACGCATAAGCATTGTACCGTTTGCAATAATAACTTTGATTTGGGCGCATATGACTTTATTGATTTTGATTATGCCATTTCAAATGAAGAACTTATATTGCCATACTATCACGTAGCCGATGATAGTGGCAAGTGCGTGCTTTGTGGAAATTATGTATTTACTGAGCCTACATTTATAGTTGAGGGTTCACAGGGTTATATGGGTAATACGGTAGAGGTTAAAATTTCTATTGTTAACAACCCAGGTATAGTGAGCACAAAACTCAAAGTGGCTTATGACTCCAGCATTTTAGAGCTTGTAGGTTATAGCGGTGAGGGCGTATATGCACCAAATACGGCATTTGGGCCTATTACAAAAAACCCGTTTACTGTAAACTGGGTTGATACCTCAATGGGCAATTATACCGATAACGGTGAGTTTGTAACGCTTATCTTTAAGATAAAAGACGGCGCGCAGTCGGGCAACTATCCTATTACCATAACCTATGTGCAAGACGATGTTTATAACTATTATTATGATAACGTATATTTTGATGTTCACAACGGTAGCGTAGAGGTTGTAGAGTGCGCTCATACAGATACATACACAACGACGGAAAACAGCGTTGACGCTGATTGCGTAACAAACAGCTCATATGACAATGTTGTTTATTGTAATGTATGTGAAAACGAAGTTTCAAGAGAAACTATTGTTATACAACCTACAGGACATAAGTTTACATTTGTTGAGGGTGTAGATTCCACCTGTACTACCTTGGGTAATATACCGTATTACTATTGTACCGTTTGCGGTAAATACTTTGCGGCAGATGCAGATATCTTTACAAGCCCCCAATATTCAATTACAAATGACGAAATTGTATTGCCATACGGTCACATAGCAGATCTAAACGGCAAGTGCACGCTTTGTAACAATTACATATTTACTGAGCCTACTGTTGTTGTAAGCAGCGTACGTGGATATGTAGGTAAGCAAGTAGAGGTTAAAATTTCTCTCGTTAATAACCCCGGTATAGTAAGCACAAAACTCAAAGTGGCTTATGACTCGAGCGCCTTGGAGCTTGTAGACCATATAGGAGAGGGTGTATATGGTCAAAATATGTCGTTTGGTCCAAAAACAAAAAATCCGTTTGTTGTAAACTGGGTTGACATAGTTCGCAATTATACCGATAATGGTGAATTTGTAACGCTTACCTTCAAGATAAAAGACGATGTTCAGTTGGGCAGTTATCCTATCACTATAACCTATGACCAAGCTGATGTTTATAACTACGATTGGGAAGACGTATATTTCGATGTTCATAACGGTACCGTAGAAGTTGTAGAGTGCGCTCATACAGATACATACACAATGACAGAAAATAGCGTTGATGCCACCTGTGAGGCAAACGGTAAGTATGATGAGGTTAGCTATTGTGCAGATTGCGGCGAAGAGCTTTCAAGAAACACGATTGTAGTAGATGCACTAGGTCATACAG
>CAZVWG010000102.1:0-4146 GCA_964630675.1 uncultured Ruminococcus sp.
TCGGTGAGCTTTGCTACAAAGACGTAAAATACGCTGTAAACAACGGCGAAATCGGCGAAGTAACACAAATGCTTTACGACACACTCACAGGTATTCAGTGGGGCAAGATTGAAGATACATTTGGTTGGACTTATAAACTATAAAAAATATGCAGTCGACGAAAGTCGGCTGCAATTTTTTAATTTATAAATGAAGCGCACCTAACAGTGCTATTAAAACCCAAAGCAGACTTCGTCTATGAAGTCTGCTTTGTATATCAAATATTTCTTTATATAGTTGGTTAGCGGAAATTATTGTCGTTCCCAAAGAACAGTGCCATTTTCAAGCGAAACTTTTTCGGGATATGCTTTTAATGATATTTCAATAGAATTATCATATATTTCGATTGAATCATCAATACCGGGCGATAATATTTCGACATCATTAACTCCTATGCTATATTCACCAATATAATTATCGTCTTTTGGTTCAGTATCGGTTTCACATATTCCGGTAAAGGATTTACACTTAACTTTTAATCCGTTTTTCCATTCGATAATTAGCTTATCTTTTTCAAAATAATCATCTATAACAAAAAGTAATTTTTGGTATTGTTTTTCCATTTCTTATCCTCTTTCAAATTAATTTTAATTAGGTCTTGCCGGTACTATATGCGCATTTCCATTATCATCATAATGAATAGTAGCACGTGTAGTATCGTAATATTCTCCCGTTTTTATGTCATAAAATTTCCCAATATTTTTACCAAAATCTACAACAATCTTATTATTACCGTAGCTTTGTCCCTTACCGGCGCTTTCATTTAATAGTTTATTTGGATCTGCAGTTAAAATACTCGGATTTTTACCATTGGCGATTTGTTGGTTGTAATTGTTTGTCCCTAATATATGTTTGTCTTGTCTACCTTTATGAATTTTTGCATTAGAACGGCTACCTTTAGTATTACCAAAATTTCCGCCTGATCCGGTTCCCATTAAGGCTTCACCGCCTTATGCGAAACAGCAAACTCACTGTCAAACTGAACGATTTGAATACCCGATTTTTTATACTTTCTGAAAATCGAATCGGGAGCCGCCCCATATACAATAATTGTTTGTGGTTGCAGCCGCCTCACCGTTTCGGCAAGCCCCTTTTCAAAATAGACTCTATCTATAACCTTCTTTATACAACCGTGAGTGCCGACTGCGATGGTGCTGTGCTTTTCAACCCCATTAACGCAAAACGAATAGGAACGCTCATCGGCAAATCTCACATTAGGAATAACCTCAACACCCTCGTTTTGCAACCATGCACCAATAGCTTTGCCCTTATATGTTTGCCATTTTTGCATCACGAGCGGCATATTTCGATATAGGCTAAAATCGGGTGTTATAACACCTTTAAATTTCTTTAAAACATTAAGATACTTGCGTGGATTGTTCCACAACCTTATAAACTTGTCGTCGTGTTCATAAAAAACAACCCATCTGTCATAGTCGTTTGTCTTTAATGCTTTGGAAAAGGTAATAACTTTTTCTGGTAAAAGTATGCTTGTTTTTATGCAAGGGATTTCTTCAATACCATCATAGTTTGCTTTTTCTACCAAAAAAGCGTTAAAAACATCTTTATATGCCTTGGGAATACTGTTGTCCTGCATATTATACTTCCTTTCATATTATAACATTTAATTTTAGAAATGTATATTTAAAATTTCTAAAAAAATAATAATATGAAATCAACTGACATTCACTGACACGTTTTTCAAGTTTATAGCAAAATCCACACTGCAGCCCTTACCTAAAGGGGACCGAGCTTGCTCGGTGGAGGGATAAAATGCAAATTGTTTCCGTATGCGCTACAAATTCTCCAAACAATATATAGACTGTCAAAGTATAATTTGCTATTATATTTCTAGAACAAAGAGTGCTTACACTCAATAAGGAGAATTATATTATGAATACAATCGGTGAGAATATTGCTATATTAAGAAAACAAAATGGTTTAACTCAAGAAGCATTAGCTTCTGCTATAGGTGTTTCATCTCAATCAATTTCTAAATGGGAAAATAACACTAATATGCCTGATATTATGCTATTACCGATAATCGCCGATGTTTTTAATATTAGTATTGATGAATTATTTGGACGACACAGTTCTAAATGTTTTGGCAATGCGGAAAACGCCTTTGAATTGTGCTGCGATTCAATGTTAGAAACTATTATGTCTTGCTTATATAAAGCAGATATAGAAGAATCGTTCGAAAATTCTTTGAAACGATATAAAAAATCCATCAATACTGACAGCAAAACAAGAACAGGGGTTGTTCGTAAACACGGAGTGATTTATTATCGTAAAGATATTGGCGGTCTATTGTTAAAAAAGCCTGAAACACATTGGTATGAATTAATAAATAATCCCGAAGCAATAAATACACTGGATTTATTATTAAATTACGATTTTCGTATTGCGTTAGCTGAAATTATTAAAAGCAAAAAAACTGTATTTACAATGGCTTCCTTGTGTAATAGTTGTAAAATAGAAAACACTGTTGCTTTGGAAGAGAAATTTAACAAAAGCAAATTATTTGTTGCGAAACCAATTGATATTGATGGCAATACCGTTTTAATATATGAGCTTGTTCAAGGTCAGCGCTTATTTTTATTATTTGCAATTCTCACGTATGCTCTAGAATACGATAAATACGAAAATATTTATACAGGATATTATGGCGATGGAAGCTATTATTTTGCATAAATATTGCGATTTAATTAAATTTATCACAACAAAACACACCCGACACGTAAATATGTATCGGGTGTGTTTTTAGTTAAATGTTTTTAGAAAAATCTTGTAAAGCAGTTCCCAAAATTTCTGTTAATGCACTCTTGCATTCACTAGGGGTCATTCCCTCTCCCAACGTTTCCGTAAGAATAGACAATACCGCAATCCTTTCTGTATCCACTGGCTTGCTGGGTTTCAAATCATTATACATTTTTTCATAAAAAGCAAGCAATTTTTGATTTGTCGCCTCGCGACTAACTACTATTTGACCTAAGGACTTAGCTTTTTGTTCGCCCGCAATATCAACAGGTGCACCGGGAACTTGTGCTTGTGTTACCTGCATTGTTTCAAGTCCCTTTATACAATCTTGCAAATATTGTGTTTCAGACTGTATCTTTTCAATCTGACTCAAAACATATCCTATTGTCATTTTTTCGTCTGCTTCACATTTTGCCATATCTTTGCCAAGATTAAGCATATCAACAAGAGCATCAACCTGTGCTTTGCTTTCGTTTGTAGCAGTTTCAGAATTTACTTCTACATTTTCATTAACATTTATATTTTCTGACATTTTATTGTCCTCCGTTTCAATTTCAGGCGGACACAGCAAACATATTTTGTTATCATTTATGAAGCGTGCCCTGCCATTTTTAACAAGACCCTTTGCCCTTTTTGGGTAGGTAGCCTCATATTCGTTTCCAAGTTCGTCTACAACAATAATGTTTTTTTCGATGGGTGTCATCCCCTTTGATGTAAATACTTTAGTTTGTAAAACCGTTTTTTGTTATGGGTGCCGTCCCCGTTTACATTTTAAGTATAGCATAATAATATTAGTTTTTCAACAATTTATATCCTATCTCCTGCTTTTTCTATAATCAGTCGGTCGGCAACCGCACTTTTTCTGAAACAGGTTTGAAAAATAGTGTATATCGGTATAGCCTAACCTTTCAGCGATTTCCCCTATTGATAAATTTGTGCTTGTAAGTAATGATTTTGCCGTTTGCATTTTGCGCTCAAGCTGATAGGCATAGGGTGTGATACCAAACTCTCGACTGAATAACTTCTGACAATAATCTTGTGAGCGAAAGATTGTTTTTGCAAGTTCTTTTACCGACACAAGTCGCGAAATATTCGAATCAAGATAGTTTTTTAGTTTCCTTGCTTCGTCACTGTGCATATTTTCCGCTACTGCCACCGACAGTTTTGAAATTATCTCTACAAAAATCCCCTGCAATACCGCCTGCATTTCGCTATCCGGCATATTAGAACTGATAACATCAACTATTCTTTCAAAGGTGGGTTTTAATCCGCTACCGTCAAAAAACTGTTTTCCCGAAAGTCCGTAGGCTAAAATTATTTGCTTGCAAAATTCACCCGAAACGTTTA
>CAZVWG010000103.1:0-4052 GCA_964630675.1 uncultured Ruminococcus sp.
TTTACACCCGTCTCAAAGCAAGTATAAGCTTTGAGGCGGGTTTTTGTTTTGCCTTGAAGCATAGTATTAAACGTAAGAAAGGCGGAATGAAAATGTTAACCCTCGACAAAGTTTTTAATGCACAGACGGTGCTCAAAAACATTATTCGTGAAACAAATGTGGTAAGGTCTTACGGTATTGCTCCCGACTGCGAACTATATCTAAAACCTGAAAACCTACAAATTACGGGTTCCTTTAAGGTGAGAGGCTCGGCATATAAAATTGCAATGCTTTCCGAAGAAGAAAAGAAAAAAGGCGTTATCGCTTGCTCGGCAGGAAACCACGCTCAGGGCGTGGCGCTTGCAGCAACCAAGAACGGAATCAAATCTCTGATTTGCCTACCTGATACAGCTCCTATCTCTAAGGTTGAAGCAACCAAAGGTTTTGGCGCAGAGGTTTGCTTGGTGGAAGGCTGTTATGACGATGCTTACAAGAAGGCGTTGGAACTTCGTGACAGCGATGGCTACACCTTCGTTCATCCCTTTGATGATGAAAATGTAATCGCAGGTCAAGGTACCATTGCTCTTGAAATTCTGGGTGACCTTGATAATATCGATGCCATTATAGTCCCCATCGGTGGCGGCGGATTGATTTCGGGTATCGCCTATACCGCAAAGCAAATCAGACCTTCGGTTAAGGTGTACGGTGTTCAGGTTAAGGGTGCTGCGAGTATGTATAACTCGGTGAAGGATGGAGAAATTGAATGTCTTTCTTCCGTTTCCACCATTGCAGACGGTATTGCCGTAAAGCAACCCGGAGAAAACACTTTCCGCTATGTCAGTAAGTATGTAGATGAAATCGCTCTTGTCACCGATGATGAGGTCGCAAGTGCTATCCTTGCTCTTATTGAAAAGCAAAAGATGATTGCAGAAGGCGCGGGCGCAACTGCTGTTGCCGCAGTGATGGCAGGCAAGTTTGACCTAAAAGGTAAACGAGTGGTTGCCGTGGTTTCGGGTGGTAATATCGACGTTACAAGCCTATCCCGTGTAATAGACCGTGGACTTCTTAATTCCGGTCGTTCCACAAGTCTGCTGATTGAACTGATTGACAAACCCGGTCAACTCAAAGAGATTTCCCGTATCATCGCCGATTGCGGCGGTAACGTAACCGGTGTTCACTACGAAAAAGGCAACACCGAAAGCGTTAACGGTTGTTTCCTCCGCATTGAAATGGAAACGAGAGATTTCCCGCACGTAAACCTCATCACGAAAACATTGCGTGATGAAGGATTCAAATTAGTGTAATTTTGAAAGGAGTTAAAGTTATGAGCAGTAAAGTAGAGACAAACAAAGCACCGGCGGCAATCGGCCCTTACTCACAAGCAGTGGCCCAGGGTAATCTCATATTTACCTCCGGTCAAATTCCGCTAAATCCCGAAACAGGTGTTTTGGAAGGCGAAAACATTACCGAACAGACACATAGAGTCTGCAAAAACCTACAAACGGTTTTAGAAGCCGCAGGCAGTTCTCTACAGAGCGCCGTTAAAACTGTATGTTTCCTTGCCAATATGGCAGATTTTGCCGCATTTAACGAAGTGTATGCACAGTATTTTACCGAAAAGCCCGCAAGAAGCTGCGTAGCGGTGAAAGAGCTTCCCAAAGGCGCTTTAGTCGAAGTGGAAGTAGTCGCAGAAAAGGAGTAAAGAGTTATGATGGATTCAAGTAAATACCGGGTGGGATATTTTCCGGTCGATAAAAAATACAACAAGTGGGTAGAAAAAGACCACGTGGAAAAACCGCCTGTATGGTGTAGTGTTGATATGCGTGACGGCAACCAAAGCCTTGTCATTCCAATGAGCTTGGAAGAAAAGTTGGAATATTACAAGGTTCTTTTAGAGGTTGGCTTTAAGGAAATTGAAGTTGGTTTTCCCGCTGCAAGTGAAACGGAATATGAGTTCCTTCGCACCCTCATTGATAACAATATGATTCCCGATGATGTAACGGTGCAGGTTCTCACCCAATGTCGAGAGCATATTATCCGCAAAACCTTTGATGCTTGCAAAGGCGCGCCCAGCGCTATTATTCATTTTTATAATTCAGTGAGCGTGGCACAGCGCGAACAAGTGTTTAAGAAATCAAAAGAAGAAATCAAGCGGATTGCCGTTGATGGCGCAAAGCTGGTAAAAAAACTGGCAAGTGAGTATGAAGGTAACTTCCGTTTTGAGTATTCACCCGAATCCTTTACAGGCACCGAGCCTGAATACGCTCTTGAAGTCTGTAATGCTGTTCTTGATGTATTGGAGCCGAGCGCAGATAATAATGTTATTATCAATCTTCCCGTAACTGTTGAAATGAGTTTGCCTCACGTGTATGCAAGTCAGGTTGAGTATATGAGTGAAAATCTCAAATACCGTGAATTTGTAACATTGTCACTTCATCCGCACAACGACAGAGGTACGGGCGTTGCCGATACGGAACTCGCATTGCTCGCGGGTGCAGACCGTGTGGAAGGTACGCTTTTCGGAAACGGCGAGAGAACAGGTAACGTTGATATTATCACTTTGGCAATGAATATGTATTCGCACGGTGTTGATCCAAGACTTGACCTTTCAAATATGAACTATCTTGTTGAAAAATACGAAAGCTGTACCCGTATGCGTGTTTATGAAAGAGCTCCATATGCAGGCGCTTTGGTGTTTGCAGCTTTCTCGGGCAGTCATCAAGACGCAATTGCAAAAGGTATGAAATACAGAAGCAAGAACAAACTGCATGAGTGGAGTGTACCGTATATTCCAATTGATCCGAAGGATATAGGACGCACATATGATGCCGATGTTATTCGTGTGAATTCTCAGTCCGGCAAAGGTGGTATAGGTTATCTTTTAGAGCAAACCTTTGGTTATAACCTGCCGCCGCGTATGCGTGAGCATTTCAGCTATATGTGTAAAGATATCTCAGATCACGAACATAAAGAACTTAAGCCCGATGAGGTATTGGATATTTTCACAACACACTATCTTAATCTTGAAAGTGGAATTGAAGTCACTGATTTTGATTTTATGAGTGAAAATGATACGGTAAAAATTAATATCACTTTTATGAATAACGGTGATGAAACCGAGATGGAAGCCGAGGGTAACGGACATTTAAGTGCTGTTAATAATGCACTCAAGGCATATACAGGCGAGGAATACACCCTACAGGTGTTTACTCAACACAGTATGCAGGGTCAAGGTTCTCATAGTGTAGCTGCTTCTTATATTGGTCTTCTTCGCGAAGATGAAAGGATGTTCTGGGGCGCAGGTACCGATACGGATGTTATAAAAGCAAGCACAAATGCGTTGCTTAGCGCTTTTTGTAATATGAAAAAAGGAGACGATAAATAATGGGAATGACAATGACACAAAAAATATTGGCAGCTCATGCTGGATTAGAGCAGGTTGTTGCAGGACAGTTAATAAGCGCAAAGTTAGATATAGTGCTTGGTAACGACATTACTACTCCTGTTGCTGTTAACGAGTTTAAAAAAGCGGGCTTTACCGATGTTTTTGATAAGGAGCGCATAGCAATAGTGCTTGACCATTTTGTTCCCAACAAGGATATCAAAGCGGCAGAACAATCAAAGACCTGCCGTGAGTTTGCTTGTTCGCATTGTGTAAGTCACTTTTATGATGTTGGTAAAATGGGAATTGAGCACGCATTGCTACCCGAACAGGGTGTTGTAACAGCAGGCGATTGTATAATTGGCGCTGACTCACACACCTGTACGTATGGTGCACTTGGCGCATTTTCAACAGGCGTTGGTTCTACAGATATGGCAGCGGGTATGGCAACAGGTACCGCTTGGTTTAAAGTGCCTTCTGCTATTAAATTTGATTTAAAAGGTAAGTTACCGTCGAATTGCAGCGGCAAGGATGTAATACTTACTATTATTGGTATGATTGGCGTTGACGGTGCTCTTTACAAAAGCATGGAATTTACGGGTGAAGGCGCTCACAGTCTTTCAATGGACGATCGCTTATGCATCTGCAATATGGCAATCGAAGCCGGTGCCAAAAACGGAATTTTCCCCGT
>CAZVWG010000104.1:0-3976 GCA_964630675.1 uncultured Ruminococcus sp.
CTGTTAAGACAGCTTCTGCAAAATTTGATGAAACCGTTGAACTTCACGTTCGCCTCGGTGTTGACTCACGTCACGCTGACCAGCAGGTTAGAGGCGCTGTTGTTCTTCCTAACGGTACAGGTAAAACCGTAAGAACTCTTGTTCTTGCAAAGGGCGATAAGGCAGACGCCGCTCTTGCAGCAGGTGCCGACTATGTTGGTGCTGAAGATATGGTAGAAAAAATTCAGAAAGAAAACTGGATGGATTTTGACGTAGTTATCGCAACACCCGATATGATGGGTATGGTAGGTCGTCTTGGTAAGGTGCTTGGTCCTCGTGGTCTTATGCCTTCACCAAAGGCAGGTACTGTAACACCTGACGTTGCTAAGGCAGTTACCGAAGCAAAGGCTGGTAAAATTGAGTACCGTCTTGACAAAACCAACATCATTCACTGCCCAATCGGTAAGGTATCTTTTGGTCCTGAAAAGCTTCAGGAAAACCTTGACGCACTTATGGGTGCGATCATCAAGGCTAAGCCCGCTGCTACCAAGGGTCAGTACGTAAAATCTTGCACTTTGGCTACAACAATGGGTCCTGGCGTTAAGATTAACGTTGCTCGTTTTGGCGCATAAGAAAAATTTGAAGCCGTCCGAAAGGACGGCTTAATTTTTTAGGTAATAAGTAAGAGGTAATAGTGAATAAGTACTGTGTGCCTTCGGCACGGATATAAAAAAGCAAGACTCGGGTGAGTCTTGCTTATTAGTTTTTAAGACTTTGCATAGGTGCGGGAATTCTGCCGCCGCGGTCGATAAATTTTTTGGGGCTCGCCGATAAATTTACATCCATTATAGGTCCTTCGCCGAGAAGTCCGCCAAAATTAAGCTCCTCGCCTGCTTTTTTACCAATAGCGGGTATTACACGTACGGCGGTGGTTTTCGAGTTTACCATACCGATTGCCGCTTCGTCGGCAATTATTGCCGATATGACCTCTGCGGGTGTGTCGCCCGGAATTACCACCATATCAAGACCAACCGAGCATACGGCAGTCATTGCCTCAAGCTTTTCTATTTTTAGGTCGCCGCCACGAGCCGCGGCAATCATACCCTCGTCTTCAGATACGGGAATAAATGCGCCCGAAAGCCCACCTACCGAGTTGCACGCCATAACGCCGCCCTTTTTAACAGCGTCATTAAGCATCGCAAGTGCCGCGGTAGTGCCGTGGGTACCGCAAACGCCGAGTCCCATTTCTTCGAGTATACGCGCTACCGAGTCACCAACGGCTGGGGTTGGGGCGAGAGAAAGGTCAACAATACCAAATGGAACGCCCAAACGTCGAGCCGCCTCAGAACCCACCAGTTGACCTACACGGGTAATTTTAAATGCAGTGCGTTTAATGGTTTCGGCAACGGCGCCCAAGTCTCCGTCGCACTTTTTAAGCGCAGCATACACAACGCCCGGACCCGAAACTCCCACGTGAATAACGCAGTCGGGCTCACCCACGCCGTGAAAGGCGCCCGCCATAAAGGGATTATCCTCTGGTGCGTTACAAAATACAACCAGCTTTGCGGGGCCTATGCAGTCGCGGTCTGCCGTGAGAACGGCGCTTTCTTTTACGATCTCGCCCATAAGCTTTACCGCGTCCATATTTATGCCCGCTTTGGTAGAGCCTATATTTACCGAGGAGCATATGTTTGTAGTTTCGTTTAAAGCGCGGGGAATTGACCTAATAAGCTCGCGGTCACCCGCTGCAAAACCCTTTTGAACGAGGGCGGAATAGCCGCCTATAAAATTAACACCGACAGTATCAGCCGCGCGCTGAAGCGCGTGAGCATATTTAACAGGGTCGCCGCCCGAAACGGCTACAAGCATAGCTATAGGTGTTACCGAAATTCGTTTGTTTATTATCGGAATACCGTATTCCGCCTCGATATCTTCGCCTGTTTTTACAAGATTTCCTGCAAGGCGAACTATTTTGTTATATATCTTTTCGCAAGAAGCGTCAATATCACTATCGGCGCAATCAAGCAAGGAAATACCCATTGTGATGGTACGGATATCAAGGTTTTCCTGCCTGATCATATTTATGGTTTCTAAAATATCATTAAGATTAAGCATATAAATATACCTCAATTAAATGCGGTGCATAGAATTAAAAATATCTTCGTGCATAACGTGAATTTCCAAATTCATACTTGAGCCTAAAGCCTGCATTTTATCGGAAAATTCTTTAAAATTGCAATTAAGACCTGAAATATCGGTAAGCATTACCATTACAAACATATCCTGCAAAACCGACTGTGTAATATCAATAATATTAACATTGTACTCGGCGCAAGCGGCACTTACCTTTGCGGTAATACCAACGGTATCCTTTCCCATAACCGAAATAACTGTTTTTTTCATAACATATTCCCTCGCCAAATTTTGATTAAGCACATTATACAATAATTGTGCTGTATAAGCAAGCAAAAAACCAACGCTTGACGAATTTTTTTGGCGCAAATAAAATATATATTGATTATATCAACCGAAAGCGAGATTTTATGAAAAGATTATTATGTATTATTCTTTTGCTTTTTATCCTTACAGGCTGTTCGCCTATTGAAACCTCAAGCCAACCTGACATCAAGCAAGATTATATAACAGGTGTATGGTTATCTTTTTTAGAGATAGATACCTTGCTGCAAAACAATTTCACAGCTGAGTTTAATACGGTTATTGCAAACTGCAAAACTCGGGGTATTACCGATATTTTTGTGCACGTTAAACCTTTTTGTGATTCGTATTATCCGTCAGAATATTTCCCGCTAAGATCCTCCGCAGCATCGATAGGTTTTGACGTCTTAGAATATATGATAGATATATGCCACCAAAACAATATAAGATTTCATGCTTGGATAAATCCGTATAGAGTAAAAACTTCTGACAATGATGTTTTTTCGTTGCCTGATAATAACCCTGCTAAACTCTGGTTAACCGATGACAATGCAGATAATGATATTAACGTATCAACCGTAGACGGTGTACATCTTAATCCTGCTTCGGTCGAAGTCAGGGCACTTATAATCGAAGGAATACGTGAAATCATAGACAATTATAAAGTTGACGGCATACATTTTGATGACTACTTTTACCCTACCACAGATCAAGCATTTGACGAGACCGCCTATGCTTTATACCAAGAAACAACACAAAAACCCCTGTCGCTTGAAGATTGGCGGCGTGCCAATATTAACGCACTTATCAGCGGAGTATATACCGCCATAAAATTTAAAAATAAGGATATTGTTTTTAGCATCAGTCCATCGGCGTCGGTCACGGAAAACTACGATGAGCACTATGCCGATATTGTTGCATGGATTGATAGCGGCTGTGTAGACTACATAATACCGCAGTTGTATTTTGGATTCGATTATCCTTTGGAAGAATACCGCTTTGACACGCTGGTTTTAGAATGGGAAAATATAACTAAAAAGACAGATGTTAAATTGTTGATAGGGCTTGCCTGTTATAAAATAGGAACCGAAAAAGAACCCGACTGCTATGAGTGGTCAAGCGGCAAGAAAGTGATTAACAGCCAAGTGAACTTATGTAAGGAAAGAAAAAACATATCAGGACATATATTTTTTTCATATTCAAGTATGCGGGATTACTTGTAATTATCCCACACAGCTACTCGATTTATCATATAACAAAACCCCGACCATAGCCCAAGTGTCCTTAAGAACACTTGGGCAGTTTTATTCGCCATACGGCGAGTAATATTGCTTCGCAGTGATATTTGTCTTACGACAAGTGGTATTGCCTTCAGCAGTTTATGGCGAATAAAATACCACTGAAACCGTAAGGTTTCAATATCACTTTCCGAAAGGAAAATATCACTCTGTGCGTTTAGCACAGAATATCACTGTATAAAAATTACTACCCGAAAAAGAGTTTTTATTCTCTTCTTCGGGTAGTTTTTGTCTTATACCATAACAAGCAGGGAATTTGTACG
>CAZVWG010000105.1:0-3975 GCA_964630675.1 uncultured Ruminococcus sp.
GAGCGAACAACTGAATGTTTAACTTTAACATTATCTACACCTCCGTAGTGATTTTAATTCGTTTGCTGTACTGTTTTGAAAGCTCGGTTAAATGAAGTTTAAGACCGTTTAGCACCGCAATTGTATTTTGAGCGGGATCAATAACCTTAACCCGCATTAACGCATCGTCAACATCTATCTCGCACTCATCCCCGATTATCTCGGTTATGGTGTTGGCTGCCATATATGCCGCACTCGAAACCGCGGCGCATACAATCTTGCCATCAAAATCATCGCAACTGCTTGAACTATGTCCTTTAATTTCAAAACCATAAATGCTTCCACATTTTGACAGAAATTTTACACTTGTCATACTAAATTAACCGATTTCGGTAATCTGTACTTTTGTGTAAGGCTGTCTGTGACCCATTTTGCGTGAGCTGCTCTTCTTGGGCTTGTAGGTAAATACCGTTACCTTTTTGCCCTTGCCGTTTTTAAGAACGGTGCCTTTTACGAAAGCATCCTTAACATAGGGCTTGCCAACCTTTAAAGTTCTGTTGCTTACAGCAACGATCTTGTCGAAGGTTACCTCTGAGTCAACCTCTGCGTCAAGCTTTTCGATGTAGATAACATCACCGTTTTCTACACGATACTGCTTACCGCCTGTTTCGATAATAGCGTACATTTTTTACACCTGCCTGATATTTTACAGTCTCGCTAAAGATAGGCGTGCGACCAAAATTTTAGGCGCAACTTACAAAGCCCACAATATGCGGCTTGGATATTATAACGCAACAGTTGTCCTTTGTCAAGATTTTTTTATAGTTTTATTGAATTGATTTTTATAGCACCATTAGACACAAAACCGCGACGACAATGATGAAGCGCCGTAACGAAGGTTTTGAAAACAAATGGTAAATACAATTAAGACAGGGGACAACAATCGGAGAACCATCCCCCTGATTGATGTGCACCAAACAAATTGTTATTTGTCAATCATAGAACCGTCCCCTGATTGAAGGAACCGTCCTCTGATTGACATCATACCATATTTGAGATGAATTTTCTTTTTATTTTGTCGCCTATCTATTGTACCATAACAATCAATTGATTTTTTCTTGTGCATTTATATATTGTAATTTTATTTTATTTGTGATATTATAAATATAATTATATTCAATTACATTCATAAGAAAGAAGTTTCACCTATGGCAGAAATTATTACAAACGAAAAGAAAAAGGTTTTAAGCTGTATTCAGCCTAGCGGTATGCTCACGCTCGGCAACTATTTAGGCGCGCTTAAAAACTGGAAAAATATGCAGGAAGAGTTTGACTGCACCTATGCCGTAGCCGACCTGCACGCTATTACCGTACGTCAGGAACCTGCCAAGCTACGTGCACAGATCTATTCAACATATGCTATTATGCTGGCTTTAGGGCTCGACCCCGAAAAGAGCACGCTTTTTATACAATCACACGTGGCAGAACACACGGCACTTTCGTGGTTGCTTTCCTGCAACACACAGTTCGGCGAAATGTCGCGTATGACACAGTTTAAGGATAAGTCGGCTAAACACGCCAACAATGTGAATGTTGGTCTTTTCTCCTACCCTGTGCTTATGGCGGCAGATATTTTGCTTTATCAACCTGACTTTGTACCGGTTGGTGCTGACCAAAAACAGCATCTTGAAATTGCACGCGATATCGCTATTCGTTTTAATAATCTTTACGGCGATGTGTTTAAAATTCCCGAGCCCTATATTGCAAAGGCGGGTGCTAGGGTTATGTCGCTGCAGGATCCAGCTAAAAAGATGTCCAAATCCGACGAAAACGCTAACTCTTGGGTGGCTATTCTTGACGACCGCGATACAATTATCCGCAAGTTCAAACGTGCCGTTACCGACAGCGAAGCGTGTGTACGTATGAGCGAATCACAACCCGGTATTTCTAATCTTATTACAATTTACAGCGTAATAACCGGCAAAACGCCCGCCGAAGTAGAACGCGAGTTTGAAGGCAAGGGTTACGGCGACTTTAAACTGGCTGTCGGCGAAGCTGTTGCTGATGAATTGGCTCCCATTAAAGCAGAATACGACCGCATCATTGCCGACAAGGCAGAGCTTGAGCGTATATTCCGCGAGGGCGATGCCCGTGCCGAGCGTGTTGCACGCAAAACCTATTTCAAAGCAATGAAAAAGGTTGGCTTTGTACTATGATTTTTCCAAGTGAAAATTCAAAACTTAAGGCTTCGGTAAAAAATTTTATATGCACTCGTCGCATTCCGCACGCTATAATGATTGAGGGCGAAAACAGTGAGCTAAATCTTAATTTAGGACTA
The DNA here is from genome assembly GCA_964630675.1 of uncultured Ruminococcus sp. GTDB lineage: Bacteria > Bacillota > Clostridia > Oscillospirales > Acutalibacteraceae > UBA737. The sequence continues at coordinate 2,318 of CAZVWG010000105.1, forward strand.
TATATCGCTACCTCAGCAGTATGCGATGGTGACGATGTTCCTTGTGGAATGTGTCACAACTGTCATCTGGCAAGCGCCGGGTCGCACCCCGACATTACCCGTGTGTCAGCGCTCGACGGAAAGAAATTTTTGTCCGTGACTCAAATACGTGAGCTACGCGCCGATGCTTTTGTAAAAGCGCACCAAGCATCACACCGCGTTTTTATAATCGAAGATGCTCACCGTATGAACGAGCAAGCGCAAAACGCTCTGCTTAAAGTGCTTGAAGAGCCGCCTAAAAACGTTATTTTTTTACTGCTTCTGCCCTCAAAGACAATGTTACTTGACACCATCGTTTCGCGTTGCGTGTTGTTGTCTACGCTCGCCGCGCAAAGCGATAACAATCCACAGCTTGAAGCGGCTAACACGTTTATAGATTTGTTGCTGTCGGGCAGCGAATATGAAATGTTAAAATTGCTTTTCCCGCTTGAAAAAAGCCGCTCTGATACAGAAGCATTTTTTAACGCCCTTGCAATTTGTATCACGCAAAGAATAAAAAGCGGTACGGGGCACGCACGCGTACTTGACCGCCTTTTTGACGACACAAAATATTATTTAGACCTTTTGACTACCAACATAAATCTGCCGCTTCTTATAAGCTTGGCTGTAAGTCGTTCTAAAGGTCTTTTAGATAAATGAGGTAAAACAAAATTATGACACAGGTTATTTCAGTTAAATTTAAGGACAGCGGAAAAAATTATTACTTTTCCCCAAACGGCAAGCACTACAAATCGAACGATAATGTTATAGTTGAAACCTCTAACGGTTTGGCGTTCGGCATCGTAGCCGAAGGCAATCACGAGGTTGACGACGAGCGCGTGGTCCCGCCGCTTAAAAACGTCCTCCGCATAGCAAATGATAAGGATATGCAACGCATAGAGGAAAACAAGACAAAGGAAAGCGATGCCTTTCGGATATGCGAAGAAAAGATTGCCGCCCACAAGCTTGATATGAAGCTTGTTCGTGTAGAATATTCCTTTGACGGCGGCAAGATAACATTCTTTTTTACCGCCGACGGCAGAGTGGATTTCCGCGAACTTGTAAAAGACCTTGCAAATCATTTTCATTCACGCATTGAGCTACGTCAGATAGGTGTTCGCGATGAAGCAAAAATGCTTGGTGGTATAGGCATATGCGGTCAACCATATTGTTGCAAGCGCTTTCTCGATGACTTTTTGCCAGTATCTATCAAGATGGCGAAGGAACAGGGTCTATCTCTGAATCCCACCAAAATTTCGGGCAGCTGCGGCAGACTTATGTGTTGTCTCAATTACGAACAGGAGTCGTATGAATATTTAAATTCTATCACCCCATCGATAGGCGCTACAGTTAAAACCGAACAGGGTATAGGTATCGTCACCGATGCGAATTTTATCACAGGCAATTTGACAGTAAAACCAAAGGATAGCGATGGCGTACCTTATAAAACCAACCGCAAAAACGTTAAAATTTTGGGTGGAAACAAGCCCAAAAAAGCCGATAACGAGCAATAAAAATTTCTTCTTGCTTTTTGTGTCGAATATTGCTACAATATAAATAACAAGTTTTTTGTATGTTTTAAAACCTGTTTTATTCCACTTTGACGGAGGTGTAACCAATGGCTTACAAAATTACTGATG
>CAZVWG010000106.1:0-3974 GCA_964630675.1 uncultured Ruminococcus sp.
CTGTAATAAACAACTTTGCATTGCTATCTGCAAGCATATAGTCGATTCTATCCTGTGGGTAATCAGGATCAACAGGCAAGTATGCCGCACCTGCTTTTAAGATACCCAACATTGTTGCTACAAGATAATTCTTTCTCGGCAGTGCAAAGGCAACAATATCGCCCACATCAACGCCTTTTTCAATAAGCGAATGAGCAATACGGTTTGCTTGTTCGTTCAGTTCGTCATAGGTGAGAGTTTTATCGCAAGCGATAACAGCTGTCTTATCGGGTGTTTTATCCACTTGTTCCTCAAATAACTGATGGACGCATTTGTCCCTCGGGTAATCAACAGCGGTATTATTAAAATCGTGAATAATTATGTTTCGTTCTTGGTCAGAAACAACAATTAAATCTTTTATCATTTTAGGTATCATATACAGATTTCACCTTTTATAATTAGCAAACTTAAAATGTTTTACAATCTCAAATTTCAAAACTTTATGTTCTAAAAATAACGTCTAAGCATCCATCTAAGCCTTGAAAAGCAGTTTGAAGTTCATAACTTAAACTATTTATGCTTTTTTTAGGTGCATCATATTTGTCTGTATGGTGCAGATATGCCATTGTGTTTTCATACAATTTTTTATCTTTTTTATATTGAGTCCTATAATCAAAATATAGCTGTACTCGTTCAATGTGATACTTAGTTTTCAGTTTATCTACATGCATTTTTAGGATATTATATAGTTCAGGATCTAATTGTGGTGCTACAAGTCTGTTTATATCAATACTTTTCAAAAGAGTAACATCTTGGTTAGTTTTTGCAGAAAACTCCAATTTGTCCCAATCAACCAAAAATATTATTTGACCTCGTATGACATCCTCCACATCAAAAAAGGATATGGTAATTTTATTTATAATTTGTTTGTTCAAAATACCCCTTTCTATATCATCAGAACAATTCGCTCCACAAACATTAGTAAGTTCATATAAAACCTTAGATAACACCCTAATTCGTATTTTCAAATTCAAATCTGGTGTCACATCTAATTCAGGGGGCAGTAAATCTATATTCATTTCTTTAATCCCTTTCTATACGCTGTTTTTGAACCAACGGTTCCAAATCTTCAACCTGCATCTTAGACATAGATGAAGCGATATAAGAATTTATTGAACTCAACACAGAAGAATCAAAATAATGTGTTTGTACAATGATGTTTCCCAACACACTCATTCTATATTTGTTTTTTAGTTGAGCAAAAAACGCAATAGACTCATGTTGGTTTGCATCAAAAAAGTCATCAAACTCTTTATTCGAAGAAAAATCAACAAATGTATTCAATATTCGTCTTACTGTTTCCTTTTTTTCACTAATTGTTGGTTGCCACTTAAATATATCAGCACGCCCTAATCTTAAAAGAGGAGCATAAATATCCGATGTATCATTAGCGGTTAATATAATTGGAACTTGTGTTTCGCCTGAGCTCTCTGCCAAGTTCATCATATATCCTACCAATAAGTTTGTATTTACCGTACGACCAATATTGGCACTTTCAATAGCAATACTCTTATGGAAATCATCAATAATTATTACAACCAGATTTCCTTGCTTTTTTAATTGAACGGCTCTATTATAGGCTCGTTCCAATTTGTTTTTTGCATCAGATTCGTAGCTACCCGAAAGACTAGCTCCGGAAATATACAAAACTGTAATACCACGCTGAGTACAAGAAGCAATCGCTTGAGAAGTTTTTCCTTCGCCGGCATTTCCCTCTATAGCCAAGAAAATTGGAGGTTCAAAAAAATGGTTATTATTTAGATAGTGAGATAAAGTATGACATAAGATTCTTGTATAAAATCTTTCAGGAACAATCATAGATTTATAATGTTCTGAAAATCGCGAAATAATTTTTACACAAGGATCAAAACCCAATTCTTCGGAATTGGTACTTAAAAAATCGTTTTCCATTAAATCACTTCCTTATAATCTTTCTTACTTGTACCTGGCTGGATTCTCTTCTTTCCATTAAGCGAGTTCCTATTGCTTCGTAATATTCTTCGCTGCCAAATTCTTGTTCTTCAGGTAACAAATCAAACGGATTTGTATTTGCTTGCGGTACTTCCGGAATATCTAATGGTTTGTTTTTTTCTTCCATTTTAATCTTAGGTCCTCTCATTCTAGCTACTTTTATAGTTGCCTTTGCACCGATAATTGCAGCTGTTATAACTGATGCACTACTAATAACACAGACAACAATTGCAACAATAGACTCTTCTGTCATTTTACCAATCCTCTCTATTCTAACATTTGTGCTAAAAGTCGTTTATACCCATCGATAAATCTCTGTATAGTACGATCTTTATAGAGATCAATACAGTATTCTGCCATAATAACGACACCATTATCACGAGGCATTACGTTAAATGTAAAATCATATTTTGATGTAGTTATCGGCACCGGTAACAATTCTGCTTTTTTATCACCAAATACCACATCGGTCATTTGCTCGCTCTGATAGGCAAACATTACGTCAAATAACGGATTGCGGTCGGGAGTATGTATATCTAGTTTCTTTACCAGTTCGCCGTATGGATAATCCTGGTGATTAATAGCGTTAACCGAGTTTTCCTTAACCTCTTGTAAAAACTCGGCTACAGATTTTGTACCAATTGGTTTATTGCGCAGAGCAATAGTATTAACAAACATACCGATAGTATCAAGATACTTTGCGTCTCTGCCGCTAATGGGCATACCGACAACAATATCCTCATTACCGCTGAATTTAGACAATAGGATATTAAACCCACTCATATAGAACACATAAGGGGTGATATTCTGCGCCTTACAAAAAGCAAGTATTTTGTTATGTAATTTGATGTCTATCGAATCGTAAATAGCATTACCGTTAAAGCTTTGCTTTTGCCCTCTGTGATAATCAGTATTAATTTCTAATATAGGGACTTCGTCACTATATACAGACAACCAGTATTTTTCACTCTCGGTATGATCCTGCTTTTGAACAGCAAACTGCTTGTACTGAACAGGTTCGGTTCCAATACTTCTGCCCATATACAACTCGTTGAGTTCATTTAAGAACACAGGCATAGAACCGCCATCGGTGATGATATGGTGCATATCAATCATAATGGTATTTTTATGTATACCAACACGCAAAAGCGGCGCTGTTCCAAGGTCAAAAGGACGGATAAATGCAGTAATATCATCACTATCTAAAATCTCAACCTTACATTTTGCCGTATCGTTGATAACTTGAATAATATTACCGTCTTTATTCTCAAAATGTGTACGCAAACTCTCGTGACGGGCAATAAGCCCATTAACTGCATTTTGCAAACGTTTGATATCAACACTATCCACCATAAATACATACGGAACGTTATAAGTAGTACTGTCACTATTCATACTTTGTGCAGTATAAACACGCATCTGCGCATCCGTTGCAGGGATATCTCCGTAATAGTCAAATTCATCTTGCTCGGTTTCTATGGTAGTTAATTTTTCAGCAAGCTCTTTTATAGTATCGCATTCAAAAATAGTTTTTGAATCAGTATGATAACCGTTCTTTTCAAGTTTAGAGATAAGCTCGATTGCTTTTAAACTGTCACCGCCGACATCAAAGAAGTTATCCGTAATGCCGACTTTATCAACGCCGAGTGTCGCTTCAATGGCAGATACAAGAATCTTCTCTTGCTCGGTTACGGGTGCAACATATTCCACATCAGTATCTATTGCATACAAATCCACTTCGGGTAACGCTTTACGGTTAATTTTACCGCTTGAAGTCAAAGGCATTTCGTCAAGGTGAGTGCAGATATGCGGCAGCATATATTTGGGCAATTTCTTGCCGATGTGACTGCGAACCTCTTTTGCATCAACTTCTGCACCTGTGTAAAAAGCACAGATAAGCTGCCTGCCTTCGTTGTTTTTACGCACCACAACAACAGCCTGGGAAATTCCGTCAATACCGCAAA
>CAZVWG010000107.1:0-3905 GCA_964630675.1 uncultured Ruminococcus sp.
CGACTGGTTGCCGAAATATTACTGATTTAAAACCGCAGGTTATAAAAAACTTGCGTTTTTTCACCTTTATTTCTTGATTATTTATATTTAATATGCTATATTTTACTTGGAAATCATTTCCGCAAAATTTTTAGGAGGTTATATAATATGACCGATTTTGAACTCAATGTAAAAGAAGAAGGCTTTTACAAAGGCGAACCCTGTGATGATTTTAAAATTCATCTTGAAAGCTACCACCCAGGTGTACCGGGCTACTCGGTATCATACAAGTATTACATAGTATTCAAGGGTGAGCGTATCAGCCCTCGCGGTTGTAATATCCGTGCCGACTACCCCGAGGTTTTCTTTAAGGCCGACGAAATCATCATCCCCGACGCTACTCGTCAGATGGGCGGTTGGATGACCGTTGACCTTCACTGTGCTCTTGACCCCGACTACACAGCAAAACTTAAAATCAAACTTCGTAAATATGAAATAACACTCGAAGATAATTTTGAAACATTTAACACAGATTTGTGGGAACCTCGCTGTGATGGCGCAAAGGTTGCTATGGCATATACCAAGGTTAAGGACAACTACGTTCGCGACGGCAAATTATGTCTTGACTTTGAAAAAAATGAAACACCTGTTATCCGTAATGGCAACAAGTGCTACTATTCTGATGCGGGTCTTAGAACCAAAGGTAAGTTCTCGCAAAAATATGGTTGCTTTGCTTCAAGCATCAAAGTACCGCCTTGCCCTACGGGTATTTTCACGGCCTTCTGGCTCCTTCCCGAAGGTAGATACCAAGAGGACTACTTCTTTAAACGCACCGATACAGGTGATGATTTCCACGGTTGTAGTGAGATAGATATTATGGAAATTTTCCACCACCCCGCTACCCGCGGCTCAGCTCATACCGAGCATTATTGGGAACCCAACTGGGATCGCGAAGTAAGCGGTAAAACAAAAAGCTCGCTCGGCTACGACTACACAATTCCGGGCTATAAAGACGGTCAATTTATCGAGTATGCTTGCGTTTGGAACGAATACGCAATTTACTACTATGTAAACGGCGTTCTCGCAAAGGTAAACGATAAAATCGCTCCCGTTGACAATGTATTCCCCGCTTACATACTTTACACCTGCTACATAGGACCCGAAGGTAGCGGCGCATTTTGGGGCGAGGTTAAAGATGAGGATCTCCCGCAATCAATGATGGTTGACTGGCTCAGAGTATATAAATAAAACGTCATTGCGAGCGACTTTGTCGCGTGGCAATCCGTTCTTTATGTTAGGAGATTATTATGACCGATTTTGAATTAAATGTAAAAGAAGAAGGTTTTTACAAAGGCGAACCTTGCGATGATTTTAAAATTCATCTTGATAAGTATCACCCCGGTGTTCCAGGCTTTACCCTTAAATACAACTACCATATTATTTTTAAAGGCGAACGCATTGGTCCACGTGGTTGCGGCATTACAGCCGATAACCCCGAAGTGTATTTTAAAGCTGACGAAATCCTTATTCCCGACCGTGTACGCAAACTCGGTGGTTGGCTTACCATTTCACTTTTCTGTGCTCAGGACCCCGACTACACCGCAACCCTTAAAATCAAAATGCGTAAATACGAATTAACCCTTGAAGATAATTTTGAAACTTATAACAAGGATTTGTGGAACGCACGTAGTGCCGGCGCTAAGGTTGATATGGCTTTTACCGAGCCGCTTGATAACTACGTTCGTGATAATCACCTCTGTCTTGATTTTAAAAAGCACGAAACACCTACCATTAGAAACGGTAAAGAGTGTTACTACTCAGATGCAGGTGTTGACACTAAGGGTAAGTTCTCACAAAAATACGGTTGTTTCTCAACCCGTATGAAACTCCCCGATGCTCCAAAGGGTATCTTCTCTGCCTTCTGGCTTGTTCCCGATGGCAGATATCAGGAGGATTATTTCTTTAAACGCACCGACACAGATGACGAATTTCACGGTTGTAGCGAAATAGATATTATGGAAGTTTTCCACGATGCTGATACTTTAGGCAGCGCCCATACCGAGCATTATTGGGAACCTAACTGGGACCGCGCTACACAAGGCATTACCAAGAGTTCACTTGATAACTTCTATACCATACCAGGCTTTAAATACGACAAGTATTATGAATTTGCTTGTGTTTGGAATGAATATGGCATCTACTACTATGTAGATGGCGAGCTTGTAAGAGATAACCAGAACATCGCTCCTGTTGAGGACGTATTCCCTGCTTTCATCCTTTATACTTGCTACATAGGACCAAAAGGCAGCGGCGCACGCTTTGGCGAGGTAGAAGACGAACTACTTCCAAAAACACTTATGATAGACTGGCTCAAAGTATACAAATAAAACCCCCAAGCCTCCCTTGCCTAAAGGGAGGTGGATTTTGCAAAGCAAAAGACGGAGGGATATGTTGTATTGTGTTCGTTTTGCGCAGCAAAACACCTTACTATTTCAGGAGGTAAAATTCCTATGACCGATTTTGAATTAAATGTAAAAATTGAAAGCTTTTGCGGTGATACACCCTGTAACGATATGCTCTTTCACCTCAAGCAATATCACCCGGGTATTCCAGGCTACGCTTTAAAGTATAATTACTTCGTTACCTTTAAGGGCGAAAAGCTCAAATTCGAGGATTACGACGTTGATTTCAATCTTCCTATGGTGTGGATTATCGATGAGCTTATCGTTATTCCCGACGAAATTCGTCAGCGCGGCGAGACGCTCACCATCACCGTTACACACAAGGAATTTAAAGAGTATCGCTCTACCATACATATTAAGATGCGTAAGTATGAACAAACTCTTGAAGACAATTTTGAAACCTATAACACTGATTTATGGGAAGGTATGGATTACGGCGCCAAAACACCACTGTCAATTACACCACGTATGGACAACTATGTTCGTGACGGCAAGCTGCGTCTTGAATTCAAAAAACTTGACAAGCCGATTATAAAAGACGGCAAAGAGTATTGGTACACCGACGCAGGTGTAAGAACCAAGGGTAAATTCTCTCAAAAATACGGTTGCTTTACTGCAAAATGCAAGCACCCAAGCTATCGCAAGGGTCTTTTCACTGCGTTCTGGCTTATGCCCGAAGGAAAGTATTGTGACGAATACTTCTTCAAGCGCACCGATACAGGTGACGATTTCCACGGTTGTAGTGAAATAGATATTATGGAAATCTTCTGCCATCCCGATACACTGGGTTCCGCCCATACCGAGCATTATTGGGAACCGGGTTGGGACTGGGCAACGCAAGGCATTACCAAGAGCTCACTTGGCGCGCATTACATAATCCCCGGCTTTAAGTATGGCGAATATCAGGAATACTCTTGTGTTTGGAACGAGTACGGCATTTACTACTACGTTAACGGCGAGCTTGCAAAAGCAAACACCAACATCGCACCAGTAGATGACGTTAAAGCAGCATATATCAAGTTCACTTGCTACATTGGTCCCGAAGGTTGCGAAAAAGCAAAACACTGGGGCGGAGTTCCCGACGAGCTTCTCCCACAAGAATTTGTTGTAGACTGGTTAAAAGTTTATAAATAAAATTATTACGAATAAAACACAACTAAAGCGCAGAAAAAACTTAAAGCCAACGTCAACACAACAACTTCGTGCCCTTGTGTTCTTAAAAGCTAAATTCGCTATCGCGAACTAAATGCGCTTGCAGCGCGCTAAATTACTCCGTAGCTAAATGTGTCTGCGCCACGCTGTGTGCGAATTTAATTTAGCTGCTCTGAAAGAGTTATTTAGCTATTAAGCACAGCTTAATAATTTCGCTTTGCACAACGTGCAAAATTTAGCTGGATAAGAAATTAAAGACCCTACTTTGAATTTAAAGCAGGGTCTTATTTTTGTGATATGTAGGGAACGGAT
>CAZVWG010000108.1:0-3879 GCA_964630675.1 uncultured Ruminococcus sp.
AGAGGTGCGGTTTTGTTAGAGAAAAGCGGAGATACCGAAACGGTATAACCCTCAACTTTATTATCAAAGAAAACATTGATGTTGTAGTTTTCTCCGTTCTCTACCACTTCGGCTGAAGTGTTCAAGCGGGTAATTGTCTTAATAACGGAATCCAAAACGCTATCCGCATCGGCAATTTCTTCTTTCTTTACCGAATTAATATCTACCAATTGGAACGGATTGTTGGGGTTGTCTTCATTGCCACAGAACAATGCTTCGCAAAGTTTTGTAAGATTCAAATAACGGTTTTTACTGCGCAAACGAATCATAAACTCAACATTACCGCTTACGGCGTTATGGGATGCGTTAAGAGACCCCAGATACAAGTCTGCATCAGAGTTCTTTCTAACCATATAAACTTTAGCGTGAATATCTTGCTTTTGAATGTTATTGTTTTCTTCCGAAACAATAGATTCACCGTCAATAACGTTGTCTTTTACAGTATAAATCTTAAAGTTAGCACAGCTTTCCGGCTTTAATCTCGGCAGAGACATTGCCCTTGTGATTAAAGTGTAATCGGTATGTTCTATGTATTTATTTCTATCATTGAAATTTTTGATAATGCCGTCACTCAAAAAAGGAGACATCACAAGAATTTCGTGGAAAGTATCGGCAAATAACGGATAATCTTTTATGCTATGAAATCCGCCCTCAGCCTTTTTAATACCAACGGGAATGAAGTCATAATCATAAAATTCTCTCGAATCGGTTTCAAACTGCACGTAAGGTAATTCGCGGAGAGTAGCGCGGATCTTTGAGCGCTTTGCCGCCGATTTCTCATTGGGCAAATAGCGAAGTAAGTATTCAACGAAATCGTTGATAGGCTGATTTTTCTTAGTCGCTTTATTGCTCTTTTTACCGTCCATACAGAAGGTAACGTCCCAGCTTCTATCAAATGTGAGATTACGGCTAAGAATGACCACACGATATAAAGGCTCACCTTGTTCATTAATATAGCGAATAAGCCAAAACTTTGGATGGAACGAAGGGTATGCGGCGATACCTTTTTTCTTAGGTGTTTTCACCTGATATACCATCTGTTCCAAGAGCATATACAAAGAGGTTACTTTGTTAGGCAAATGGATTTGACCCGCCTCGCAAAACAAAGCAATTTTATCACCCGTTACACGCAACGCTTCCAACAATGCAATGGGATTTTGTGCTATTTTACTGTCAGTATCTTCTGAAAGGCCGAGCGCAAGGCTGGCACCAACCAAAGCATCTAAATCAAGCGAATAGGTTGTACCGATTGCAAAATCCAACTTATATTTATCGGGAGCAGACAAAAGCTGACCGTAATCTAATCTGTCATTATTCGGATTCAGCATGATTGTTCACTCCTTCAAAAATATCTTTAATGATGATCTTGGCGTTATTAAAGCGGTAATCCAAATGCCCACCGCCAAACCATACAGTCGTATCAAATTCACCGGGATGCTTTGTCTTAGCACGGTTCACACCTTTAAGATGCACCTCGCGTTTGATAATACACTCTTTTAGTGCCTCAATATCGCGAGTGCGCATATATTCCTGCGCCTGTTTTAAAAAATGGCGCAGAGCTGCATGACCGACAAGGGACAGTCTTTCAAAGACATCGTCAATATTAATATTGGCATACTCTTCAAGATTGGGTTCAATAAGTTTCCATTCGTCATTTGCTTCTGTATTTTGACCATCCGAAACAATGATATTAAACAGAACACGCATCACGTATACAAAATCAGAAAAAGCGCGTGCAACAGCATAGTCCTCCTGAATACTTTCAGGGAACTGCTCAATAAATCCGTGTTCCAATTCTTCAATACCGTTCAATTCGGTAATGTCTGTAAAAGAGTTTTGCAATATGTAGGCAAACATTGTGCCGCCACAAGTTTTGATAACCTGATCTTTTAAAAATTCAGCTTCCGCCGATGTCAGCTCAAGGGTTAACCCTTCTTGCCAGTTTCTCGTATAAGTAGGGATATTCCAAAAACGCTTATACAAGGACTTTCCAGCATCGTTATCATCACATTCGTTTTCATCAGCAGCATCATTGCGATTGCCAAGATTTTTAAGAGTGCCTTTTTGATTGTTATTAGCGCATATAAAACGAATGTACTCCGCAACAGAAAGTTCGCCACCCACAAAGATCCCAAGTCGGCGAAGACCGGCCCAATACAAATCTGTGGGAGCTCGTTTTACCCAATTACCCAGGCTTAATGCACGACGCCCGATAATGCCATCGGCTTTCGGATCTCTTGCAACAAAGTATTCGCCGCAAGATTTTTCGATAGCACTAAGCGCCTTAAACATACGGTTAGGACTTGTCTCTCCGCTACGCTCTATTTCCTTAAAGGCATACGGAATGCATAAAAAATATTTCGCTCTCGTCTGGATAGTCGAGGTGCCCGGGAAAAAGCGGTTTGCAAATCCATCACGAATCGGTGCAATGCCGAGTTCATCAAGAGTACCCGCCTCAGATAACATATCCAAAACATTCAATACTTTATTGCGTTCTGATTTTGAAAAATCGATCCAACCTAATTGCATAATCTATCTCCGTTAATTACAAGCCAAATGCTTTGACTTGTAAGTTTTGTTTTTATTTCTTGCTTGCCTTTAAATATATCTGGGGAAAAGGCTTATCCTTGATACTCAAATCCTTACGAATTTCGGCAACAAGTTTGGTCAGGTATTTATCGTGTTCATCGCACTGTTTGCCAACAGCCTTTTCTTCATATGCAAGCATTGCCTTGACAACTTTTTCGCTTGCAACTATGAACATCTTATCACGATGCAATGTATATTCCTTCAAAGCTTTTGTGCTTGAATTATCTTCTGCGAGATTGTGTACAGACTCAATGTAGCGAACATAATGTTCTTCTTTCAACTTTCGAGTTTGTAACTTAATGTTGTTTACATTGAAAATGCAGCTCCGAAAATAGACACTGAGATTGAAAACAGCCCCGCTATTATTGCTACAACAACTTCCATATTTATCCTCCAATCACAGCATACTGTTTAATACTTCAAAATACTCATCCAGTCGTTTATCCACATATTCACCGATCAGTTCTATCATTGCATCGGCATTGCCGTCACGGTAATAAGCGTCAAATGCATCGTAATAACGCTTTCGGTCGGTGAATTTTACATTGATAGCGGGATAACCGTTACGAATCAAGTCAAGATTGAGTAACAGTCTGCCGGTTCTGCCGTTGCCGTCAATAAAGGGATGGATGCCTTCAAACTCAAGATGAAAACGTGCAATGCGTTCAATGATGTGCATTGTCTGCTCCCGTTCTTTATTGACCGCAAGCAGTTCGGTCATTTTTGGCTCAATCAAATAGGGCTGGACAGGCTCGGTATAAGCTCCCATAATACGCACGGGGATAGCACGGTAAACGCCTTTATCCTGCGGTCTGTTTACCAACACAAGAGAGTGGATATTTTTAATAACGCTCTCAGTCAGGTCGATCTCCTTGGTTGCAATATCCTGCACATACATAAAAGCATCACGGTGACCCACCGCTTCAAGGTGATCCTTCATTGGCTTTTGGTCGATGGTCATTCCTTCTAAAACCATTGCCGTTTCCTTGAGGGTAAGGGTGTTGCCTTCGATGGCGTTGGAATTGTAAGTAAACTCCACCATAAATTCTTCGCGAAGGCGTTCTACTTCTCCCTCAGTCAGAGGACGCATCTTGGCAAGCTGATCCTTTTTGCCGTCAATAACGGTCAGGAGCGTAGCACGATTGGTACGCCCGTCAGCAGGCTTCTCAGCACTTGCAGGAATCATATACAGTTTACCACGGCGTACCATACCGGGGATCTTACCTTCCGCACACAAAACACGAACACGCC
>CAZVWG010000109.1:0-3832 GCA_964630675.1 uncultured Ruminococcus sp.
GTAACACTGTCGGGGATTTTAACACTGGTCATTGAGTTGCCCGCAAAGGCATATTCGCCAAAGTAATAGATATTATCACTCAGTGTGGTCTGATCAAGCGGACATCCATAGAAAGCACGGTCTCCAATGTATACCTCTTCGCTATTAAAAATAACCTTTGACAAAGGCGTATCGGCAAATGCAGCAACACCGATAAATATTATATTTTCGGGCAAATCTATTTCGGTTAGTTCTGTTGACTCAAATGCGCTATATGGTATAGAGTCAAGACCCGTGCCTATGACCGCGCTCTTGAGTGGCGTATTTGCAAAGGTATTATCACCCATATACTTTACTGAATTTGGAATTTCAATTGCAGTAAGATTGGTGCATAAAAACGCGCTGTTGCCAATATATTCAATTCCTTCAGAAAGGGTTGCGTTTTCAAGCAAGGAACATGCAAACGCGCTGTAACCAATATTTGTTACACTAGACGGTATGATTACAGAGGTCATCTGGGTGCCTGCAAAGGCATTGCCACCTATTTCGGTCAGTTCGCTTGGAAGTCGGGTAAGATTTTTAAGGTTGCTTTCAAAGAATGCTGCCTCACCTATAGAGGTGAGCGTATCGGGCAGTGAAATGGTTTCAAGATTGTTACAGTAAGAGAATGCATTGTACACAATCTCGCTTACATTGTCAGAAACCGTTATAGAAGAGAGACTCGATCCGCTGAAGGCAAATGCATTTATATCGGTTACGGTATCGGGCATATCATAGCTACCTGTTTTTTCAGGATCGCATTTTATAACGATGGTTTTTGACGCATTGTATGTGATACCGTCTTCTTCGGTAAGCGCTTTTGAATTCTCGCTGAATTCATAATATACATCACGATAGTAGTCTTTTGTGAAAAGTATATCTACATTTACTACATCGTCGGGCAGATAGTATGTGTCGTATCTGCCGCGTGGGTAAACCACTAGGGTATCGCCCGATTTGTTATATACAATGCCGTCAATAGAGCACAGATACTCGTTTTCTTCCGAAACATTTATTTCATAAAGATTATAACAGTACGCAAAGGCATCGGGGTCAAGTGTTGTAATGCCTGAGCCTATGTTAATGGTATCAAGATAACGACCGTTTGAAAATGCTTCACTTGAAATATATGTAACCGAATCCGGTATGGTGATTGTATAAGCGTGCCACAAGCAGTCGCCCATATCCATAATGCCTATAACGGGTTTGCCGTCGATTTCTTCGGGTACGGTGATTTCGTAATCTGTAATGCCGCAGTTTGTTATAAACAATCCGCCGTTTTGTTCTATGTATTCCCAATCCTTAACTTCGGTAATTATTGCCGAGAAGGTGGTTGTAGCCTTGCCTATTCTTACTGTAACAAGATTTTCGCCGCCAACAGTCCAAGGATTTTCGTAATCTGAATAAGATACCGTAATCCGATGATCTTCATAGTAGTTATAATATTCACGGGTTAAGGATGTTCCGTCCTTAAAGTTGATTTTGTATGTGAAATTAGGTGTGTAATAATGCTTGCTGCCAAATTCGTCTATATAACTATACTCGGTTTCCTTTATCGGTGTTACCGAAAGTATCTCGATAGATTTAACAGGACTTTCGGTAATTGTAACGGGAATCTCTACCTCTTTGCCCATAAAGGTTGCGGTAACGTAGTAGGTATTACCAACAGTCCAAGGGTTGCCGTATTGGTTGTCATTCCAATCAAACGAATAATATTCGCCGTTATATTCTACACTGTTCCACAGATTTGGCACGCTGACAACGGTGCCGTCAGTAAACTCGACGGTAGCGCCTGCCATATCGTACCACTCATAACGGTAATATTCAACTTCTTGCTGAAGCTCGTCATCCCAGTAACTACTCCAATAACCGTTTGCGCCCTCAACAATACTTATAGGGTTTACGGTTATAGATTTAACAGGGGATTCGGTAATGGTAATAGGCACCTCAACCGATTTGCCCATAAAGGTAGCAGTAACATAGTAGGTGTTACCAACAGTCCAAGGGTTGCCGTATTGGTTGTCATTGTAATTAAAGTAATAATAATCGCCGTTATATTCTACACTGTTCCGCAGATTTGGCACGCTGACAACGGTGCCGTCATTAAACTCGACGGTAGCACCTGCCATACCGTACCAATGATAATGGTAATATTCAACGTCTTGCTGAAGCTCTTCATCCCAGTAACTACTCCAATAACCATTTGCGCCCTCAACAATACTTATAGGGTTTACGGTTATAGATTTAACGGGGGATTCGGTGATTGTAACATTGACGTCGGCAGTTAAATTGCCAAGCGATACCTGTTCAGTATATGTGTTGCCTACGGTCCAAGGAGCGTTGGCGCTCTGTGTATAATTAGTCCAAGCAATCGAGAACTCGTTGTCGCCATATGTTATAGTATCCCACAAACCGTATGTACCGGTAGTACCGTCTTGGAATTCAACCATAACTTTGGCTATATCGTACCATTGATAACGGTAATAATATACTCTTTCACCGTCGACATAGTCCCCAGCCAACCAGCCTTTAGTGCCTTCCTGTATAGAAATAGGTTCTACACTTATAGATTTAACAGGACTTTCGGTAATTGTAACGGGAATCTCTACCTCTTTGCCCATAACCATTACGGTTGCGGTATAAGTATTGCCTACCGTCCACGGACCGTTATTATGCTGGTCATGAAAATAATCAATATTATAGTATTGACCGTCATACTCAATGCCGCTTGTAATATATTCTTCTATGGTGGTGCCGTCGGTAAATTCTATGGTAGCTTTAACATTAGAGTACCAATGGTAGTAAAAATAATCCACATATTCCCCGAGGTCATTATCCCAATAGCTGTTCCAATAACCGTTTGAACCCTCGATAATACTTACAGGCTCTACGGTAACAGATTTAACAGGAGATTCGGTGATGGTAACAGGCACCTCTACGGTTTCACCAATAAGGGACACGGTAGCGGTAAAGCTGCTTCCCGAAGTCCACGGATCATCATAGGATTGACCTAAATAACAGTCAAAGTAATAGCTTTCGCCATTATACTCAACACATTCATCAAGATAAACCTCTTGTGTGGAGCCGTCGGAAAACTCCACCGTGGCTTTAACGTCGAGGTACCATTCGCTGTAATTATAATATGTACCGTGTTCGTAGCCCACCTCATCATTGCCGACCGAATATGTGCTTAAATAGCCCTTTGTACCCTCAATAATGTTTATTGGAGCTACGGTGATTGATTTAACAGGATTATAATCAACAACCACATCAAAAGAGCCGGAATCTGACGAGGATAAAAACTTTGAACGCAGGATATAAGTGTTACCTGCAACAAGGTCATATTCCACTAAGAAATTGTTGCCATAACCATTGTCGTCATCGCGTGTAAGCTCTTCTCCGTTGCTATCCAAAATGTAACCATATGTATCATAACCGTTTTCGTTGGTAGAATAAAATACATATGCTCTGCTTTCCACGGGTGTGAAAAGTATGTCACATACCTCATTTTCGGAAAGGGTTACTGTTATCGGCACACCGAGAGAAATATCGGTGATGGTAGCCGCCGATACCGGCAGTACAAACATAGCGCTTAAAACAACACAAAGCGCGAGCGTTATACTGCATAATTTTTTGGCAAAAACTTTCATAAAAATATCTCCTCTCAAAACACAGATTTTATATTAAAAAACAATCGTATATATTATATATCAAAAAAATGAGCCCGTCAACCATATTAAAAGTAATATTTTGTAGACCATGTACAGTCGTCAATGATAGGTTACACTTTTCTCAAAAAAATATGATGAAAACT
>CAZVWG010000110.1:0-3816 GCA_964630675.1 uncultured Ruminococcus sp.
CCTGTCATTCAGAGCGTAGCAAAGAATCTTAAAAACTAACATTAACACAACAACTTCGTCCCCGTGTGTGCACGTCCCCTTGTGTGCCCTCCTTCCCTCCTGTGTTCTCCCTTTGTGTTTTGTTTCTAACCAATATTCTCTTTTGTTTGTTCTTGCATTACGGTTTCATAAATCATATCGATAATTTCTTTATCTTTATTCTCATCAAACTTTCTTGCCCAAAAAGCAGGATTATTCTTCATTAACAAATCAAAATCTTCTTTAGTAAAAATGTACGGTTTGCCCCTTTTCCAATCCTGAAAATGTTTTGAAGCATCAATCGGATCGTCTTTTCCATTGTATCCGTACACTCTATCCTTAAAATCCGAATGCATTGCAACTGTGTGAATCCATACTTCGTCTGAAGCCAATGTGTATTTAAATGTCTTTTCAATGGCATCGCGTTTTGATACGCAATAAACAGCAAAATCGTGTGGTATCGAAAACCAGCCCCACCCGTTATAAATAGAATTGAATTCACTTTTTCTTAAACGATTGATACCAAAAGCAATTTGCATTTTCCCAAAGATTAAACTTAATGCCTTAAACCATTTGTGGTCTCTGTAATACTTTGTAGAAATTAGAGGATAATATGCCTTAACCCTTTCTTGAATAATTGGAGATGCGTCATAGTTGATATGAAAATATAACTTTTCATTAGCCTCTGTCTCAAAAAAAGTATGAATGTGTTTTTGCGTTTTTATTGGCATACTTGTCCCTGTAATTAAATGGTAATAAAAATATTCTTTTTTTATCGCAACATCCAATAATGATAAAATTACATCTGTGTAGCTATATTCGCCCCAACATATTGACTTCCTATTGATAAAAACTATTTCAGAAACCGTAGTTGCTTGTATTTTATGGATAAATTCGTTTATATTTCCCATTTTTTCATCGCAATGAACAAAAATATCGTTTTTTTCATTATCCAATAATCGTATGGTTTTTTCCAGCACATAAATATTATCATATGCCGTAATTAAATATGCATGTTTTTTCATTTTATCATCCCATCACAAATATATATTGTCATTTTATAACAACCGTAGGTTGTTTGTCAATAACAATCTAAAGGAGTTTTGATAAACACCCGCTTGTTGTTAAAATTATTATAGGGTGATAATAATGGTAAAAAATCTTAAGGTCATTCGTAATAATCGCAGCATAAGCCAACAAACATTAGCAACAGCTATCGGTACAACTCAACAATCAATAAACAAATACGAAAATCATAAAATTGAGCCCGATATAAATACGCTTATAGCGATAGCTGATTATTTTGATGTAACCGTCGATTATCTTATCGGCAGAACTAATGAAGACAATCAGCTGTTATTGGATAGTAACAGTCTTTTGAGTAAATACAGCCGACTGAATAAAAGTGAAAAAATTTGCATTGACACTTTAATTGACACCTATATAAACCTGAAAAAATGAGCCTTTCACAACGAAAGGCTCATTTTTTAAAACTATATTATGTTTCGTGACAGATATTACTCTTCAGTAAAATCTACATCTTCTATATTTACATTAACTCTGGTTACCGCAGTGCCTGTCATTGTCTGGATTTTATCCTTGACATTTTGCTGAACAGCCTCAGCAACCTCGCGAATTTTCGCCTTAGAATCAACACAAATGTAAATATTAATGTCAATAGCGCCGTTAACGTTTTCAACCTTAACACCTTTAACCACACTTTTTGACTTGATGGCGCCTTTAATGTCGATCGCTTTTTTGGAAATTCCCTTTACACCGTCAATCTCTTGTGCAGCAAGCTCAGCCATTTTTTCAAGCACTTCGGAACTTACAGAAAGCTGTGTTTTGTTATCCATTATTTTATCCTCCGTATATAAAATCGATGATTTATAAATTGCTATAATATCATTACACCCATATTGTAACATAATTCTTTTGCTAAAGCAAGAATTTATTTTATTGTGACTATTTTTATGTTACTAAGCGGGATTTCGGTCTGCGCGGTAACAATATCCTGTATCTGTAAAGTTTGTGCTGTGGTAATGCCCTCAGATTTTACAATCACACTGACATCACCTTCGCCTATTACAGCAACAACCTCTGTGAAGCCCTTTGCTTTAAGTAGGGTCTCTATGTTATTTGCTTTTTCAATACGCAAAGCAATATCGCTTGTGGTTTTGAGCGCCTGTTCGCGCTCTGATTGGGTAGCATTTGCCGATTTTAACGTTTCTTCTACCAATTCCTGAGCCTCATCAAGCGCGTTTTGGCGGTCTTTTTTTGCCGTTTCAAAATAATCCTCGCTTTCTTCTGCCTTAGCTGCAGTTTGCACCGCCTCGCCGCTAGCTACCTCACTATCGCTGACGAGGGTTGCCTGACCTAAATATTTTTCGGTGGAAGAAAATTTCATATTGAGCCACACTGCCGCTCCCAAAGCTAATACCATAAGCGCCAATACAACATGATGCTTGCCAAATACTTTACCTTTTTTCATTGATTCGTTCCTCCTGAAATATATA
The DNA here is from genome assembly GCA_964630675.1 of uncultured Ruminococcus sp. Lineage (GTDB taxonomy): Bacteria > Bacillota > Clostridia > Oscillospirales > Acutalibacteraceae > UBA737. Next base: position 2,535 of record CAZVWG010000110.1, read on the forward strand.
CTCGTTTTGATGTTATATTTAAAGCCGCAGTCACGGCATTCTTAATTTTTTCGGCGGTTGTTTCGTTGCCGCCGCCATCGCAAATTATAGCAACTCCGCGTACCTCGGGCATAATCTCAGTAACTACCAGCGCCTGCTCACCGCCGTCAGCAGTCTTAATTGTAATATATGACTGCTTTTTACTTTCACTGCTTTGGTCGGTAACGCTGCCTACAGAGCTTGAAACATCCGTTTCGTCGGCACTGGCATAGGAATATTTTATACCGCTTTCCAGCGTTATTACAACTGTTGGATTTTTGTCGCCCGTGATACCGATAACTATATTTTTTATATCCTTTTGAAGTTTTTCGCAGTATTGCTCTGCAGTGTATGTCACGGAACTTTGGTTGCTTTTTTCTGCAGAATTATCTTTTTCACCAAAAAATGATGATACAAAAATGAGCAGTATGCCACCCAATCCAATCACAATCAGAAGTCTTGGATTTTGTATTAGTTTTTTAATTTTTTCATTCATTGATTACTTCTACCTCATAACTGTCAGAGCCTATCGCATCATTGATTTTTTGCGCTTTCTCATCAGTGTAAACGGTTACTTTACTTATAATTATGCTGCCATCAGATAATTTATTAGTATCTACTGCAATTTTTCTAAAATTTATATTTTGTCCCCGCAAAGCCTCACAAAACACCAATTGTGCAGTGACAGCCGTGTTTTGTTCAGTAAGCAATTCATTATCATAAGATTGGTTAAAATCGGTAAAATCAGGCATCGGTATGCTTATTGCAGTTGCCACCACACAGCAAACAAAGCATAAGCAAAATATATATTTCACAGGAGCACTCATATTTCCGGACGGGCAAAGTATATACAAAAAGCCAAGCAGTATACAGCTGCTGCAAAAGCTGATTATAAAAGCGTTTAAACCCTGCATTATGAATTACCTGCCGTAATTACTACCGCGAGTGATATTATAAACATTGCGCCCACCAACAAAACCACACCCAAAAGCACCGACAGCATAGAATCAACCGCACGCAAAACTCCCGACACTTTTGATAACGAAAAAAGTTCACTTAATGATATATTTAACATCAGTATACACCGCCACAAAACCAGTTCTATTACAATCGGCAACAGCATAAACACAAGCGCTGCTACCCCATAAATTCCAACAGATGACTTCAAAAGCCCCATTGATGCCGAAATGGTGGAAACTGCCTCGCTAATAACCCCGCCCGCTACAGGCACCGATGTACCAAGTATGAACTTCGCCGTTCGCAA
>CAZVWG010000111.1:0-3721 GCA_964630675.1 uncultured Ruminococcus sp.
TTGTACTTCATGTGAGTAGTTCATTATATGTAACTCCTTTCAAAAATTCATACAAAAATATTATATCAGTATTTTGTCGAAAAAACAATACCCGAAATGCTAAAATTTTAACAATTTTTGAGTTAATAAGTTAAACTGTAATCGGTTTGAACCTCGTCAGGCGATATTATGGAACTATTGTTTTTATCCAAGCGCCGCGCTTTATAAAAATATAACCCAAAATACATTTTATAATATTAAGCATTTGCACTATAAAGTATATTGTCAAAATACCGAGTGAGGTAAAGTTTACAAGACACATCGCCGCAACAACACTGACACTCCACGTGAATATACAGTCAAAAATAAGTGTTATTATTACCTTGCCACCCGACCGTAGCGCAAAATATGATGAATGCGCGCACGCCTCTATGGGTATAGCAAGCGCTGTGATCTGCATAAGAGATGTTGCAAGGCTTTTGGCATTGTCGCTTATGTTGTAAATGCGGGGTATAAATATTGCGCTAACCGCATAAAGCACCGCAACAATTACGCCAATAAATACCGAAAACGCAATCAGCTTAAAGGTTGTGTCAAGCACCTCGTCTTTACTTTTGCCCGCGCCCAAATCGTGCCCCAATATTATACCGACCGATATACCGACCGCAAAAAATGCCACCGAAAAAACATTGAAAAAGGTTTGCGAAATATTATTTGCCGTAACAACATCGAGTCCGCGCTGAGCATAAAAGCCGTTAACCGTTGCCATTCCAGAAGCCCATAACGCTTCATTTACCATAAGCGGCATACCCTTTTTAAATATCTGGCCAATAAGACTAAATGATATATAAGGACTTTTCCAACCCTCAATTATAAATATACACTTTTCGCGTTTTACAAGGGTGTATACCACCAAGATAGCAAGCTCAACAAAGCGTGAAACAACCGTAGCGATTGCCGCTCCGTTTACACCCATACGAGTTGCGCCCAGCTTACCGTAAATAAGCACATAGTTTAGCGACAAATTCACCGCCACCGCCATAACTCCTGCAATCATTGGCACGGTGCTTTCCCCTGCTTCACGAAGTGTGGTGCCATAACACTGCGAAATGGTATACGGTATGAGACCGACAAGCATTATATAAAGATAACTTTTTGCAAACTTTAACGACTCGACGGCAAGGGTTGGGTTGTCATCAACATTTAAGTACAGCATTATAAGGTCCTCGCTTTTAAAATATAAAAGCAATAACCCTAAAACTGCCAATAACGTACAAAATATTATTTTAAATCTAAAGGTTTGCTTTACACCCTCTAAATCTTTTTTGCCAAAATACTGCGCAGTAAAAATACCCGCTCCCGAAATCGCGCCGAATATGCATAGGTTAAAAACAAACATCAACTGGTTTGAAACGGCAACGCCCGTAGACTCGGCTTGTCCTACACGACCAACCATAATATTATCGAGCATATTAACAAAATTGGTAATACCCTGCTGTATCATTATGGGTATCATAAGCACATATACCCGCTTGTAAAAGTCTTTAGTGCCTATTAGCTTTTTAAACATAAATTACCTCTGATCGCTTCAATAATTCCAAGTTGAAATTTTAACATAAAAGCATTTATATTGCAACAAAAAAGGCAGAACAAATTCTGCCTTTTTTGCATAAAGAAAGAGTATTTAAATGACAGAAGCTTATGCTCTGTATTTTTCGGGATAATAAGATTTGCAAACCTTTGAACCGCCACGCAAAACCTTAAATCTGCGACGACGGAAATGTGCTGCAATCTTTTCTTCAAAACTGATAAATCTATCCTCGTGAAAAACTGCCCATATAGCAAAAGCTACAAGTGCTATCTCGAATATTGTAAGTAAAGTACTGCTGAAATTCATAAGTTTTCCTCCACCGAACATTTGTTCGTTTTCTGTATTTATTATAATATTGCTTTCGACATTTGTCAAGCACTTTTTACAAATTTATTATAATTTTTTCACTGTCCAAAAAACCACCCTGTGCTTTATTAATTTTTAGTGTTTTTTAAGCAAATTTCTATTGTTTTTGCATTTTGTTAGTGGTAAAATTTTATTAGTAAATTTATGGGGTGAGAGCATTGTTAAGTTATTACAAAGATTTCAACTTTAAAAATATATTTAACATTAAATATAGGCATATACTTTTATTGCTTTTTTGGCCTGTATATCTGTTATTTTTTGTGCTCACCGAAAAATATCTTGTACCTATATATAATGTATATAGCCCACTTGATGATATTATCCCCTTTTGTGAGTTTTTTGTAATACCTTATGTTTTATGGTATCCATTGCTAGCCTTTGTTTCGTTATATACATTGTTTTGGGATATATCTGCTTTTAAAAGGTTTTATACATTTTTATGTATAACAAGCGTTATAACCTTTACGATTTATATTCTTTTTCCAAATATGCAAAACCTGCGTCCTACAGAATTTTCACGAGATAATATTTTAGTAGACGTAATGAAAAATCTTTATGCGATAGATACTAATACAAACGTCTGTCCGTCATTGCACGTAGTATTCAGTATGGGTATGATTTTTTCTCTCTGGAGCTCAAAGCATTTTAAAACTCCGATATGGCGAACCGTATTTTCAGTAACAACAATTTTAATTTGTCTTGCAACAGTGTTTTTAAAACAACATTCGGTAATAGACCTTGCCGCAGGTCTTATTGTTTCATTTGCGGTATTTCCGTTTATATTTTTAAACCGCAAGAGTTAAATATCACTGCGCATCAATAAAATTCGCGTATTAAGGCGAATAAAACTGCCCAAGTATCCTTCAAAATACCTGGGCAACGGCAGAGGTTTTGAGTTATTTAAATATCGTCTGTACTCCGTCCACAATTTCACCCACTGCCTTTACTACCTTGGCAGAGCCCTTTGATACATTGTGCTTGTCCTGCATTACCATTTTGCCTACAACCACCGCCGTAGCGCCCGCGAGCATACCCGCGCCCATTCCTTTAACAAATGACATCCCGTTTCCTTTTTGCATAAAATAAAACCTCCCTTCACGGTTAGTTTAACCGTTTGAAGAGAGGTTATTATTTAATTATTTAATTATTTGTTTTTATTGTATTCGCTGAATGGCGGATGGATTTTATCTTTATCAGAAAGCTTTATCTCCATATCGGCAGGTATTGGCCACTCGATAGCAATATCGGGGTCGTTCCACATAAGACCGCCCTCATCGTTAGGATGATAGTAGTCATCAACCTTATAACAGAACTCTGCCTCGTCTGACAGCACTACAAATCCGTGAGCGAAGCCCTTCGGCACCAAGAACTGACGCTTATTCTCAGCAGAAAGGATAACACCCTCCCACTTGCCGTAGGTTTCTGAGCCTTCGCGCAGGTCAACGCAAACGTCAAAAACCTCACCGCGAACGCAACGCACAAGCTTGGTCTGCGGATAGTTTATCTGGAAATGAAGGCCGCGAAGCACGCCACGGGTTGACATTGACTGATTGTCCTGAACAAAGTCGATATCGATTCCGCCCGCCTTAAAATCTTCTTTTTGATAGGTTTCCATAAAGTAGCCACGGCTATCGCCGTAAGCTGTAGGTTCTACAATTACAACACCGTCAATAGAGGTTTTAATAAAGTTAAACTTACCCATTAAAGCTCCTCTTTTCCGCTATACATTGTTTCGTAGTACTTCTGATAAGCGCCGCTTGTTACGTTGTCAAACCACTCTTTGTT
>CAZVWG010000112.1:0-3606 GCA_964630675.1 uncultured Ruminococcus sp.
GCGATAGCAAATAGAACGACAAAACGTCGTACTCTTCACAAAATTCTTCCATTTCAGTAATGGCGACGAACTTATCAATCGCAAGACTGATTGTCGAGAAGAAATCAGCGCCACACAAACACCGAACGTCTTCGGTGTTGTACTGATGTTTTTCGGGGTTGTCAAGGTGGCAAAGATATCGCGCGTATCCGCGTATTGATTTTACAACCTCGCAACCTACACCGCCGATAGTATCGAAAATTTCTTTTGCCTGGTCTTTGGTTTTCACACCGTCAAACATAATTATCACGTGATAATGCGGCTTTTTCTGCTCGCCCGTCGGGTTTACGTCTTGGTCGTGCAGCGGCGAAATAAACGCGGGCACGAGATGGTCGGTCAGGATATCCTGCCAATGTTCAGGCGCTGACTCAGGATAAACAACGGTCGCAAAATTACGGGTGCGACCTGCTCCCGATTTTTCTTTTTCTTTCATAATGAGCAATCCTTTTCTTTTGATTTTTTGAACAATGAACAATGAACACAAGGGGGTGTGTCGTAGTGACACCCCCTTGCCACTGCTAACGGGAATCTAATCGATTGCGCGTTCTTGCCAACCTGCGCCGTTGCCTTTATTCCTCGCCCACGCGTCACTCAGTCTTCGCGCAAAAAAAGCGCTGCGCTTTGCGTGTCGCGTGTTCTCGGGGCAACGGCTTTGGTTGTCTCGCGCGCATCTTTTCAACCACTCTCCCCGCTCTCGCCACTCTTGGCGAGAGGGCGCCAGGCTGTCGCCCTGGTTATTCGGTAATCAGTTCAACGGGTTTTGTTACACGATTGCTGATAGCCATACCTTGAAGAACGCCATCTTCAAAGGTTGGCGCTTTAAATTTTGGAGTATCAGCTGTTGCTTTTGGATCCTCTTCAGAAGAAGCTTCTTTTTCGGGTACCGAAACTTTTTCTTTAATCAGACTTGTAACGTCGCCGATAATTAACGAGCATTTTTCAGCGATTTTTAAAAGGTCAATAACAGGAATTGTGATAAATGCGTGAATTTTATCCATTTTTTGCCCTCCTTTCGTTTTTTGTGTTCGGTGAGAGATAATCACCGAGTTGCTCCGCTCCGCGTTCCTCACCCCAAAATAATGGGGATATCGTCGCACGGTCATCTCACAACAGCTTCGCTGCCGTGAGATTTTCAATGTATGGCGCGCTACGGTGTTGCGCCCCGTAGGTCGCAAGTGCCCACAGGGCACGGCTACGCTTCGCGTTACGCCCACCGTTTTTATCCGCCGTCGTCACGGTGCTTTTTCGTGCTTCGCGGCGCACGGCACCGTGCCTCATGGGCGGGCGCGCCCCGCGCCTTTTGCGACTTGCGGTTTTCTTCTTTCGGCGTTAGTTTCTACCCTTCGGGTCCCCTGCGTCTTCGGGTTCGCTTCGCCTACGCGTAACGTAACGCGGCTTTACTTTTCGCAAGGTAGTTTGTTTCACAACTCCACCTTGCGACGTGCCACGTCACGTTGCTTCGCCCTCGACTACCCCCACCGCAATGTCGCGGCGCTCCAGCGGGCAGGGCTCCTGCGCCAAAAAACACTTTGGTGTTTTTGGCTTGGTAGTCGGCGTTACCGCCCCGCCCGCTTTTATAGGGCGCGGCACAGCCGCGGGTTGTTTAAAGCGTTGGCTTTTCTTTCAACCACTCTCCCCGCTCTCGCCACTCTTGGCGAGAGGGCGCCAGGCTGTCGCTCGGTGGCGGTTGTTTGCGGCTCTTACGTCGTGGGTGTGTGCAACGTTTCAGCCTCTTTTGCTGACAAGGTGGTTTGTCGGCTATAATCAAGTCCGCGAACAGTGACGAAAATTTGTTCTTGACTTTTGCCCGCTACCGTGCTATTGTATTTATGCCAGGCTGAGCAATCAGCAAGCAACACCCACACGCCCACGGGTATCAGAGCGGCGACCTGATACTCGGTGTTGTTAGCCGACATTACGGTTTACGGCTTAAGCGCGATATCCTTTTCGGGTCCCATATCTTCACCCCGCGCTTAACCTTGGAAAACGAAAAAGACCACCCGTTTGGGTGGTCTTTTTTGCTTTTATCCTCTGCTCTAATTCCTGCCAGAGAAACAAAACATAGGGAATATTTTGTATAATTCGGGGTAGTGGTTTTATTGTCACGAAATAGAGTTCAGGCGTTTTTAGATACTGCTAATCACTTATTTTGTTATGAGAGAGATTCTTCAATATATATTGTACATTTAAATATTATCCTCTTATAATTTGTTTGCAAGTTGTAATCATAAGCTTTATAAATAAATTTAAGTATAGTATTCTTTCAATTACAAAAAATCTCATCGAATAATTTTTTCTCTGACGATACATTGTTAGTCAAAAAAATTTCTATTCGATGAGAAATAGCGTTTTTTAAAATTGTAATCGCCTAGAACTATGTTTTTTCAGCAAACAAGTAATTTTATTAAATTTGATATTATAAAGTTAATAAAAACATTATCGTATACATAACATCCTTTGCATTAACAAAATACAACAATTCATTAATAAAAAATCCATCAATCGCCTGTCGCTTCTGATCATATGGCTTGCTGTAAATATATTTGGGTATTCATAATTTACTAATCATGCGCGTCACTAGTTGTTAATTTTTTAACAATAGACGACGTTACCCCAGCATTACATCTAATAGCATCATAACTGCAAACCCCGATATAATTCCCATTGTTGCCGTGTACGGCTGCTCAGATTTATTTTGTTGACATTCAGGTATGAGTTCGTGTACTGCTACAATTATCATTGCACCCGCCGCAAAAGATAACGCAAACGGTAAAATTGTTTCTACAGTTGTTACAAGCAATGCGCCGACAACGGCTGCTATTGGCTCTACAACAGCCGATAGCTGTCCGTAAAAAAAGCTTTTTTTGCGCGAATACCCTTCCCTTCTGAGCGGCAGAGATATGGCTGCGCCTTCAGGAAAATTTTGCAGACCAATACCCACAGCTATAGAAAAAGCGCCCATTAACGCGCCGGTTGTATAATTTTGTTTCAGGGACCCAAACGCTACACCTACAACCAAACCTTCAGGTATATTATGCAGCGTTATTGATAAAATAAGTATTATAACACGATTAATGCGGTTATTTGACATATTTTCGCTTGTGTTTTGCTTAAAAAACGCTCGTGAGACTGCTTTATCAGAAAACCATATAAACAATGCCCCAAGTAAAAAACCAATGCTGACAGCAATATATGACGGTATTTTAAGGGTTGCTTCTGCGCGCTCTATTGCAGGCTGCAACAATGACCAAAAAGATGCCGCAATCATAACACCTGCCGAAAATCCTAACATTAGGTTTAAAAGACTCTGTTTCGGCGCTTTAAAAAATATAACAAGCGCAGCTCCTAAAGCCGTTAAGCCCCATGTACCGATTGCGGCGATAAAAGCCCAAAGTATCATAATATTGATTTTACACCTCCTAAAACATTATATTAAGCAATGTGTCGGACGGTGAAAATTCGGGATTTAACAAATTAAACAATAAAAAGAAAAATTTTTTAAAAAATGCGATTTTTGTTATGGTACAATAGATAGGTGACAAAATAAAAAGAAAATTCAACTCAAAT
>CAZVWG010000113.1:0-3600 GCA_964630675.1 uncultured Ruminococcus sp.
CGTAGGCAGAGACCGCAAGCAGGTTAGCATCTACGCTGTGGAGCAGTAATTATTTTTAAAATTAAAACCGAGCGGCGAACTTTAATGTGATGTCGCTCGGTTTTTTAATTGGCATTCTCCTTGATGAGAAACTGACCGTTTGCGGTGAATGAGCTGCAAGCGGAGATTAAACATTACTTAAAAGGTGATATTATGAAAAATTGTCATGTGTGTGGCTTTGCCTGTGAAAACGATGCCGATATTTGCACATTGTGCGGTGCGGAGCTTAAAACTTTTGAAGAGTATGAGCAAGAGCTTAAAGATGCAGAGGAGCGCGAGGCTCAAAGAGCGGCAGAGGAAGCTCTCATTGTAAAAAACCCTGTGCTTGCGGCTTCGGTTGATAATGTTGTTGCAGCAGAAATCTATAAAGATGTTCTTCGTGACAATGGTATTGTTTTTACTTGTGACGAGAGCGAAGATGCAATGCAAATAGTTTTTGGCGGCGGTTTTAGTGTTCAGGAAATATATGTAAATGAAAGCGATCTTGAAATTGCGCAACAGCTTTATGAAAATGTTGTGGAAGCTCAGATGGATTTCAGTGATGAAGATTTTGACGAATTTGAGGAATTTGAGGAAGAATAATAAAACGTTATGCTTCAGAATATTAGGAGATAAAGATGTTTGTAGATATAGCAAATATACACTTGAAAGCAGGCAACGGCGGCAACGGTACAGTATCGTTTCACCGTGAAAAATATGTAGCTGCAGGTGGTCCGGACGGCGGTGACGGCGGACGTGGCGGCGATATTGTTTTTCAGGTAGATGATAACCTTTCTACCTTGGCGGATTTTCGCTACAAGCGTAAATATTGTGCTGAAAACGGTGAGGACGGCAGAACAAAGCGTTGCACAGGTAAAACGGCACCTGCACTTTTAATAAATGTACCGCGTGGTACCGTTATCAAAGAAACCGAAACAGGCAGAATAATTGCCGATTTATCCGACAATAAGCCGGTTGTTGTAGCAAAAGGTGGCAATGGCGGTTGGGGTAATACGCATTTTGCAACCTCTACCCGTCAAATACCAAAGTTTGCCAAAAACGGCAACCCGGGTGAAGAACTTGATGTAACGCTTGAGTTAAAGTTACTTGCCGACGTCGGTCTTATTGGCTTTCCTAACGTAGGAAAATCCACATTTCTTTCGGTTGTGAGCGATGCAAAGCCTAACATTGCAAATTATCATTTTACAACACTGACGCCTGTTTTAGGTGTTATTCGTATGGGTGAAGGCAGTTCGTTTGTAATGGCGGACATACCGGGTCTTATCGAGGGTGCAAGCGAGGGCATAGGTCTTGGACATGAATTTTTGCGGCATGTAGAGCGTTGCCGTTTGCTTGTTCATATAATTGATATTTCGGGTAGCGAAGGTCGAGATCCGATTGAAGATTTCGAGAAGATAAATGCCGAGCTTTCGGCTTTCAGTGAAGAGCTTACACGGCGTCCCCAGATAGTTGTGGGCAATAAGTGTGATCTTTGCGAAGAGGAAGATGTTGAAAAAACAGCAAAATATTTCGAGGACAAGGGCTATAAATTCTTTCCTGTTATGGCGGCTATTGCTGAGGGTACGCAGGATGTTATTAATTATGTAGCGGCGGAGCTTGCAAAGTTGCCTGCTATAAAGGTTTATGAGGCAGAGCCCAAACCACAGCTCGATTTGACTGCGCCAAAAAAACGCACATTTAACATTCGTGTTTGTGACGGTGTATATTTTGTTGAGGATGCGCCTTGGATTATGGATGTTATGAACGAGGTAAATCCAGAAGACTACGAGTCGCTTCAATACTTTGAGCGGGTTATGCGCCAGACAGGTATTATTGATGCGCTTCGCAAGGCGGGCGTTCAAGAGGGCGATACAGTAAGTGTATATGACGTCGAATTTGATTTCGTAGATTAAATCTGCCTCCCTTGCCTAAAGGGAGGGACAGCCTTTGGTGGTGGAGGGATTTTTAATGGATAATGTAAATTTATTAAGTCCATCGGTATTGGCGTTTGTTGGCGATGCCGTTTATGGACTTATGGTACGTACCCGACTCGCCGAAATAAATCGTTCGTCGGGTGATCTGCATACCCTTTCGGTAAAGTACGTAAGTGCGGTAGCTCAGGCAGAAGCTTTTCGTAAAATTGAAAACAGCCTTAACGAAAAAGAGCTTATGATATTCAGACGCGGCAGAAATTTTCATACCGGTAACACACCGAAAAGCGCAACCAACGGTGAATATCACACCGCAACAGGTCTTGAGTGCTTATTTGGATTTTTGCATTTGTCGGGTCAGACCGACCGCGCAAAAGAACTGTTTGAAATGATATGGTAAAAAGTATATATATTAAAACCTCCGTACAAAATAACTGTGCGGAGGTTTTGTTTTATGAAAAAAAGGATTCCAAAAACAATTGTTGATACAATATATTTTGTTGCGGGCGCGGTTATATATTCCGTAGCGGTCAATATGTTTTTAGCGCCAAACGGCATTTCACCCGGTGGCTTTACGGGTGTAGCGGCAGTGGTTAACTATCTGACATCTGTGCCAACAGGTGTTATGTTGTTTGCTCTTAATATTCCCGTATTGATTTTAGGATATATGAAAATGGGTGGTATGTTTATACTTAAAACGTCTTTTGTGACTGTACTTGTGTCATTTGCGCTTGATGTATCGGCACAACTTTTACCGCCGCTTAAAACCGACGGTATACTCGTATCCCTCTTTGGCGGCATACTTATGGGGCTGGGATTAAGTCTTATATTGCTGCGTGGTGCTACAACAGGCGGTATAGATATTATAGCAAAACTTGTTAACCGCAAATATCGTCACCTAAGCGTTGGCAAAATAATTTTAATGGCAGACGGTTTTGTTATAATACTAACGGCTCTGGTTTATAAAAATGCCGAAATTGCACTTTGTTCGGTAGTGGCTATATATGCGGGAACACGTGTGATGGATATACTGCTCTATGGTGCCGACCGCGGCAAGATAATTTATATTGTAACAAGCCAGCCCGATTTAATTTGCCGTGAAATAAACGACACTATAGGTCGCGGAGTGACCAGACTTTCGGTAGTGGGTGGCTACACAGGTGAAAATCGCACAATGCTTATGTGTACGGTGCGTGTTCACGAAGCTGCTGCTGTGCACGACGTTATACGTGAATATGACGAGCGCGCATTTATTGTTGTCAGCGATGCGGGAGAGATAATAGGAGAGGGATTTAAGACGCAAGCGTAGTTTGCGTTGTATTAAAGTATTGTTACACGATATAAAGTAAATTATATTATCGGTCTGCCGTAGTCATACGATATATCAAAAATAAAATAAGCCGAAACTTTGTAATAATTACACAACATCTTGTGATTAGTTGTTATGCAAACCTCAATATAAAAAAATTGATAAATCGCATTCGTGATTTTGCACAAAAGCAGGTCAAAAAGTTCGTTAAAAATATAAGAACTTTTTTAAAAGTTTTTCTTGCATTTATGCAACAGTTGTGTTATTATGCTAGAGCACGCTGCGAAAATGCGGCGTAAAACATGCGTTGATGCGGGAGGTGGCCCATCTTGAATGGGGAAA
>CAZVWG010000114.1:0-3308 GCA_964630675.1 uncultured Ruminococcus sp.
GTATAAGTGGAAGCGTCGGAAGCAAGATATATTACCGCACCGCCAAGTTCTTCGGGTTTGCCCATTCTTCCAAACGGAATTTTGCTAACCCAAGCATCTTTCCAATCCTGACGAACTTCCTTGATCATATCTGTAGCAATATATCCGGGACTTATGCAGTTAACTCGTATATTCTTATCAGCCAATTCAATTGCTAAAGATTTTGTCATATGAATTACTGCCGCTTTAGATGAATTGTAATGGGTATGACTTTGAGGAATGTTAACTATCAAGCCCGACATAGAGGCTGTATTTATAATAGAACCGCCTTTGTTTTGTGAAATAAGATATTTTGCAAATGATGTTGCCACATAAAATACACCGTTGACATTAACATCCATCACCTTTTTCCAACCTTCAGGTGTGATTTCAAGCGCCGGTGTATGAGGGCCTATACCTGCATTGTTAAACAATATATCAAGTGTTCCCATAGCTGCCGCTGATTTGTTTACCGTATCTGTAACCTGCTCGGGATCTGTAACATCACAAACAAATGCACAAGCACGAACGCCGTATTCTTCGGCAATCTCCTGTGCTACTTCAGTTGCATCAATAAGATCCCAAAGCACAATATCGGCGCCTGCATCTGCAAGATAGGTAGCAACAGATTTTCCTATTCCTCTGTATCCTCCGGTAATAACTGCTACTTTTCCTTTTAAACTAAAAATATCGTTTTTCATATTTATTGTTCCTTTCTGAAATAATTAATGAATTGTATATCCGCCGTCTACAACCAGATTTTCACCGGTTATCATATTGGATGCATCACTAGCTAAAAACAATGCCGCACAAGCAATTTCTACAGGCTGACAATAACGCCCTGCCGGTGTGTTTTCAATCGTTTTAGTGCGTCGTGGCTCTTCATACCAAAAGCCTTCGGTCATAGGAGTTTTTGTAACAGTAGGAGAAATTGCGTTTACCTGTATACCATACTTGCCCCATTCATACGCCAATGATTTTGTCATAGAAATAACGCCTGCTTTAGATGCGCTATATGCCACGTGCTTATCTATAGACACAAGACCCGCCTGTGAAGCAAGGCTTATTATTTTGCCGCCCTTTTCAGCCTTAATCATCTCTTGACCAAATCGCTGTGACATATAAAAGGTTCCCGAAAGATTAATGCCAATAACCTTGTTCCAGGTGCTTTCAGACATTTCTTCTGCCCATTCTATATCACCAACACCCGCGCTGTTAACAAGCACATCAATTTTTCCGTGCTCAGATACTATCGCTTCAGCAAGGGCATTAACCGATGCTGTATTGGAAATATCGACCTCATATCCGTACGCATTAATCAAGCCGTTTGCGGCTTCTTTTGCTTTTGCGCCGTTTACATCACAAATGCATACAACCGCACCCTTTTCACTAAAAAGCTCCGCAGTTGCAAGACCAATACCCGAAGCACCGCCCGTAACTACCGCAACCTTTCCATCAAGACGAAAATCAGTTTTGCAAGGATTACTAACCATTTAAATCAACCTTTCTTTTCTCGACCTGCATATATTCACCAAGCTCGGCCGCTATTTCGTTTATGTGAGTAAACATACCAAAAAGCCTATTATATTCATACACCGCATCTGCACGTGGCAAATACAGCTTTTGAACACATTGCAGCTTGTGTATGGGCGAATAATCGTGCCAAAGGCCTATTCCGCGTGCAGCAATTGCCGCTGCCCCAAGCGAAGCTGCATCCTGATCTATATTACTTTTTTGTATTGGCATATTAAATACATCTGCAAACATCTGCATCCAAAACGGACTTTTACTTCCGCCGCCACAGAATAAAATGCTGTCTGACAACTCAACCTTTTCACTCAGATACTGCAACGACATTCGAAGATTTAACGCAATACCTTCCATCGCGGCGCGAACCATATCCTCACGGGTAGTACCAAGATGCAGTCCAACATATGCACCTCTTATGTGTATGCTTTTATCTTGAGAGGTACCACCGGCAAGACTAGGATTAAAAAAGATTCCATTTGAACCAATTGGAACAGCAGCGGCAAGTGCATCCATTTTTGCATAAATATTATCATCAGCATCATCAGCAAATAAAACATCACGTGCCCAACGCAACGAGCTTCCGCCTGCAAAAATAGAAAATGCCGAGGTAAACATACCCTCTTGTATATGCGCAAAAACATAAGGCTTTTTCTCAACATCCAATACCGGTTTTTCGGAATTTACGGGAATCCAGCTTGATGATCCGAGCGAAACATATGCCTTTCCGTTTTCGACACCCACTGCGCCCAGCGCCATACACGCATTATCAACACCGCCGCAAACCACCTTGGTACCGACACATAATCCGGTCTGAATCGCAGCCTGCTCGGTAACGGTGCCTATAATCGTATGTGATGCAACAGGCTTTAAGAATATATTTTCCGGAAGCCCCGCAGCACGCAAAAAATCAACCTTCATACAACTTGAGTTTAAATCATATGCGCCCGTACCCGAAGCATACGAAAAATCGGTAGCGAGCTTGCCCGTAAGCATAAAATTGATATAATCCTTTGAACCGAGCACGTAGGATGTTTTTTCAAAAATATCAGGTTGATGTTTCTTAAGCCACATCAATTTAAAAATTGAATAACACGGCGTCGGAAAGCCATTGCCCGTTGTTAAATACCACTCATCACGATCTATTATCGAGAAAAATCGCTCAGCCTCGTCCTCTGCACGAGTATCAGACCAAATGGGTACCTGCTCAAGCAAAGGTTTATTCTCACAATCCATTGGAATTGCTACCAAGCTTGCCCCCGACAAAGAAACACATTCAACCTTAGATGCATCTGTTTTGGTTTCGTCAAGCAGCTTTTTGGTACTTTCACAAATTGCTTTCCACCAATCTTCAGGCCGTTGTTCATGCATTGAAGGTGCGGGATAAAAAGTATCATATTCAATAAAAATCTTTGATATGGTTAGCATTTGGTCGTTATAAAGAGAAGCCTTAATTCCGCCCGTTCCTAAATCATATGCAATTATGCTCAAGAACCCCACCCCATTTAAAGTTATTTTTATAACTCGATTATATATTCATAATTATGTTTTGTCAAGTGTACAATGCTTTTTAAATGTTAATTTTTACAAAAAAACTTATAATTTATAAATTTAAGTGTTGAAATTGTATAAAATATGTGTTATTATAAGTCCAAACATCATTATCTTTGTTTTTTGTATTTTGAAGGGATGTAAAACATTATGAATAGCAAAAATTTAGATTTATCAAAAATCGGTCGCATAACCGATATAAGCACCGTGCG
>CAZVWG010000115.1:0-3272 GCA_964630675.1 uncultured Ruminococcus sp.
CCGAAGAACTTGGCGGTGCGGTAATATATCTTGCTTCCGACGCTTCCACTTATACATCGGGCAGCAATATTGTTATTGACGGTTGTTATACAGTTATTTGATCTGACTTTTTATATAAATTATTGTTCTGTTTGCTTTAAGCACTATCGAAAGGAAATAATATGGCAAGAATACCGACGTATCTTACGGTTTATCAGGCTTTGAAAAAGCAAATAAAAGATAAAAAATATCAATGTGGCACATTGTTGCCTACCGAACCTGAGCTATGTGCACAGTTTTCTGTCAGCAGAACGACTATCCGTAAGGCCATCGGTATGTTGGCTGATGACGGATATATAAAGGTTACACAGGGCAAGGGAACAGAGGTGCTTGATGCTTCTACAGTGCAAAAGCTTAACAGTGTCAGCTCTATAACCGAAACGCTTGTTGCTAAAGGTTTTACGGTTAGCACGCAGGGCATGGATATCAGAAAAATCGTATCACCGCCCGAGGTAGCAAAGGCTTTGCAGCTATCGCACAATGAAGAGGTTTATCAGATACAGCGTATACAGTGTGCTGACGGTGAGCCTATTGCTATAATGATAAATTATCTGAAAGCAGGGCAGACACCTGAGTTAGAAAGTTATGCAGGTGGTTTTTCAGGGCTGTATGCTTTCTTAGAACAAAAATACGGTATTCTGATGCGAGAAGCCGTTGAATATCTTTCGGCTACGGCAGCCTCGTTTACCGAAGCGCAGCTGTTGCATATTAATGTTGGAGATCCACTGCTTTGCAGTCGAAGAATAACAAGTAATAGTCTGGGCCTTTTTGAGTACAGTATAAATAAATTAGTTGCTAGTAAATACGAGTATTGTGTGTATTTGCAAGGCAAGTAAAATACATAAGAAAGCGAGTGAAAAGGGAACTACCCGTTTTATGAAAAAATTTAAAGTTGGATTATTGACTATGTCAGATGGCAGACCTTATCTGCATGATACACAGTTTGAAATGAATATGCAGTACCAGAATGCTATTAAAGCGGCACTTGAAGCAACCGGACAGGTTGAGGTTATTGCCGGAACAGCCCCCATTAACTCGAATACTGCTGCCAAAGAGGAAGCAATGCGACTTAAAGATGCGGGTGTTGAGCTTACAATCTTTAATTACGCAATCTGGTGTTATCCGCAGTTCAGTGCAGTAGCTGCAAACTATGCTCCGGGTCCTTATATTTTGTTCTGCAATATTCATCCCTCTGAATGTGGAATGGTGGGAATGATGGCTGCTGCCGGAACCTTCGACCAGTTGGGTGTTAAATACGAAAGAATATGGGGAAAAATTGAAGATCCGTCGGTTTTACGTCGTGTAATGACCTTTATACGTGCGGCTGCTGCTGTGGGAAGACTTCGCGGTAACACATACGGTAATTTTGGCGGCAGACCTATGGGAATGTATACCGCTGTTGCAAATCTTGATCAATGGCAAAAACAGTTCGGTATTGACATTGAAGATATTGAACAGTATGATATTGTTAGATATGGTGAAATGATTGCCGATGACAAGGTAAAAAAAGCAAGGCTTTGGCTCGAAGAGCACGCTCGTAAGGTTGGGTATAACGATTCAAACTTTACACCCGAAAAGCTTGAAACCCAGATACGTTCTTATTATGGCTTGCGAAATATTATTGATGAGCGTGGACTTGATTTTGTTGGAATCAAAGCTCACGGAGATCTGACCGATTGGTATGTTACGGTCGACCTTGCAGAAGCTTTCTTGAATGATCCATACGATATGGACGGTGAGCACGAGCCGATTGTTGCAGCAACCGAATCGGATATGGACGGCGCGCTTACCATGCAGATATTTAAGTATATGACGGGTAAGCCTGTGCTGTTTGCCGATGTCCGTCATTATGAAAAATCTGAAGATGTTTGGTTTTTTGGCAATTCCGGAACATCGGCTACATATTATGCGGGCGGCTCGGAAGACCCTCTTGAAAATATGAAGTATGTTTCGCTATTGCCCGAATCAAAAGATTATCCTGCAGGCGGCGGCAGTGTTCATTATTTTGCGGCATCCGGTAAGGTGACAATGGCACGCTTGGCGCGTAAAAAAGATAAGTATTACCTGACACTTGTTCCCGCGGAAATAGTTCAGTTTGACCGTGAAAAGATGGAAAAGCTTGGTGGTATGGCAACACCACAATGGCCCGTTGCATTTACCAAGGTTGCACCTGCGGCAGAGGTGTTTTTAAAATATTATCCATGCAACCATATTCACGGTGTATATGGTGATTATATTGAAGAGTGGAAAACGGTGGCGAAATTATTGGATATTGAAGTTCAAATACTCGATGAAACGTTTAAATAAATGATTGTAGAAATTAAATTTTTTAAGCAAAAATTCAATCGAATTAATTTTATTTACGTAATTATATAAAAAAATAATACATTTAACACAAAAAAATTAATATTTATATTGAATTTTTGTTAAAAATGTATTAAAATTTATAATAGTTTCTTTTAAATCGATTGATTGATACGGCAAATTTATAGTTGAAAGGAAGATGTTAAGACAAGTTGTAAGGTCAATAGCATAAAATTTTAAAGGAGAAATGGTTATGAAAAATTTGAAAAAATTATTAGCAGTAATTGTAGCGTCTGTGCTTATTTGCTTGCAGATACCTATGGGTGTTTTTGCAGCAGATGGCAGTATCGAATGGTCAACAACAAATCTTGTAGAAGGTCAGGCAGACATTGTACTTAACAACTACGAGTCTAAGTACCTTGACGTAACACTTGACGAGGACATTGGTTACAGACTTGACTATACCATAACCTTCAACACCAACGTTGCAGGTCATTGGAACTATATGTCCAACATGCTTCGTCAATCCGAAAGTGATCTTATTTCATTTGGCGCTTGGAATGATGCAGGTGACGGTACAGGTCAGCTTCGTTTTGCAGAAAACGATATTAGTAATAGTTCTCAAACTGCCGTTGAGGGTGTTGGCGTTATCGCTGCCGGCGTGGGATACCCAATTTCCATCGTAATTATGCCGGATTATGTCGAGCTTTATATTGGTGGACAGCTTCAAACTATGTACCTTACCTCAGGTGGCACTGCTACACAAATCCCTGTAAGCAAGCGTATTGCAAACGGTAAGGTTGGATTTATCGGTCAGGGCTCACATCCGGATATCACTATCAGCGACATCGCGGTTTACTGTGAAGCGGGCGTTGAAGAAGAGGCTAGCTCACCTTGGTCAGACGTAAACCTTGTAGCAGGTCAGGCAG
>CAZVWG010000116.1:0-3250 GCA_964630675.1 uncultured Ruminococcus sp.
AATATGCCGACAGTAATTCTTTGCGATTGCATATGCCGGGGCATAAGGGCAATGCTGTTCTGGGTTGCGAAAAATTTGACATAACCGAAATTGGAGGCGCTGATGTTTTATATAGCGCCGACGGTATTATAGCCGAAAGTCAAAAAAACGCAACTGCCTTATTTAATACCGAAGCAACCTTTTATTCTACCGAAGGCTCGTCGCTTTGTATTCGCGCCATGCTTTATCTTGTAAAGTCTTACGCTATGCAAAACGGCAAAAAGCCGCTTGTCGCAGCGGGCAGAAATGCGCATAAGACCTTTGTTACTGCCGCCGCAGTTTTGGACATAGATGTTGATTGGCTCGTTCCAAATAATATCCAATCGGTTATAAGTTGTAATATTGATGCGGATTTTATTGATAATTATTTACAAACCGCAAAAGAAAAACCCGCAGCTGTGTATATTACAAGTCCCGATTATCTTGGGAATACAACCAATATAAAGACATTAAGTGAAATTTGCCGCAAGCACGGTGTACTGTTGATGGTAGATAACGCACACGGCGCGTATTTAAAGTTTTTACCGATAGACAGTCATCCTATAACTCTGGGGGCTGATATGTGTTGTGACTCTGCTCACAAGACCTTGCCTGTACTCACGGGGGGCGCGTATTTACATATAGGAAAATCTGCACCCGAATTCTTGGCAGAAAATGCGCAAAGGGCGTTAAGCGTGTTCGCTTCTACCAGCCCGTCATATTTGATTTTGCAATCGCTTGATATGGCAAATAAATATATATCCGACGAATGTGCTGAGAGCTTGGCTGATTTTATAAACGAGGTTGAAAAACTAAAAAAAGAATTAACTCAAAACGGTTATACACTTTGCGGTGACGAGTTGTTAAAACTAACAATCAACACAAAACCGTATGGATACATAGGCGGCGAATTTGCAGATATTCTTTTAAATAAAAATATCGTTTGTGAATTTGCAGACCCCGATTATATAGTCTTTATGCTTACGCCGCAAATAAGCAAATATGAATTACAACAACTCAAAACGGCTTTGGTTGATATCAAGCCAAAAAAACCGATAACCGATGCGCCGCCCATACCTACGGCAAAAAACTCAGTAATCTCTTTGAATGAGGCGCTTTTTGCGCCGCATAAAAAGTTAAAAATTGAAGATTGTCTTGGAAAAATTTCTGCATCGGCGGATGCTGTTTGTCCGCCTGCAATACCTATCGTTTTGCCGGGTGAGGTAATAGATGAAAAAGCGATAGAATGCTTTAAATACTACGGCACAAAAGAGTGGACGGTAATAAAATAAAAACAAGTATTGCATTTAACGCATTAAAGTGGTAAAATAACCATTGTTTTTACAATGGTTATTTTATTTTAGGAGTTTTTAAATATGGCAACTCAAACAAAAAAGAGCAGCTTTAGCGGAAGTCTTGGTTTTGTGCTTGCGGCAGCGGGCAGCGCGGTGGGCGTTGGCAATATATGGCGTTTCCCCACTCTTGCGGCAAAGCACGGCGGCGGTTTGTTTTTAATCGTTTATCTTATTTTGGTTTTGACTTTTGGCTTTTCACTTCTTATGACCGATATCGCTATCGGCAGAAAAACAGGCAAAAGCTCGCTTGACGCTTTTAAAACCATAAACCCAAAATGGTCTTTCCTCGGAAAGCTTACCTTTGCTGTACCGTCAATTATAATTACCTATTATGTTGTTATCGGCGGTTGGATACTTAAATATATGGTGTCATCTGTAACCGAGTTTGCAGCTACGGCAGATAGCAATTATTTTACCGACTTTATTTCTTCAAAGGCATCGCCTATATTCTGGATGCTGATATATCTTGCAATAACTGCATTTATTGTTTACTGCGGTGTTGAAAAGGGAATAGAGCGCTTTTCAAAAATAATAATGCCGGCATTGTTTGTGCTGATACTCGGAATTAGTGCTTTTTCGCTTACAATAAAAAGCGAACCTGACGCAAACGGTGAGGTTCGTACGGGACTGCAGGGCTTTTTGGTTTATGTAAAACCAGACCTCACAGGGCTTACGTTTAAAGAATTTATGAGCGTATTACTTGATGCTATGAGTCAGTTGTTCTTTTCGCTTTCGGTTGCCATGGGCATTATGATAACCTACGGCTCTTATGTTAAAAAGGATGTTAATCTTAATAAATCAGTAGCACAAATAGAAATATTTGATACCATAGTAGCTTTCCTTGCAGGTCTTATGGTTGTTCCCGCGGTTTATGTATTTATGGGTACCGAGGGTATGAAGGCAGGACCTGGACTGATTTTCCAATCGTTGCCTCAGGTGTTTAACGCGATGGGTTTTGCCGGACGTATTATTGGACCCGCATTCTTTGTGATGGTGGCTTTTGCCGCGCTTACATCCAGTGTGTCTATTATGGAAGCAATTGTCGGCGCTTGCACAGAGACGTTTAAGGTGAGTCGTAAAAAAGCGAGCGTTATTATAGCTCTTCTTTCTGCCGGTGCGGCTATTGTAGTTTGCCTTGGATACAACGTGTTAAAGTTTGGTATAACGCTTCCTACAGGCGCCACAGGTCAGAATCTGCTTGATGTGCTAGACTATATCAGCAACAGTCTTCTTATGCCGATAATTTCATTGCTTACGTGCATCATTATTGGTTGGGTGGTAAAACCAAGCTGGGTTATCGATGAGGTCGAAAGCAGCGGCGCCAAATTTGGCAGAAAAAAGCTTTATACCGTTATGATTAAATATGTGGCTCCCGCGCTTATGATATTGTTGTTTTTGCAGTCGATCGGTGCTTTTAATTTCTTAACTTAAAATTTATTGTTAAAACAGGTAGGTTTTTAAAAGAATTTACCTGTTTTTTTGTTTTAGAATTGTGGATGTGAAATGAGACAAACCCCAAGATATTGTGTCAAAAATCGATGCTAAAAAAACTTTTAAAAAAGTTTAAAATTTTTGAAAAAAAGTGTTGACAAACGGAATTTGATGTGGTAATATAATCGGGCACCTTTGAGAGAGGGTGCGCTTGGAGTGCCTGAGAGGGCGCGAACGAACCTTGAAAATTAAACAACGACAAGATAATAAGGACCCGACAATTCTTAAGAGAAATCTGAAAGAAATCAAGGACAATTATTAATGCGTCAGCATTAAGTAAATGAGTCGACAAAAACTTTAAAAGGTTTTAACACGAGAGTGTTGAGATACAAATTTTTAGAGAGTTTGATCCTGGCTCAGGACGAACGCTGGCGGCGTGCCTAACA
>CAZVWG010000117.1:0-3228 GCA_964630675.1 uncultured Ruminococcus sp.
TCCTCCAAAATTGTTTTAATTTTTATATTTTATTGCTTGTTGCAATTTTTACATAAACCATATACCACGCAAACGCTGGTTTCGGGTGTGAAGCCGTCAAATTGAGCTATACCCTTTAGCTTTTCGGCTTGCACCCTTGAGTCAATTATTGCGCCGCAGCTTTTGCAGTGCAGGTGCAGATGAAAGCTTTTGTCGCCGTCAAAGTGTTCCTTACCGTCGCCGACAGTTACACTTAATATTTCACCGCTTTCGACCAGACTTGCAAGATTACGGTAAACCGTGCCAAGACTTATATTTGGTATGACCCTGCGCACCCCCTCATAAACCTGCGCGGCTGTGGGATGGTCGCAACGGCTTTGCAATTCGTTTAAAATAGCCTCGCGCTGTTTTGAATAGTTTGCCATAACTCACCTCATTTCTAAAAACAGTAATCATTACTACTTTTTACATTTTCAATTATACATATTATTTTTGATTTGTCAAGTGTTTTTTTCTTGACTTTTTTAAAAAAGTTATTTAAAATAGACTTGTTCAATTTTTTAACAATCTTTTTTGATCAGAGGTTATATTTTAATGAATCCAACAGGAATTTCAAATTCTGTAATAAACCGTCTTCCGCGTTATTATAGATTTTTAGGCGAACTAAAAAAAGAGGGGCTTACCCGAATATCATCACGTGAGTTGTCAGAGCGTATGCACCTTACAGCCAGCCAGATACGACAAGACCTTAACTGCTTTGGCGAATTTGGTCAGCAGGGTTATGGCTATAATATAGAGCTTCTTCAAGGAGAAATAGGACGAATTTTGGGTCTTGATAAACCGCAAAACGCCATTCTTATCGGTGTGGGCAACTTAGGAAAAGCCATTGCGCACTATATAAATTTTGAATCAAAGGGCTTTCATCTTATAGGTATGTTTGATACAAAAGAATCACTTGTGGGGCAGATGGTTCGTAACGTGCCGATAAGACACATATCTACATTAGATGAATTTTGCCGTGAAAATATGCCGCGAGCCGCAATTCTTTGTATACCAAAGGAAGCATCCAAGGAAATTTGTGAGCAGCTTATAAAATTAGGTGTAAAAGGCTTTTTAAACTTTAGTCACTACGATATTTCTATTGATCACCCCGATGTAGAGGTTGAAAACATCCACTTTGGCGACAGCCTTATGACCTTGTCATACAAACTAAACAACTGATATTTTAAATGCCGCTTAAATTTAAGCGGCATTTTTTGTGTTTGTTATAGTTATAACCTCATCATTTAAAAACAACAAAGCAATTATATTTGGTATTGCCATCAATCCGTTTAAAATTTCAGCTATGACCCATACTGCATCTGCACGAAAAACTGCGGCGGGTATCATTGCGGCTATAAATAAAAATAAAAACGGTTTTTTGGCGCTTTCGCCCAATAAAAAGGATATAAATTTTGCGCCGTAAAGTCCCCAGCCTATAGCCGAAGAAAAAGCAAAAAAGCACACAACAGGACAAAAGATAAATATAATATTTTTACCGTAAACGCTTGTCAGCGCATTAAGGGTAAGTGTAGACGCAGTGTCTATGCCATAGGTTATATCACCCGCGCACAGCAAAGTAAGCGCAGTGAGACTGCATACTACGACCGTATCTATAAAAACCTCCATTATTCCCATAAGTCCAAGACTTACTTCGTCGCCATCACTGCAAGCGTAGGCGGTAGGCGCGGTGCCAAGTCCTGCTTCGTTAGAAAAAACACCGCGCGACATACCAAACCGCACACCTACAAACGCCGAGCCTACTACCCCTCCCGTAACACCTTTAGGCGAAAATGCACCGATAAAAATCTGTGCAACTGCAGAGGGCAGTTTTGTGTAATTGATAACTATTGCGCCCAGCGTCATACCAATATACAAAACAGTCATAAACGGTATAATTTTTTCACAAAAGCGCCCTATAGAGCCGTCATTTTTTAAAACAAAAACACTCGTGACAGAGCATAAAACGCCTACCGTAAATTTTATAAAAAATTCGGCGCGAGGTGAAATTTCGGCAATTACTTTTGCTAATTGGCTTACACTTGCCGACATAGTGTTTATTTGTGTCATATTACCTACGCCAAACGCCGCCGCAACACCGCAGATACAAAAAACGGTAGCAAGGGGCGACAAAAAATTGGGCAGAGCATTTTTTATATAGTACATTGCGCCGCCACTGTAAGTGCCGTCACGGTTTGTTTCGCGGTAGCGTACGCTAAGCGCTATTTCAGAAAATTTAATTATCATACAAAAAACGGCAGATATCCACATCCAGAATACTGCGCCGGGTCCGCCCAGCGCTATTGCGCCTGCTACACCCACAATGTTGCCTGTGCCCATAGTTGCCGACAGCGCCGTGCTTGCCGATTGAATAGGCGAAAGCCGTTTGCTGCCATCCTGCGCCTTACCGCCGCAAAAAAAAGTCTTTACCGAAGCCTTAAAAAATCGCAATTGAAAAAAGTTTGTACGCAAAGAAAGTATCACACCGGTAAAGAAAATAAGCAACAATGTTGGTGTTCCCCACACAGCAGAATTGATTTTATTTAAGACTTCAATCATATTTTTCACCGCTGATTTAAAGAAATTTTTAAAAAAATTAAAATTAACTATTGATTTTATAAAACTTTTGTGCTATTATATTTTGGCGGTTTTAAAGAGCCGCAACATTTTAATATGTTTTGCGCTGATAGCTCAGCTGGATAGAGCGTCTGGCTACGGACCAGAAGGTCGGGAGTTCGAATCTTCTTCAGCGCGCCAAAACAGGAAAGTTCACCTTTATGGTGGACTTTTTTGTTTTTAGCAATTAGGTGGAGAAGATTCGAACAGGGCGGTTCGCCGTCAGGCGAATTGCAACCTTTCGGGGAACGGTTGCAAAGCCCGCGTGCGTGTCGGCGGCGTTGCCGTCGAGCGAATCTTCTTCAGCGCGCCAAAACAGGAAAGTTCACCTTTATGGTGGACTTTTTTGTTTTTAGCAATTAGGTGGAGAAGATTCGAACAGGGCGGTTCGCCGTTAGGAAAATTTTTTATTTGAAAATAGACTTTATTGGTTCTGTATGGTATAATGCAAAAGTGAGGTGATAAATATGTCAGAAGCAAAATATATTAGTAAAATTATTTTGAACGAATCCGTTGATTCGCGCTCATATTTGTCACGTATACCGATTATACAGTATTTAGCACAGCACAACACTCTTGAACTTTCAAAAAGTT
>CAZVWG010000118.1:0-3061 GCA_964630675.1 uncultured Ruminococcus sp.
AAAGAGCGCATCCGCGCCGACTGCGCAGAGCCAAAGAGCAATGAAGACCTGCGGCGATTGGGTGTTTCAAGAATAATGCCGAGTGTCAAGGGCAAGGACTCGATACTAAACGGTATTGCGCAGATACAGGAATATAAGATTTATGTGCATCCGAAATGTAAAAATACCTTTAGTGAGCTTAGCAGCTACTGTTGGAAAAAAGATAAAAGTGAAAACGGACTTAATGCGCCGGAGGACCAAAATAATCATTTGATGGACGCTATGCGTTATGCGTTTTATGACGTGAGGTTTTTCAGACCTAGTGACCCGAACGCGCCGCCCCCAAAAGCTTTGAAAGAAGAATATTACAGGCACAAGTATGGGCTGAAAATAAAGGATATAGGATTTAGATAAGGAGAGATATAATGGAGACATTTGTTGTATTAAATATATTTGTTTATTTAATAGTTGCTTTTGCTTTGATGGCATTGGGCGTTTTTGTTATAGGTTTTTTGATTGGATATAAGAGTGAGGATAAAAAAATCTTAAAAAGAAAGCAGCAAAAAGGAATAACGGAAGCGCAGGAAAGCGAAAAGGAAAAAAAGGCAAAAAAGGAATGGAAGAAATTTTTGGAATATGATGGTTCGACACCAACCGGTGTCAAGTAATATATTTATTATCAATTATTACTTTGATTTCTCATCACCATTGAGGAAAGGAAGATATAAAATATGGAAGAAAATACAAAT
This sequence comes from uncultured Ruminococcus sp., assembly GCA_964630675.1. Lineage (GTDB taxonomy): Bacteria > Bacillota > Clostridia > Oscillospirales > Acutalibacteraceae > UBA737. The sequence continues at coordinate 729 of CAZVWG010000118.1, forward strand.
TTTTTATGCGAAGATGTTATGGACACCACACCTGAAGCATCAAGTGAAGAAGAAAACATTACAAACGATGAAGATGATGTTGTTACACCAGACGATATAGCAATAAGTCGTGAGGATGTTGCACGAGATACCGAGTCGCTACAAGCACAGAGATCGGTGTCGGAAAACAAGACTGTGGCGGAACCTTTTGTTTCGGTACAGTACAATCATAAAAATCGGGATTTTTCAAAAGAAGAAGCGATAAACTTTATTCAAAAAGGTATGCACACCGAGGCATTAAGAGAAAAGCTTGAATATTTGGCGAAAACACAGGGAACGGATATTAATTCGCTGGTTGAAAGAATGGTTGCCGCCCCAGAAAATGCGTACAAAAAATATCTGGAAGGATTATATGGCGCAGGGCACGAAAATGTAGATATAGGTATGAAAATATACCGTGAAAAGCAGGGCGGCGAGTATGCGAAAATAATGTCTCAAATGGAAAATGGCGCTAAAATACAAGAACAAACAAGAAATGTTAATTCTCGGTTGGCGGATGAATATATAGAGCTTAAGAATGAGTTTCCGGATGCTCCGGAATATTGTGATTTGCCTGATTCGGTGATTGTGGAGGCGGCGCAGGGTAAGAGAGATCTTTATTCGGCGTATCTGTGTTATTTACATAAAGAAAAACAGAAAATTGATGCCGCGAATAAAACAAGAGAGGCGGCAAATGCCGCAAGCGGCGGCAAGATGTCTAACACGGAGGCAGATGCTTTGTCTTCGGTGGATAGAGGTTTTTTGTCGGGGCTTTGGGGCAGGTAAAAAACACGAAAAAGAAAGAGGTAAATTTTTATGACAAACACAATTAACGGTGCAAGCAAATATGCACACGAACTGGATAAGATGATAGTTCAGGAATCTAAGACAGGCTTTTTGGCTGATAGTAAATTCAAGGCGCGTTTTACAGGTGCAAGAACTGTAAATATGCCACAGATTGATTTTGACGGTCTGGGTGATTACAGCAGAGAGAATGGTTACTCTAAGGGTGGTACCAACTTTACATATAACAGTTATACACTTACAAAGGAGCGAAGCAAGCAGCTTACAATTGATGCGCAGGATGCAGATGAAACGGGTGTATCGTCGCTTGTGGGTAAGATGGTAGGAGAATATACACGCACAAAGGTTAACCCCGAGATTGACGCGTATGCGCTTTCGACACTTTACGGTGTTGCTTATGAAAAGGGTAACGTTGACACATTTGCGGCTGATACTGCCGTAGAGACAATGCTTGACTGTATTAACAAGGCAGAGGCTGCAAGCGGCTATACGAACGAAAAAATGGTGGCTTTTGTTGATCCTGTTATGTATGCGGCGCTTATGACAAGCGACAAGCTACAGCACAGCATTACTGTAAGTGATTTTGAGCAGGGTGCGATTGACGTAAAGGTTAAGGAGATTAACGGTTGCGCGATTATTCCCGTAGCGGCTGACCGAATGAGAACGGCATATGATTTTAATGAGTCGGGATTTGAAGCGGCAAGCGATGCAGGCTACATTAAGGCTATTGTAATGCCAAAGAGTGCGGCAAGTCTTGTAAAGAAGGTAGACAAGGTGGATATTTATTCGCCTGATCAGGTACAGGATATGGATGCGTATAAGATCAATTTCAGACTTTATTATGATTTGTTTGTAATGAATAACAAGAAGGGTCTTATTTTTGCGATCAGTGGCGAATAAGATGTAAAAAAAGCGGTTGCTATGTGCAGCCGCTTTTTTTAATGAATAATGAATGACGAATAATTGTGTTCGCCGTGGGCGAGCGGATGTAGTAATTGTTTCTCTCCCTCCGTCACGGCTATACCGTGACACCTCCCTCATCAGATGGAGGCAGGAGAAATAACGACAAGTTAGAGAGGGTGAATATATGTAGTAATGGGAAAAGAGAAGAAAAAATGGTATCAAACGGGTGAGTTTGAAGACGGGTATCAGTTTGGTGATGTTTTTAGGACAGTAAAAAACAGTATAAGTGGTAAAGAGGAAGAGGCAGAAAAAGTTAAGAGTGTTACACATAAGAATGATACGACGGGTGTAGCGACTTTTGGTGCTGTAAAAAACGGAAAGTTGCTTTTTGATGCGTCGGCACAAATGTATGGTTTTGCAAATGAAGATGAAAGGCAGAAATATATAAAGGAAAATCCTGAATTGTATGTTTCTATGGGTGGGGTTAAGTATGCACCTGCTGGTACACCACTGAGAAATACCGAAAGTATAACAAAGAGTAATGATGCTATACAAAGAATTGTTGAAAGGTTTAAAAATACTGACAGTAAGAAGGTACAAGAAGCGAT
>CAZVWG010000119.1:0-3043 GCA_964630675.1 uncultured Ruminococcus sp.
AATACAAACTCCGCGGTACCACCCGCATTTTCGCTCAAAGAGCAAACACTCTCCGTGGTCTGTAACGGAACCACACACCCGTTGCCGCCTACTGCTTTGTTCAGCGGCACTGCTCAAAAGGGAACTTCACATTGCGGTAAAATAGGCAGCTTACAGCCTAAGGCCGCCCTCTCTTGAAATTACATACAACGCTACTTTTCTTTATCATCGCATTTAACAAAAGAATTATAACACAAAATTTTAAAATTGCAAGTTTTTTATTTTGAAATCGCATTTGCAAGTGCAGCAAGCTCTTGCATAGTAAGAGCTTCGCCGCGCACGGTTTCAGAAATGCCCGCTTCAATTAGCGCTTTTCGTAGAAGGTCTTTCTCTATACCTAATGTATTGCAAACGGTGTTGAGCAAAATTTTTCTGCGTTGGGCAAAGCAAGCCTTTACTATTTTAAAAAAGAGTTTTTCGTCCGCTACCTCTATAGGCGGTTTGTCGCGCAGAGTTAACTTTATAACAGCCGAGTCAACATTTGGCGGCGGCATAAATGAGCCTCGCGGCACGCCGAAAAGCGTTTGTGCCTCGGCGTAATAATTAACCGCTACCGTAACCGCCCCCGCCGCGCGAGAACCAACTGCCGCACAGAGACGGTCAGCCGCTTCTTTTTGCACCATTACTGCAATTGTATTTATAGGTAAACGGCTTTCAAGCAGCATCATTATAACGGGCGAGGTAATATAATAGGGCAGATTTGCGCATATATTTATTGTGTCGCAATCAGCAAACTCTTCTGCCAAAACAGTTTTTAAATCAATTTTAAGTATATCATTCCAGATAATTTTTACATTGTCGCAGTCGGCAAGCGTTTGCTCTAACACGGGTTTAAGTCTTGTATCAAGCTCTACCGACACCACTTTTTTGCAAGCGCGTGATAACTGTGCCGTAAGCACACCCGCGCCTGGGCCTATTTCAAGCACGCCGACGTTTTCACCCGACACAGCAGAAGCCATTCGCGGACACACGGTATCGTCTATTAAAAAGTTTTGCCCTAAAGATTTTTTAAACGAAAAGCCTTCTGCTTCAAGTACGCTTTTTAGATCTCTTTTGTTTGAAATTTTCAATATATCACCTGTTTTAATATTTCTTATAGCGAAAGAATATCCCTCCGCCTCGTGCCTCGGCACCTCCCTTTAGGCGAGGGAGGCTCGTAATGTATTTTTATTATATAAAAAATATATATGGCTTTCAAGAAATTTTTAGGTGACAACTATGTTTTTTTGTGTTACAATATAAGAAATTTAAATTTCTTTGAAAGGTATTAAAAAAATGGATAACAGATATTTAGAAAACGTAATAAATGAGATGCAACCTTTTTTGGATGAAAACGGTTTTAAAGCAGTAGATGGTGTTTATAAAAATGATAAAAAGGTAGCATCGGTCGAATATAGTGATGAACGTCAGATGTACATCCTAAAAACCGCCGATATCCAAGAAGACGGCAGTTACGAGCTATCGGAAGTTAGCGCATGGCTTTTCGATGATAGCCAAAACGCAAAAGACGCTGAAGCCGTTGGTATAGATTTTACATCAACACTTAAAGCGGAACTAGGCATCAAGCACAAGCGATCTGCAACAGTGGCTAATGCGATTGATCTGCCCACAGTATCAAAAGATGGTGCATACAATATCACTATGTTTACTAAAAAGGTTCTTGATGTGTTCCCCGTGCTTAAAGATGAATACAAGGCTCATGTAGCCGTTTACGGTAATTTCCTGTATCTAAATTTCTTTGGTGAAAAATTGGTTCCACAAATAAAAGCGGTAATGCTTGAGAATAATAAAAAAAGTGTTAAAAAACTTTTTGACATTTTACAAAACGGATATCTGCAGGGTGACCGTGACACCGTTAACACAATAGTGGCAGTTATGGCCGCCGCTTGTGTAAACGATGAAACCGTTAAGGCAAATGTTATTGCGGCGCTTGGCGAAAACAAGCATTTTATTGATTCCGTAACACAGTTTATCCCCGTTGTGTCGTCTAACAAAAAGCTGTCTGCAGCTTTGTTAAAATAAAAAAATTTTTTAAGGTGGTTTGTTTATGGGTTGGTTTATTACTTTAGCAGTAATTCTTTTGGTAGTTATTATACCAAACGTTCGCATTGTTCCTCAGGCAACACAGTATGTTATTGAATTTTTGGGTAAGTACAAATGCACATGGGATGCAGGTATTCACGTAAAAATTCCGTTTTTAGAAAAAATTGCCAACAAAATAACGTTAAAAGAACAGGTTATGGACTCACCCCCACAGCCCGTTATCACAAAAGATAACGTTACTATGCAGATAGATACGGTTGTTTTCTTCCGCATATTTGACGCAAAGCTTTACACCTACGGTGTTGTAAATCCCATCCGTGCGCTTGAAAATCTTACCGCTACTACACTGCGTAACATTGTTGGTGAGATGGAGCTTGACGGCACACTTACCTCGCGTGATATTATAAATACTAAAATGGCTGAAATACTTGACGAAGCCACTGACCAATGGGGCATGAAGGTAAGCCGCGTTGAGCTAAAAAATATTATTCCGCCCGCTGAAATCCAAAACGCTATGGAAAAACAAATGAAGGCTGAACGTGACCGCCGTGAAACTCTTTTGCAAGCCGAAGGTCACAAGGCTGCGGCAATCACACGCGCAGAGGGCGACAAGCAGGCTATGATTTTGGCGGCTGAGGGTGAACGCGACGCGCGCATAGCCCGTGCCGAAGGCGAAGCAAGGGCAATCTACCTTTCTAAAAAAGCAGAGGCGGACGGTCTTGCCGCACTTAAGGAGGCAGGCGTTGACGCCGCTGTTCTTGAGCTTAAAAAGTACGAGGCATTGGTAAATATGTCAAACGGAACCGCCGCAAAGCTGATTATCCCGACCGATGCAGTAAATGCGGTTACCAACAACACAATCTTTAGCGAAACTACAGGTCTTGGTGATAATACAAAGGCTGCGCCAAAACCTAAAAAGGCGCTAAAAAATGACGAATGCTGTGATTAGAGCACTGCACAA
>CAZVWG010000120.1:0-2956 GCA_964630675.1 uncultured Ruminococcus sp.
CTTAATAATACCATAATAAAATATAAATGCAACTACTTTTAAGAAAAGAGGTAATCTTATGAAAAAATTCAGTCTAAACGGTACGTGGTCTATGTCAGGCGCGGGCTACAACTGCGATGGTGCAATCCCAGGTTCTGTGTATTCGTTTTTATTAGACAACAAGTTGATGGATGACCCTTTTTATCGCGATAATGAGCGCGAAGCACTTAAACTTATGGAGTATGATTATGATTTTTCTAAAAGATTTTATTTTGGAAAGTCCGACTTCCCTGTTTTGTTGCATTGTGACGGTCTTGATACCTTGTGTGACATTTACATAAACGGTAAATATATCGCTCATACTGATAATATGCATCGCACCTATGAATTCGACGTTACCGATGCGCTTAATGATGGTGAAAACGAGATCAAAATCACCTGTTTATCTCCAAATAAATTTGTAAGAGAAATGCACGAAAAGCAAGAGTTGCGTGGTTCTACCGACTGCCTTAAAGGTCATCCACACCTTAGAAAAGCAAGCTGTATGATGGGTTGGGACTGGGGTCCTATGCTTCCTGATGCAGGCATATGGAAAGATATTTATCTGCTTACAGTAAACTCTGACCGAATTGATGAAGTACATATCACACAGCGTCACGATAACGGTAAAGCTTATATAACGCCTACAGTAAAGACACAAAAAAACACCGCTGATATTGTTGTAAATGTTACAGCGCCTTGCGGATGTAAATTTACCCTCCCTGCTAATATCGAGAGTGAAATTGAAAACGCTATGCTTTGGTGGCCTAATGGTTTTGGTGAGCAAAATTTATACAACTTTAACATTGAAATTATAGAAAATGGACAGGTTGTTGACAGTGACTGCAAGCGTATTGGTTTGCGTGAATTAAAGCTAATTCGCGAAAAAGACCAGTGGGGCGAATGCTATTGCCACGAGGTTAACGGTATTAGATTTTTTGCAATGGGCGCTGACTATATTCCCGAAGACAATATTTTCTCTCGCTACAGCAAAGAGCGGACATACAACCTAATCAAACAATGTCGCGACTGTAACTTTAATGCAATTCGTGTTTGGGGCGGAGGTATTTACCCACACGACTATTTCTTTGATGCATGTGACGAATATGGTATTGTTGTATTTAATGACCTTATGTTTGCTTGTATGATGGTACCTGAATATCAGTCAATGCACGATAATATCGCGGTTGAAATACGTGAAAATCTTACCAGAATTCGTCACCATGCTTCAATTGCAATAATTTCTGGTAACAACGAAATGGAAGAAGCAGTTGTACATTGGTGGCCTAATATAGAGAATTATAGTCAATTTAAAGCTAACTATATTAAGGTTTTTGAAAAAATGGTACCGCGCATTGTTGAAGAAACTTGTCCGTATATCCCTTATGTTTCTTCGTCACCAACATCATTTGGTTATGGTATAGACCCACACAATGAAAACTATGGTGATTGCCACTATTGGCAGGTATGGCACGGCGGCTTGCCCTTTACCGATTATCGCAATCATTATTTCAGATACCTTAGTGAATTTGGCTTTGAATCATTCCCTTGTGAAAAGACAGTAAACACATTTACGCTACCTGAAGATAGAAATATTTTCAGTCGTATTATGGAAATGCATCAACGCTGCAAGGGCGCAAATAAAAAGATTCTTAATTACTTAGGCGACACCTTCCTCTACCCCACCGATTTTGGCACATTGCTTTATGCATCACAACTATTGCAAGCCGAGGCCATTCGTTACGGAGTTGAGCATATGCGTCGTCATCGTGGTAGATGTATGGGCGCGCTTTATTGGCAGCTTAACGATATTTGGCCTGTAGCATCATGGGCAAGCATTGACTACTTTGGCAGATATAAGGCGCTGCAATATGTTGCAAAACGCTTCTTTGCGCCTGTTATGATCTCTTGTGAAGAAATAGGCGAAACAGCAACAAGACCTTTTGTTGTAATGCAGCCGGATTTTTATGATTACAGTACACAGGCAAGACTTTCGGTTGCTAACGAGACAACAAAAGATATAAGCGGTGTTGTAAATTGGGAATTACGTTCTGCCGACAGTAAGATATTACAAAGCGGAAGCAAAAAAATCACCGTACCTGCCCTTTCATCCGTTTGGCTCGATAATATGGACTTCAACAAAACAGATGTCAAGAACAATTATCTTAGCTTTGGCTTTGTGGTAGATGATACCGTGGTTTCGGAAGGTACTGCCCTGTTTACAGTACCAAAGCATTATGACTTTATTAATCCGAACTTACGTTGTGAAATTAACGGTGATGAAATCACAGTGTATGCCGATGCTTATGCAAAATATGTTGAAATAGATTCACCTGACAGCGACTTTGTATTAAGTGATAACTATTTCGATATGAATTCAGGAAGTAAAACTATAAAAATACTTGAAGGCGCACCAAAAACTATCAGGCTTCGCAGCGTATATGACATAAGATAAATATTTTATCCTATGCAAAAATATCATCATATTCTTGAGGTGGATTTTGCGAAGCAAAAGACGGATAAAGAGAAAAGAAACCGCACCCATCATATCTCTATGATGAGTGCGGTTTTATTTAGATTAATTTAATAATTATTCAGCAGCGGGTGTTCCTAATGTTACATCCCATTCATTGAGATATTGCATAAGTAAACCATAGTCCTTATTGTTAACCTTTGTGTCAACATTTACGTCTGCAGCTGCTTTAACAATTGTTACTTCCCAATCGTTAAGATACTGCATAAGAAGTCCAAGGTCCTTGTTGTTTACTTTGCCGTCACCGTCCACGTCACCGTATGTGAAGAGTTCTCTCTCGTGTCCGCAACCCTCTTCGTTACAGATTGTGTCATTATCATCATCATATACGTGCGCATCAAGATTAACATCAAGTGTAACCTTTTCGGTCTTGGAAACTTCGCCACATACTGAGCAGTAGGTTAC
>CAZVWG010000121.1:0-2910 GCA_964630675.1 uncultured Ruminococcus sp.
GATCAATTCAAAGATACTATGATATTAATTTTAATAGCGGCTGCTATTGTATCTTTTGTGGTTGTATGCGTAGAACAAAACTGGGGAGAACTGTTTGAACCCGCTCTTATATTATTGATTGTAATCGTTAACGCCATTATGGGTGTTTATCAGGAGGGCAAGGCTGAAAAAGCACTTGACGCGCTTAAAAATATGTCGGCACCTCATGCACGTGTTATTCGCGATGGAAACGAAAAAATCATTGACGCGTCACAACTTGTACCGGGCGATATTATCCGCCTCGAAGCAGGTGATTTTGTGCCTGCCGATGCCCGCCTGTTAAACAGCGCAAGTCTTAAATCGGAAGAATCCGCCCTCACAGGCGAATCTGTACCGTCTGAAAAGAATGCAGACCTTGATATTCCCGAAAAAGCCGCTATAGGCGACCGTGGCAATATGGTATTTTCAGGTTGCAGTATAACCTACGGCACGGCAACTGCCGTTGTCACCGCCACGGGTATGGATACCGAAATGGGCAAGATTGCAAACCTTTTAGACGGCGAGCAAAGCACCCAAACTCCTCTGCAACAAAAACTTGCTAGCCTTGGCAAATATCTTGGTATTGTAGCACTTTTGGCTTGCGCCATCATATTTGTTGTAGGTCTCGCAAACGGTATACCCGTACTTGAAATATTTATGACCGCAGTATCTCTTGCTGTATCCGCGATCCCCGAAGGTCTACCCGCAATTGTTACGATTGTACTTTCAATCGGTGTTCAGCGTATGGTTAAAAAGAACGCGCTCATCCGCCGTTTGCCCGCTGTCGAAACACTTGGCAGCGCATCTATTATATGTTCTGACAAAACAGGCACCCTCACACAAAACCGTATGACACTTACAAAGGCATATTTAGACGGCGGCATTTGTGAGGATATCACCGAAAACAACTCGGCAGATATTAAAAATCTGCTTATGTATAGCACTCTGTGCTGTAACGGAACGGTAGTTTTTGAAAAGGGAAAAGAACAACATATCGGCGACCCTACCGAAACCTCTATTATAGCCGCAGCGCACAAAAACGGTATGTCAAAGGAAGAACTTAACCAAAAATATCCCCGCCTTGCCGAAATTCCTTTTGATTCTGACCGCAAACTGATGACGACAATAAATCGTATTAACGACAAAAACATCGTCATTGTCAAGGGCGCGTTTGATGTTATGTGTTCACGGTGTATTGCAGGCGATTTAGACGCGGCAAAAGTAATGACCGAATCAATGAGCCAAAATGCGCTCAGAGTACTTGCTATAGGCTACAAAGAGATTGACGATATTTCTGAAAATCCAAGTTCGGATAAACTTGAAAACGGACTTACCTTTATGGGTCTTGTAGGTATGATAGACCCACCCCGTCCCGAAGCAAAGGCGGCAGTAGAAACCTGCCGCAAGGCAGGCATAAAGCCAATTATGATTACAGGCGACCACGTTGTTACAGCATCTGCGATAGCACGTGAACTCGGCATATTACTTGAAGGCGACAAGGCCATCACGGGTGCCGAGCTTGACGCTATGAGCGACTCGGAATTTGACGATGTGCTCGAAAGTATTTCGGTTTACGCGCGCGTATCACCTGAAAACAAAATACGCATCGTAAAGGCATGGCAACGCAAGGGTCAGGTAGTATCTATGACGGGCGACGGTGTTAACGACGCACCTGCACTTAAAGCCGCAGATATTGGTTGTGCTATGGGCATTACGGGTACCGATGTTGCAAAGGGCGCTTCGGATATGACACTTACCGATGATAATTTTGCAACAATAGTTGATGCCGTACGTGAAGGTCGAGGCATATATTCAAACATCCGTAAGGTAGTAGGCTTTCTTTTAGGCACCAACATCGGTGAGGTTATCACCGTGTTTGTAGCAATGTTGCTCTGGCACAAAACACCGCTGCTTTCTATTCAACTTCTTTGGATAAACCTTGTTACCGACTCTCTGCCCGCAATTGCGCTGGGTATGGAAGCAGTCGAAAGTGACATTATGAATCAAAAACCCAGACCGAAAAACGAAGGCATTTTTGCAAACGGACTTGGCGTTCGTGTAGTGCTTCAGGGTATTATGTTTGCAGTTCTTACGCTTATAGGCTTTAAAATCGGAGAAAATGCAGTAGGAACACTTGCAGGCGGTCAGACAATGGCATTTATGGTATTGTCATTATCACAGATAGTTCAGGCATTTAATATGCGTTCAGAGCGTTCGCTCTTTAAAATAGGTATATTTGGTAACAAAAAATTAAATCAATCTGCCATTGTATCGCTTTTACTCGTAACCATTGTATTGTTTACCCCTATACGTACTGTGTTCGGACTTATAAAATTGGATATCAACTTATATCTGATTGCTATCGGTCTTATACTTGTTCCGCTCGCGGCTATGGAGCTCTCAAAGGCATTTGGTCTTATAAAGCACTCGCATAATGAGTAAAAAAACAGTCTGCAGTACTGTTGTAATGCAGACTGTTTTTAGTTGTTGATTAGTGCGTTGTATGATGTTTTAAATGCCTGCTCTGATATATCACATTCAAGAATATATACAGAAATATTTTCTATCATTGTACCAAGCAGTTCCAAAGTTTTTGAAAGCGCTATTAAATCGTGCGGCAAATATACTTGACGCATAAGATGATTTACAGCATCGCTTTTTTTAAGCAGCCTGATATTATTTGTTTTGCCTTGTTTTAAAATGCAAATCGCACGAATAGGAGCGCTTGTGTTGCGCTGATATCCTTCTTTACCTGCCCATGGTGTGCCATAAACAATTGAAGTATCACTTATATGTATTATTGGTTTATCACCGTTAATAATCACTACCCTATCGCCAAGATACTGCTTCCATAAATTTATATGCGTAGTCTTACCCGTACCGCTCGGCGCT
>CAZVWG010000122.1:0-2906 GCA_964630675.1 uncultured Ruminococcus sp.
ACGGTGTTATAGTACCGCCTTGTAAGGTGGGGGATGTGGTTTGGTTTTTGAATCGTAGTTTACATACTAAAATTGAAAAAGTAAAAAGCGGTAAGGTTGTGAGAATAGCAATTACTGAAAACGGCATTGATTTATTTGTAGATAATTGGACTGCAAAATTGCCGTATGGTAAAAGGGCATTCCTCACCAAAGAGGAAGCAGAACAGGCACTTGAGGAAAGGAGTGCGGATAATGATTGATTATAAATGTCAAACTTGTTGCCATAGTAGTGTGTGTGCCTTAAGAAAAAATTACGAGCAATTCATCAACGAAATTAAAGAAAAAGAAAAACTACTTGAATTCAAGGACTTTCGTGCTATTCCTATTTGCGACCATCACGCAGTACATAAAATTAACACAAAAGATTTAGAAAGCAGAGGTGAGCAAAATGCCCGATAACAAACTAACCGATGCCAAAGCCGAAGCATACAAAGAAGTTTTGGGTATAATCGACCAAGTTTATAACAAGCACATATTTGGTAATAACGATTTAGAAGCTGAAGAAAAAGATGCAATTATAAACTTTTCTGATGATATTACCTATAAACTTAACAACTTCTTAAATGAATTGGAGGGTAAGGAAAATGTTTCTTAAAAAGTCAATTGAAATACTAAGAACGTTATCAGAAGACAAACAACTTAGCCTCGATGTGCGAAATGCATTGTTACAAGGTGAAACTGCTTTAAAAAAGCAAGTAGCAAAGATTCCCGAATACGAAGGTGACGGATATGACGATGACGGTAATTTGATTTATGACACTGCCTACTGTCCGTATTGTCGTCACGAATTTAATGTTGATTACGATACCCCGAATTTTTGCCCCGAATGCGGCCAGGCATTAGATTGGAGCGATAATTAATGAGTGATGAAAAATTTTATTACAAAATTATCAATAATCAGACAAATGAGGTTGATTTTATCGTTTGCGCCGATGCAGAGGCTAATCCCGATAAGTTGTGTGATTTTCTTCGTCTTAATGGATATCGCGCGGTTGAAACAACAAAAGAAGAATACGAAAAGTTTGAAAGTGAGGAACAACAATGAACCAAGCAGTATGTAAATTTTGTGGACAGGCTATTATGGCTGATGTGCCTGAAGGCGCAACAGAGTCCGAATGTGTACATATAGGTACTATGCAGTGTGGCTGTGAGGATGCTCGCAATTACCAAAAGCGGCAGGACCGTGCCGCCAAGGCAAAGATAGAACTTGATGTAATGCTCTCTAAAGCTGACGAGGATAGCGGCATTAAGTCGGTACCTGCGCCGGTAATAGAGTTACTTAAAGCGGCAATTAACCTTATAGCCGACGACCAAATACATAAAATTGATATCGGCTTAACCTTAGGCGGTAAGGTAGATATTAAGTCAGGTACCGGCGGCAAAATCTCTATAAAACGCTCAGTGACTCAAAGTCAGAAGAGTGAGGTAGAATGATGTAGAATGATGTAGGGAACGTGCCTATGTGCCGTTCCGTTGGTGAAAATTAAGAGGAGCGGATTGCCACGTCGCTCTGCTCCTCGCAATGACAAACGAAAGCAGGTGTTAAGGGTGGCAAAGGTAAAAAGAAAACGGTGTGGGTGTGGTGAACTGTACGAACCGCAACACGATAAGATTTGCCCTGTATGTAGATATTTTCTGCGTGCGCTGCGTAGCAAAGACGTTTTCTTTGTTGAGCAGATGCGCGCGGAATACATAAAGCGGTATGGCAAATATCTTTCATACGGGCAGTTTGTGGCAAAACTCGAACAAATTGAAAGGCGGCGAACGCGTGACAGTAAAAGAAAAAAAGGAAGTACTTAATAATTTTATAAAGATAGAAAACAGGGTTAAAGAACTCGAAGGGGAACTTGAAAAATTGTGGTCCCGCGCGACAACCTCTTCACCTAATCTTGACGGCTTGCCGCGTGGTAGCGGCGGGGTGGACAAAGTACAAATCGGCGTTGAAAGAATAGAACACCTTGTAAAACTGATTGATGATGAGCGCGATGAACTTGCCGCCGTTCAATATAGAATAATGTCAGCAATACGCAAACTGCCTGATATAACTCAAAGGCGAATAATACATCTCAAATACATAGGTGTACCCGAAGGTAAATATCACAGGACAATGCCGCTTTGGAAAATAGCTAATGAGTTAGGATACAGCCACGACAGGATAAGACATATACACAGTGCCGCTTTATTGCATTTAGAATTATAAAAAAGCGCCGCAGGCATAAACCTGCGGCAAGCTTTACTCGTTATTATTGCTTTTGACATACTTACCGCTTTTAATGCGGTTATCCTTTGGCGGCGCAGCATCTTCGGGAATTGCCCATTGATTGCCGATTTTTATAGCAGATATTCTGCCTTGCGCGATATATCGGCGCACATTGCCAACATCCATCCTGTGCTTTTGTGCGAACTGTGTGACAGATAAATACTTCATTGTATTAGCCCTTTCTGTTTTTAAGAACAATAATAATCAGCGCTGCCGATAAAATTATTGATACAACAGATAAACCAATTTGAATAATATCAACAATCATTTTACTATTGACAGCCAATTGAAAACCGATTAAAATAAAGATAAAGGGAGCAGGAGCGTTCCCGCTCCCTTTAGGTTTATTTACTTAGCAGTTCGATTAACTTTATTACTAAAGTAATCAAGTTGTTAAGTAGTGTAAGAATTGCGGTGACGAGCGCTAACTTGGTGGTGGCTTCGTTGCCGCTCTTCTTTTTGCGGTCGAGCATTGGCTTGACTCCTTTCTTAAGACTCGTAAGGTTCTCTCTTACTGTGATTATATTATAACACGATATCGTGTAAAAGTCAATGGTTTTTTTAAAAAAACTTTCATATTTTTTTTAATATTTTTATTTAAGTTAGC
>CAZVWG010000123.1:0-2841 GCA_964630675.1 uncultured Ruminococcus sp.
AAATCCTATCTAAAAGTTCCCAAAACTCATCCCAATATTCAATTGCACCTATAGGACTGGAAATTGTTTTTAGTTTATTTTTAATAAGATAGTTATTTACTGTTTCCAAAGAAAAACGTTTTGCTAAATTCTTATCTATATAAATCTCGAATATTTTGAAACCGTCCATACCTATGTAACGTGTGCAGTTATATCTTATTCTGCCGCGCAATGACTCGGCGAGCATTTCATCTTCAAGATATTTTCGCATCGCGCTCCAAGAGCCTAAAACAGCCATTAAATCACCAATCCTTTTATAATTTGATTGTAACAAAAAAACACCCAAGTGTCAATTAAACACTTGGGTAAAACTTAATCTAAATTAATATATGGCGCAGGGTCAACATTTTTGCCGCCTACGATAACCTCAAAATGCAAATGGTTACCTGTTGATTGACCTGTGGTGCCCACAAGAGCGATAACCTCGCCCTGTGTCACAGTATCGCCCACATTACAACAAAGCTGCTTTGCATGGGCGTAAAGTGTACGCATACCATTTGAATGCTCTATAGTTACACAGTAACCGTAATTGCCATTCCAACCAGCCTGTACAACCGTGCCGTCAGCTACAGCATATATAGACGTCCCGCTTTTTGCGCTCAAATCAATCGCCTTGTGATTTCTTCCGTCACCATAATAAGCGCTCACCTGCCAAGTTCCATTAGGCAGAGGAAAAACAAATCCCGCATTATGTGCCTGCTGCTTTTGTTTAGCAGATGCAAGAGTCTTTGCAGTACCCTTTACTACAACCTCGTTAACGGGGGCTACGACTACCTCGGTGCTAACATCTGTGCAAGATTGAATCTCACCGTTTACCATCACAATATCCTGTGTTAAGCGATTAACACCTGACACACCGGTAACAGTCACTTCGCTATAACCAACTACCTGCTCATTTGTTTTCTGAACAGTACTTGTATAAGGAACGATAACATCTGTTGTCTGACGCACCTCGGTAATTACTGCAAGTGAATTCACAACATCCTCAACTGTGACTTGAGCGTCTAAATCGCTTGTCATAAGGTAACCTGCTTCACATTCTACGTCCTTAACAAAACGGCTTGTACACTCAGCACCCTCAATATAAAAGCTTTCTAATCTTGCACTTATGATACTGTCTACTATATTCTTTTCAGCTCGAGCTACAACACTACCGTCTACTAAAAGAATTTTAGCTTCAACTATGGCATCGGTATTGTCAATGATTGCATCAGCAATTTCCTTGGTGTCGCTGATGCTTTCGCCCAGAACCACCGCAGTATTAAAGATCGGCTCTTCAACAACCGCTTCAATATCCTTGCCGTCGACCATGCTTGCAACTAATGTTACAGCATCATTAAACTGTTTTTTACTGCTTACCGTAGCAATCGTATGACCGCTGTAATTTACTTTATATGCTATTCGGGTACCTGTAAAGGAAAGGCTTGCAAGTATTGCGATTACTGCTATCCCCGCAAAAATACCCTGTTTTGCTCTACTTGAACTATTTTTAATTGTAGATGTCGCACTTTTTATACATTCAATAATAAGTGGAATTACATCACCCAAAATAATTCTCCTCTCAAAAATATTACAATCTTGTAACCTTTTGCCTTATTATTATACCAAAAGGTTACAAAAATGCAACCTTTTTCTTAAACTTTTTTTGATTTTTTATATTTTTAACAAATAAAACCATAAAACACTGTCTCATTAGGTACATTACAACAACAGATGTCCTGCTTTAGCGTGATACTCCAAGCGGAGTATCACGCTAAAGCAGGACATCTGTTAAATTTAAAACAATGACATCTGATTTGTATCAGGCAGGTCATCCATAGCGCCAAGCTCTGCAAGATTTTGAATAATTGTTTTTGAAACACCCGCTTCAACAGCAAAGTCCTCGCGTGATACAAAGTCGCCCTTTTGCGCCGCTTCATATATTGAATATGCCGCCTTTTCACCAACACCCGAAAGTGCACCAAAAGGTAATCTCATTTTTCCCTCTTCGGGCAAGAATTTCATTGCGTGTGAGTGCTTAATATCAATAGGCAATATCTCGATACCGCGAGCCATCATCTCGTTGATAATAAGTAAAACATCATAGGTATCAAGCTCTTTTTTAGTGGCTTCTTTACCTTTTGCTTTTATCTCGTTCATTTTTGAGAGCACCGCGCCCCTGCCCTTTATAACGGTAGGCACGTCCACATCTTCGGGACGGGCGGTAAAGTACGCGCAATAAAATTCAAGCGGACGATACACCTTGTACCAGCCAAGCTTTATCGCCGATATAACATATGCCGCAGCGTGAGCCTTGGGGAACATATACTTAATCTTGTAACAAGAGCCGATATACCACTCAGGTACACCAACCGCTCGCATATCTTCTTCCATTTTACCCCAATCTTCTTTAGACACCTTGCCTTTAGCAACAAGTCCTTTACGAACTGTTTCGGTAATTTGGAAAGCCCTGCCCTCGTCCATACCCTGATGTATAAGATAAACCATTATGTTGTCACGCGTACCGATAACCTCCGAAATGGTACAGGTGCCGTTATCGATAAGATCCTTCGCATTGCCGAGATAAACATCCGTACCGTGTGAAAGACCTGATATCTGTAGCAGGTCAGAGAAATTCTTGGGTTTACAGTCAACAAGCATTCCTCGAACAAACGACGTACCAAATTCAGGTAAACAAAATGTGCCTGTATTTGACTCGATGTCCTCAGGCTTTACACCCAAAGCCTCTGTAGAGGTAAACAGGCTATAAACCTTGGGGTCACTCATTGAAACGTCGTTTACGTCGATACCCGAATACTCGGT
>CAZVWG010000124.1:0-2723 GCA_964630675.1 uncultured Ruminococcus sp.
ACAGCTACACCAGCCAGATGGTTCGTACAATTAAGTACTTTGCTGAAATCTAATTTAAAATTGGATATATTAAAATGCTCTGCTTGAAATATAGCAGAGCATTTTTTATTTGCAATTTAGTATTAAATGTGGTAAATTATTTGTATAAAACATTTTCGGTAAAGACTGCTGTGGATAAAGGTGTAAAAAATATGAATAACTTTATTGATCAATATTCAAATATGCATTAGCATTAATCAAAATAATATTTAGAAATAGTTAATATTATAAAAGGCTTGAGGTCAAATTCCTCAAGCCTTTGCTAATATTTATTGTTTATTAGATAGATAATTATCAATTGCTTTTGCGGCGATTTTTCCGGCTCCCATAGCGGAAATTACGGTTGCGGCGCCCGTTACAGCGTCACCGCCTGCATAAACGCCTTTGCGAGAAGTAAGACCTTCTTCGGTAACTATTATTCCGCCACGATTATTTACTTCAAGTCCATCGGTGGTGTTCTTAATAAGCGGGTTAGGGGAGGTGCCTATTGACATAATAACTGTGTCAACGTCTATTGTAAATTCAGAATTCGCAATGGGTACAGGTCTGCGGCGACCTTTTTCGTCAGGTTCACCCAGCTCCATATTAATACATTTTATACCAGTGACAAAACCGTTTTTCTCGTCACGAGGATTGTCGGGATTATTATAACCAAGAATTTCTATCGGATTACAAAGCAGTTTAAAGATAATGCCTTCTTCTTGGGCATGCTCAACCTCTTCTTTACGAGCTGGCAGCTCGTCCATAGAACGACGGTATACTATATATACCTTTTCAGCTCCTAAACGCAGTGCAGTACGAGCAGCATCCATTGCAACGTTGCCGCCGCCTACTACAGCCACCTTGCCGCCCTTCATAATTGGCGTTTCGGGGTCAGAAAGATACGATTTCATAAGGTTACTGCGTGTTAAAAACTCATTCGCAGAATAAACACCCTTAAGACTTTCGCCCGGTATGCCCATAAAGTTTGGCAGTCCTGCGCCTGTGCCGATAAACACAGCTTCAAAACTATCCTCAAAAAGCTCGTCAATGGTAAGCGTTTTACCGATAACTACATTAGTTTCAATCTTAACACCAAGCGATTTTAATGTGTCGACCTCTTTTGCCACTATTGATTTTGGTAAGCGGAATTCTGGTATGCCGTAAACAAGCACACCGCCTGCAGTATGAAGCGCCTCAAAAACGGTAACGTCGTAACCTTTTTTAGCAAGGTCGCCTGCACAGGTAAGACCAGAAGGACCCGAACCCACAACCGCAACTTTATGACCGTTAGATGTTGGTATTACAGGTGATGCTTTGGTGTTTTTATTATGCCAATCAGCAACAAAGCGTTCAAGCCTGCCAATACCTACGGGTTCAAACTTAATACCCAGAGTGCATTTGCTTTCGCACTGTGTTTCCTGTGGACAAACACGTCCGCAAACGGCAGGAAGGGAAGAAGAAAGAGAGATAACGTTATACGCACCCTCAAAATCATTTTCTTTGATTTTTGTAATAAACTTAGGAATATCTATGTTTACTGGACAACCGCTCACACAGGGCATATTTTTGCAGTTTAAGCAACGCTGTGCTTCGGCAATTGCGATTTCCTCTGTATAACCGAGAGCAACCTCCTCAAAATTATGCGCGCGAACAATAGGTTCCTGCGTAGGCATATCGTGTTTTTTAGGATTTATAGCCATTTAATTTCACCTTACGCCTTTCTAAAAAGATTGCAACAGTCTTCGTAGGCATGACGCTCAAAGTCAGAGTACATACGGCCACGTGACATTGCCTCGTCAAAATCAACCTGATATCCGTCAAAATCAGGGCCATCAACACAAGCAAACTTTGTCACTTTTTTGCCGTCAATATTAAGTGTTAAGCGACATCCACCGCACATACCTGTACCATCAATCATAATAGGATTCATTGATACGGTAACGGGTGTACTGTAGGGACGTGCAGCCTCTACCACAAATTTCATCATAACAAGCGGACCTATGGTGATTATCATATCAAACTGTTCGCCGCTTTGGAGCATTTCGGTAAGTGGCGCACAAACATTACCGTGTCTACCGTAAGAGCCATCATCGGTCATAATGTGTAAGGTATCAGAGCAAGATTTGAATTCATTTTCAAGAATAACTAAATCTTTATTTCTAAAACCTATGATGCTTGTAACCTCAGCGCCCTGATTGTGAAGCGCTTCTGCAACAGGCATTGCAATAGCGCAACCAACGCCGCCGCCTATGATACAAACCTTTTTAAGTCCGTCAAGATGTGTAGGTTCACCCAAAGGACCAACAAAGTCCTGTATGAATTCACCTGCATTTTTTTGATTAAGTTTATAGGTAGTGGCACCTACGATTTGAAAGATTATTTTTACTGTGCCGTTTTCCTTGTCGGATTCCGCAACGGTAAGGGGGATACGCTCTCCGTTTTCATCTACACGCAAAATAATAAACTGTCCGGGTTTTACTTTGTTTGCAACAAGAGGAGCCTTAATTTCCATCTGCGTAACGGTGGGGTTAAGCTCTTTTTTTGTTACGATTTTATACATAAAATTTCCTCCTGTTTAAAGATTTAAATATTATATTATAATTTTATAATAAAGTCAACAAGTACAAAAAATAAAACCCTGTAAAATTGTAGGTTTACAATAGATGTGTTACAGTTAGCGATAAAAAAAGAGTGACGAATGG
>CAZVWG010000125.1:0-2666 GCA_964630675.1 uncultured Ruminococcus sp.
CTGTCGGCAGTAAGCGAAAAGCGTTCTACACCCCGCATATAAACCTCTTTAAATGATTTTCCGTAAACGCGGGTATTAAGCTCGGAAAACTCCACAAAGCAGTCCTTTGTATCAAGTACAAAAAGGTTATCGGGCAGGGGATATTTTTTAAATGGCGACTCTGTGTTAAGCGGGTCGTGATTACCTGCCGCATATACAATTTTTGTATCGGGTATTTGAGCAAATGAATTAAAAATCGCATCAACAAATGCCTTTTCAATCAAGTTTGAGTTAAAAAGGTCTCCCGCTATAAGCAATATATCTACATTATTTTGTTTTGCAAGGTCGATTGTTTTTTCAAAGGTAATAAGTGTTTCGGCGCGACGACTTTCTGCTAAAGCCCCAAGCGAGCTTTCAGCAGCGCCAATATGTATATCTGCACAGTGCAAAATTTTAACAGTGTTCATAATACGCATAATCCTTTATATAAAATATAACATTAACAGTATAACACTTTTTTCGACATATTAAAAGTCAATTTTGCCAAAAAGTTTTAATTTTTTACCGAATAACTTTATTTTGTTGTAAAATAAAATTGCTAGTGGTAACATACGGGTGAAAGGAGGACATTTTTATGAAATGCACGGTAATTATAGATAAAGTGCGTGATGAAGAAATTTTAATTTATGCGCATAAAAAAAGCGAAATTATTGATGAGATCGAGCGAATTGCGGCAAATGCCGAGGCACAGCTTATCGGCTATTTAAGGGGCGAGATAGTAAAGCTCGATATCAGACAAATATACTGCTTTTCGGTTGAAGACGGCAAGCTTTACGCGGTTTGTGAAAATCAAAACTATCTTATTAAGGCAAGACTTTACAATGTTGAGCAAATGCTTGGTAAAGGCTTTGTAAAAATAAACCAGTCAAGCATTGCCAATATCAGTAAAATCCAAAAATTTGATGCGTCTGTAAGCGGTACGCTTAAAGTGATTTTTAAAAATGGTTATACCGACTACGTTTCAAGAAGAAATATTAAAAAGGTTAAGGAAAGGATTGGGTTATAACAATGAATAAATATGTTAAAGAATTTTTACACAGAGGGTTAATGTTTGGTGGTTTTGGACCTATTGTAACAGCGGTAGTAATGCTGATTTTATCTTATACAACAGATGATTTTTCGCTTACGGGCAACGAGATGTTTTTGGGCGTTGTATCAACCTACCTTCTGGCATTTGTTCACGCGGGCAGCAGTATATTTCATCAGATAGAGCATTGGCCTATTATGAAAGCGTTGCTCTGTCAGTTGGGCACGTTATATATCGCGTATACGGTTTGTTATCTTGTTAACTTCTGGATACCGTTTGAGCCGAAGGTGTTGGCGATATTTACCGCTATTTTTGTTGTAGGATATCTTGTTATATGGATTATAGTTTATTTATGTGTGAAAAACGCGAGCAAAAAAATGAATAAAAAATTAGCATAATTTTGTAGACTTTTGTTACGGTTTGTGTTATACTCATAACAGTATACAAGGGGACAAAAGTTATGGGATTTTTTAAACAAAAAACAAATATAGTATTTTTGTTTGTAATATTATTGCTTGTTGCATGTCTTTCGGGTGTTTCGTATTTCGCTTATGAAAAACACAGCGATTATGTTGCTGTCTCTGCAAGTCTGTCTGATAACAGCTCCGCTCTTGAAGAAGCGCAAAAAAGCATAGATGAGTTAACAGCCAAAATTGCAGAATATGATTCAAATGCCGCTTTGAGCGAGCAGGAAAAGGCAGAGCTTAATTCACAGTTGCAAGCGGCACTTGACGCAAAGGCAAGACTTGAGCAAGAAAACAGCGATTTGAAAACACAGATAGAGCAACTCAAGACACAAAAACGCAGGGAAGAACTGCAAAAAGCCATCGCTCTTAAAAACGTGAACCAAGCAGATACCGCCGAGGGTGGTGTCTGCTATCTTACATTTGATGACGGTCCGTCTGATAACACCCTTAAGATTTTGGATATATTAGATGCCTACGGTATAAAGGCAACTTTTTTTGTGGTTGGTACATCTAAAGTAGAATATATGCCGCAAATAACAAATCGCGGTCATGCAATAGGATTGCATTCGGCAACACACAATTACGGTTCAATTTATGCCGATACTAACAGTTATCTTGCTGATGTACAGGGGATATCCGATATAGTTTATAATGCGACGGGCGTTCGCAGCAACATTATGCGTTTCCCCGGTGGTAGCAGCAACAAGGTAAGCGCCGAGTATTGTGAGGGGATTATGACCGACCTTACCGTTAGAATGGAAGGTCTGGGCTATTCTTATTACGACTGGAATGTAAGCTCGGGTGATGCATCGGCTGTGCACGTGCCTGCTCAGACCATTGTCGATAATGTTTTAAACGGTGCTAAGGGCAAAAGCAGCATTTGTGTGCTGATGCACGATACTTTGGCAAAGGGCACCACAGTAGAGGCGCTTCCCGCGATAATCGAGGGACTTGACGCAATGGGTTTTCGCTTTGCACCGATAACGGCTGAAGTGTACGGTTTTCATCAGAAGGTGAATAACTGATTTCTATTTTCTGCTCATATATAAATCCTATGTGTAAAAGGGGAGTAAATAATGAAAAAATTATTATCAACTTTATTAGCGATGCTTCTTATTATATCGGCAATACCG
>CAZVWG010000126.1:0-2644 GCA_964630675.1 uncultured Ruminococcus sp.
GCAAAAATTTAGATTTATCAAAAATCGGTCGCATAACCGATATAAGCACCGTGCGCACCGATGTTACTATGCAAGAGATAGAGCAGCTTATAGATATTGTTAAGGGTTTTAATTGCATCTGTGCCAGTCCTATGCCTGCTGTAACAAAATATGTTATAGATAAACTTTCTGATACACCCGATACGGTTGTAACCGGTGTTGTCAGCTTCCCTGCGGGCGCGGACACTACTTCAATGAAGGTATTTACAGCAAAAGAAATGATATCACTTGGCTGCAAAGAGCTTGATATGGTCATAAATGTCGGGGCACTAAAATCCCAACAATACGATGTTGTATATGACGACATAAAGGCCGTCGTTGACGCGGCAGGCGGCGTTCCCGTAAAATCGATACTTGAAATATGTTATCTTACCGACGACGAAATCAAGCGCGGAAGTGAGATTGCTGTTAAAGCGGGTGTAACTTTTGTAAAAACAGGTACCGGTTGGGGACCAAAACCAACCACCGTTGATACAATACGTCTCATAAAGCAAACCATCGGCGACAGTGCGTTTATAAAAGCCGCCGGCGGTGTGCGTGACCTTGACACTATGCTCACTATGGTAGATGCAGGCTGCGACCGTTTCGGAATTGGTATACGCTCTTCATTAAATATTTTTGAAGAGGCTTACGCCCGCGCCGGTGTGCCCTTGCCAAAACTAAATTCATTTGAAGGTTCAGAAAACGATAATTATTAAATTAAAGTATATAAAAAAATCTCGTATGACAGTTTTAATCTATCATACGAGATTTTATACTATCTAAACTATTTTATCGCTTGATAACGTTTAATCACTAAATCAATAATCACTCGTGTTTTGACCTTCATATTTTAGAGCGCTCCCATTTTCTTAGTGAGACAGACCCTTTTTACATTCTTTACACATTGACATAAAAATTAAATAATGGTAATATACTTATATATTTGATTTAAGGAGAATTTCAGTGACTAATATATACAGTTCTGTTAGTGAGCTTATCGGTAATACTCCACTTTTGGAGCTTACAAATATTGAAAAGAAATATAATCTTAGAGCGCGACTTCTTGCCAAGCTTGAATATCTTAATCCTGCGGGTTCGGTAAAAGACCGCGTAGCTCGCGCAATGATAGACGATATGGAAGCGAGTGGTAAACTGACACCTGACTCGGTTATAATTGAGCCCACAAGCGGTAACACGGGTATTGGTCTTGCGTGCGTTGGTGCCGCACGTGGCTATCGTGTTATAATCGTTATGCCCGACAGTATGTCGGTAGAACGTCAACAGCTTATGAAAGCTTACGGCGCCGAGCTTGTGCTGACAAATGGTGCCAAAGGTATGTCAGGCGCTATTGAAAAAGCCGAGCAGTTAAAAGCGGAAATACCAAACAGCATTATTGCAGGTCAGTTTATAAATCCTGCTAATCCAAAAGCACATTTTGATGCCACAGGACCTGAAATCTACCGTGATACTGAGGGCAAGGTTGACATCTTTGTAGCAGGTGTCGGCACAGGCGGAACCATTACGGGCACGGGCGAATATCTTAAATCGCAAAACCCCGATATAAAAGTAATTGCTGTTGAGCCTGCCTCCTCCCCGCTTCTTTCGGGTGGCACAGCCGCACCGCACAAAATCCAAGGCATTGGCGCTAATTTTGTACCAGAAGTACTTAACATAAACATCTACGACGAAATTATAACCGTAACCGATGACGATGCCTTTTCAGCAGGCAAACTTATCGGCAAAACCGAGGGTGTACTTGTTGGCATCTCGTCAGGCGCGGCATTGTCGGCTGCCATCAGGGTAGCACAACGCGAAGAAAATAAGGGCAAAACAATAGTTGTCCTCTTGCCAGATACGGGTGACCGATACCTTTCAACAGAGATGTTTAATGAATAACCAAAGCCGCCTTTGCATTTGCAAAGGCGGTTAATTATTATTTTATATCTTTGAGATACTTTATATTGATATCGGCATAACCTTCATGTGTGGTGGTATAAAACAACAGTTCGTTGTTTGCACCAAGAAATGCAATATCATCAAAACCAAAGTTTGTGCACTCAACTTCGTAACCATTTTTTGTATTTTTACCAATAAAAAATGATACAAAAGTAGATAAATATCCAAAAAATTCCCGATTTTTAATAAATGTATATTTAATGGCCCCTCTGCCACGTTCTGCGATAGTTCCATACCACTCACTAACGATTTCTTTCTTTTCTAAAATCATCATATTTTGGGCTGTTTCAACAATAGCATCATCTTCATCATATCCGTCAATTTGCACTATCACGATTTTATCGGTATCTTTTCTAATTGTATTTAATATATCAAGATATTGTTTGTGGTTTGATATATCAATTGGCACACAATATTGTTCTGGTATTTTTGGCTTCATTTAATTCAACCCTCTTATATTCGTCGGCGAAGCCGACACCGAAGTTTTCAACTTTCCATTTTCAATTTGATATACTCTTCCAAAATCTCACTCGCAGTGCGTACACATCGCACACATGGGCGCTCGTGATAGTATTGCTCAGTTCTGGCTTCGGGAATACCGCCCTTTTCTTTTGTTTTTAATATATCACGACATATTATAGAGCCGTTCAGCTTAGCAAATTTATCA
>CAZVWG010000127.1:0-2613 GCA_964630675.1 uncultured Ruminococcus sp.
GGTCAAGGGTTATTTTTGTTCACTCTTGATATCTAACATCTTTTTGTTGTACCTCTCTTTTCTTAAATTTGTCCTTTCTTCCACTCTTGTTTTCCTCTTTTTAGCACGATTGCTTTTCCCGTAAAGCGGGATCCTCTTGAGGAACGAATTAAACAAAGAACATTTACTATGTAAAACTCTTAAATATTTAATCGAATTAAAGGCGGTTTTGTTTTATAAATTTTCAGTTATAAATATTCAATTTTGAAGTTCTTAATTTTTTGTTTATGCTCAATTTAAAGCCCTTACATCCGATTGAATTTTAAGAGTATCTTACCGAAACATCGGGTATCACCCTTTCCTTTCTGTGTCTTTAATATATCATATTTCTACCGCACTTTCAATTCGCATAGTTTATAAAATAAAACGCCGTAAATTATTTAAAACGGAGAAATTTTTTGTATTAACTTAAAAAATATTGACCGCGCAATAAAAATATGATAGAATATTCTTGTTGATTGTTTAAACAGCGAGGCAAAAGTTTGCTTCGCTGTTTTTTGTATATTTTATTCTTTTCTGCTTTGCGACATCGGTCATCAGCTTCTTGCTTGACAATTTTGGCGCGTTAGAATAAAATTGATATAAAAATTCAAGGAGATTTACATATGAAAAAACTTTTAGCGGTTCTTTTGTCTTTGGTTTTTATTTTCAGCCTTTCCGCCTGTGGCAACACCCAAAGCGACGGTTGGTACACCGAAGACGAAATAAAGCTAACCAAAAGACAGGCGCAAAAAATTATAAATCAGGATTTTACTACGCCCAAAAACGTCATTTTAATAATAGGCGACGGTATGGGGCCTAATGATATTACCTTGGCAGAGGATAATGTCGACGGCGTTTACAGCTTTGGTCTTGTATTAAACCAAATCGAAAATCACGGTCTTGTAACAACGCATTCCGCCGATGCCGAGGTCACCGACTCTGCCGCGTCGGGCACCGCGCTCTCAACGGGCGTAAAAACAAATAACGGCTATCTTGGTAAGGATACCGAAGGCAACGACCTTAAAAATATGGCGGAAATCGCGCGTGAAGAAGGCAAAAAAATCGGCATTATCACCGACGAGGACCTATCAGGCGCAACGCCTACCTCCTTTGTTGTTCATAATATTTCGCGCGAAAACTCA
The DNA here is from genome assembly GCA_964630675.1 of uncultured Ruminococcus sp. Lineage (GTDB taxonomy): Bacteria > Bacillota > Clostridia > Oscillospirales > Acutalibacteraceae > UBA737. The sequence goes on from CAZVWG010000127.1 coordinate 1,164, forward strand.
AAGGAGCTTGCAAACGCTATGGTTGAGTTTAAGCCCGATGTGCTTATGTGCAAGGATTATACAAGCACATCCGCACTGCTTGAGGGTGATGCCCGAAAAATTTTTGACAACGAATATCTGGTAGCAAAGGATTTTAAGCGTTTTAAAGAGGTGTTAGACACCGATGCCGATTGTGAAAAATCATTTTTTGGTTTTCTGAACGGATTTTCTACCGTGCCTTCATATAACTTGGCGCAATGCGCCGAGGTTGCATTTAAACGACTTCAGAACGATAACGGTTTCTTTTTAATGATTGAAAGCTCGGGCACCGACAAGTACGGTCACAAGAACAACATTAACGGTAAGCTTAGCAGTGTGGTTACCCTTGACCGCACGGTAGCGGCGGCGCTTAAGTTTATGAAGGATAATCCCGATACACTGCTTGTTATTACATCCGACCACGAAACAGGCGGAGTAAAGCTGCCCGAAAACGACAGTGAAAGGCTGACCGATTTGCTCACCGTTACCGAACACACAGGAGTCCCCGTCCGCGTTTTTGCCATAGGAAAGGGCAGCGAATATTTCAAAGATAAAACGGTTGACAACACTGATATTGCAAAATTTTTAATAGCCGCCATAAAAGGCGAATAAACAAACAGCGAGGTGAAATTCACCTCGCTTAAATATCTCCGTATGAATTATTTATAAGACTTGTTTTACCGAAAAAGTTTTCAGTAGGAAAATGTGTTTCACGCCATTTTGGGTTGTATTTGTTATTGTATTTTGAAAAGCCCCACGATTTTTCGCCTACAGAACCTTTGCTCATATGCATTCTTTTGGCAAAATTATAACTTGCATAATATAAGACAAAAAACGAGAGAGTATCAGCGAATTGACTGAAATCATCTAAAAGATAAAGTTTGTGAGTATATTTGAAGTCGTTTACCGAAAGATAAGTTTCTATCAACGCAATTTGGGTGTCGCCTTGATATATTGAAACATAGTCAAACGACCCACGCGACAAACAATAGCAGTGAAAGATTTCTCCGCTATCCAGAGCAATAACATAAAAACTTTTCAAAAAACCGTGTTTTGAAAACACAATACTTCCGTATATATCGTCATTTTTATAGAGGTGGAAAACCCTTGTTAGATTTGCTTCACCGAAAAGATAACGCAAAGGAATATAATTAACCCATTTTGAAATGTTATAAATACCTTTTATCGTGTTTTCTTTATTGGAAAGTGTTATAGATTGCAAACGACTGATACTTCCCGCATCGCCACTATAATAAAATTTCTCGCTTTCAATACCGTAGGATTGCTTAATGTTTGATGCCGTTTGAGAAATTTTTATAATCATCAAATCACCACCTAGTATTCATTATAACACACCTACGCTAAAAAGCAATTCTTGCAGTATAAATCTCCTCAAAATACAAATAATAGTATCACGAATTGAAAATTTGTT
>CAZVWG010000128.1:0-2609 GCA_964630675.1 uncultured Ruminococcus sp.
TATCTGCAGTTGTACAGTCGCCCTCTACGGTTACTACAAATTCGAGCGCGCCCATAATAGGATCTACGTCAAAGCCGTGTGTGCATTCAGCACCGCATACCGTACAAGTACCTGTTGTAGCGTCATATTTGTGATTTTCTTTTGCCTTTGCAACACCGCATGAGCAAGCCTCACCGTGAGTACCGTCACCATTATCTCCGAACACCCATACATCATCATGGAATACTGCGAGTTCGGGATAGCTGTCGGTATTGATCCAAGCACTGCCAAGCTCTGCTGTTGCAAGGTCAGCTACTGTGATGGTTTTGAGTCGCTCATCAGCTACAGTCATTGTAACATATTCGCCGGTTGGCACATTATCTACAATAACAGGGAACATATCGGTTGCTACGTCAGCGTCGGTAAGTACGTTTTTATAGCAGTTAGGATCGTTAAAGCGTGAACCTAATTGCTGTGATAAATCATATGGTTTTGCACCAAAGATTACGCTGTTGCGAACCATATTGCGATAAAGCGGATTGGTTTCAGAGCCATCATTTTCCAAAACGAGACCTTCAGGAGCAATTATGCTTTGGCTTACTGCAACACTGTTGTTAGCACTGCCAACAATAGGCATAATTGCTGCTTCGCCATCAAGGACACGAGTTGCATCGTTGCCGTAAACGAGACAGTTATCTATATAAACAATATCGGATGAGCCACCAATCATTATGCCTGAACGATCGCCCGCGTTGTCTGTAGCAGGATTGTACATATAGTTGTTAGCTACTACGCATCCATCAAACCAGATAACACCGTTTGCTTTTGCGCCATATTTAGCAGCTGATGAAACAGCGGCAATACCGCCTACCTGGTAGTTAGTAGCGGTAGAGGTAAGATAAGAATTCTTAAGCGCAATATTGTGGATTGCTGCGCCTGCATCTAACGTTGAGAATAGGCCTGCGTTATAAGCGGAAACGCTGTAAAGACCGTATACGGTTACACCGTTACCGTCAAAGTTACCTGCAAAAGAGGTTTGCTCCCAACCCATTTCAATCCATTCAACAAGACCTGTTTCGCTTTCAAAATATGCCTTTACTGCTGCTGAATCCTTCAGAGCCATAATTGCCTCAGCCTTATCTTTTGACTGAAGAACTATAGTACCGATAGCATCGTCTATCTCGTAGTACTTACCTGTACTGTCGTGTGCTGTTGCATCTGTACCATCTACGTCTGCATATTTAACAAGCCAAGCAAATTCGGCTGCTGTCTTAATGATATAAGGATCGTCTTTTTCACCTGTACCGGTTGCAATGCCTGTTGCAATTGTGCCGTCCCAGTAGATTGTCTCTCTGGTGCCACAGTTAACTTCAAATCCGCAAACTGCACATACGCCGCCAACATAGGTACAATCAACTGCTATACCGCCAAAGCCACATGCGCAAACCTCACTATGTGTGCCATTGTTATTGCTAACGGTTGAAAGATTTTTATGAGCAGATGCAAGCTCGGGATAACCCTCTGCGTCTGCCATCCATACAGACCAGTCAAGGTTCATATTGTCAACTGCGGCTGCGCCCTGCATCTGGTCAGCAGTAAGCGGGAATACTTTACCTGTAAAGTTTTGCACCTGACCAGCAGTCCAGCCAGTATTTTTATTAATTTCAACGCCGGTGATTGCAACATCGCTTGTTGTGTAAACATTTGTAAAGTGTGATGCAAGACCTGAGTGCTGAACATCGTTAGTTGTGCTGCATTCGCTTGTTGCGTAAGGAGTGATACCAATAACAATACAGTCGCTGAATGCACCTGCATTTGAGCCGAGTACACCTACTATACCGCCGTGACAAGCACGTTCGCCGCTTGCCTCTACTCCGTCTTCTGCGGGAGAAACAAAGTTAGCTTCGTCAAGATTTACAAAGCAGTTTTTAATGATATACGGACAATCTTGATAAATGGTGTCCTCCATATCTCCGTCGCCATTGTAATCAACTTGATCGTTTTTCTCTCTCTTTGCAGGAGCGCTTGCACCGTAGCCCAATATAGCGCCTACGCCGTTACCATAACCCGTACCTTGAGTCTCAATATAAGAATCGGTTACGGAGCAGTTTTCGATGGTTAATGTTGACAATTCATCAGCAGCGTGATAACCAACGATACCACCCGCAGCATATTTACCAACAAAGTAAGCCATCTTAACGTTGATGTTTTTAATGGTTACATTGCCCTTTGTGCAAGAGAAAAGACCTGCATAAGCAGAAACATTACCTTCATTATGGTTAGTCCAAGCACCGTATACTGTAGCGCCGTTACCGTCAAAATGACCCTGGAAACCGGGGGTGCCGCCTGCATGGTTTTTACTACTGCCTTTAATTGTATCAAGGTTGTCTGCTAAAGTGCCGTTTATGTCAAGAGCATCAGTTGCAAGGTTGAAGCCTGCGATGCCTTCAGCTACCTTATAGTATTTACCAGCCGTCTCATTGCCTGATGCCTTACAGAGATAAACCAACTCTTCGGCAGAGTCAATGATAATAGCATTTTCCCAAGAATCACCTGTTTCACCGTTATCGGCAACATTAGTGTCCCAATATGCACTTGTACTGCCCATTTCGGTAAGATATGAACCAAAT
>CAZVWG010000129.1:0-2593 GCA_964630675.1 uncultured Ruminococcus sp.
AAGTACAAAATTTACAATTTTGTTGTTGAATTAATTGTTTATTTATTATATAATGTTACCTTGAAAGGAAGTGAGCATATGGCAATTAATGAAGATTTGCTTCGTAAATATTTTTCAAAAAATTTATGCCACTACCGAAAGCAATTAGGTCTTACACAAACCGAGCTTGCCGAAAGGTTAAGTTATTCTGATAAATCAATTTCAAAGTGGGAGCGCGGCGATGGATTACCCGATCTTGTTGTTACGGCACAGATTGCTGATATATTTGGTCTTACCGTCAACGATATGATTGCCGAAAAGCCTCGCCGTCGACTTATGACAACGCGCAACAAAGTTATAATCACCCTTCTGTCTATGGGGATTGCATGGCTTGTTGCAACGGTCTTGTTTTTCCTCTGCGAAATCTTTTTTCCCGACATTAAGGTTTGGTGGCTATTTTACATATATGCCATTCCCGTAAGTGCTATCGTAGGTACAGTTTTTTCTTGCTTGTGGTGGAAAAAAATACATCTTTTAGCTGCAATATCAACACTAATTTGGTCAATCGCCCTCTGCATAATGCTTACGGCAATAAATATAAATAAAATTTATTTAATTTTTGTCGTAGCCGCGGTTTTGCAAATTCTTGTTATATTATGGTTCTTAATTAAAAAACAGTAAATATTAAAATTTTCAAGCCCCGAAGAAGTTATCTTCAGGGCTTGTGTTTATTACTCTAAAATATAAATTTCAACATTACGTCTTCCAAATGCTGTACAGGCTGCTTTGCTTGACATAAACAAGTCAACATTGTTAGGACGCGAATTTATAAAGCTTCCTGTATCGGCTGCTACAGCATAACCATAGATATAACTACCGTCACTTGATTTAATATACATCTTTGTGCCATAAGGTATCACATCGGGATTAACCGCAATATAGCCCGGCTGAGGTGATACTCCTGTTGAGCATTTGTTACCTGTATAAGTATACGCCGTTGCCTGCACTGTTATATGCTTTTTATAATTTACGGGATTACCGTCTTCATCAAGCTCAATAGCAGAATCGGGTTTTAGTGTAGAAACAGATTTTACATTCTCACTGGTCTTAACCGTAGCCTTTTTTGTCCCAACGGTTTTTGTACCGTTTACAGCCTCGCTAAGTGTTATACGGCTGTCGACAACCGTCTCAACAGTAACACCGTTTACAACCTTCGCTGTATAATTAACCTGCTGCTCTCCGTCCTTACCCTCGGTAAGTGTGGTGGCTCCTGCCTCTAATGCAGAAGAATATACCGTCTTTACTGTACAAGGAATTGTCTCGGTATAGCTACCCGAAACATAATCAATATTAGTATAATCAATATAAGTGGTCTCATTGATAACAGTATCCAAAGAAGGCTCAACCATATCATACTGGTCAACCGTATAGCCCGCACTTTTAAGTATGTCAGATACTGTTGATTGTATAGCGTATACCTCAACCGTTTTATCGCCTACTGTAATGTATACAGGAAAGGTATAAGCAAGCGCAATATTTGTTACATTGTCTGTAGCGCTTACACTTAGTACTCTATAAGTATCAGAATTAAATCCTGCAACAGTAATCGCATTATTAACATCGGTTGAAAGCGTATGAACCTTATGAGTGTCTTTACCATCAGTCACGTTAAATGTATTTACAGTACCAAAAAGCAAGCTTGCTGCACAGATAGCGGCAATAAGCAGCATTGCCACAAGCGGCATACGCATTTTTGTGAAGTTCACAAAACTAAAACCGCTTTTGTTTAATCTAAGCATCGAACGACTCCTTTTTTAATATGTCTTACTTTTAAATTATATGGCGCATTTGCGCTGACGGATGATAGTATACCCCATTTTTTTAACTATGTCAAACATATAAAAAGAGCTATTTTTGTGCAACATAACCAAAAAAAGATGATTTTTAAAAGGTTACAAAGCTGTAACCTTTTGTTTTTTGCCGTTTTATGTCAGAAAATGTCAAAAGCATTGTCAAACCCTCCAAAATTGCCTTTTGGCTCACAGTTGCCTCGCAAACTATATATAGTATATACGCATAAAAGTATGCATACAATATACAAAAAGTGCGCTCATCATATTTCTATGATGAGCGCATCTATTAATTTATTTGTACATTATTTACCGAGTACTACATCCCAACCGTTGATAAAACGCACAATCAAAACATAGTCCTTGTTGTTAATGTTTCCGTCAAGGTTAACATCAGCTCCCTCAACAGCAATCTCTACATTCCAACCATTGATATATTGCATAAGTGCACCAATGTCTTTGTTATTGATTACGCCGTCTAAGTTAACATCACCATATTCGTAACGAGGAACAGTGATGGTTTCTCTGGAAACTACATTACCGCAAACAGTACAGTATGATACTAGATCATACGAACCGTCAGAAGCAAATGTCGGTTCAACCTCGTTTTCCTTAACAGTATCACCGAGTGTATGACCTGGTGCGCCTGCGGGATCTTCCATTTCTTCAGCGTCTGTCATTCCGCAGATTGTGCACTTTAATACACCTATATCTGCAGTTGTACAGTCGCCCTCTACGGTTACTACAAATTCGAGCGCGCCCAT
>CAZVWG010000130.1:0-2583 GCA_964630675.1 uncultured Ruminococcus sp.
TTTTCAGGCACATTTAATTCGTGTTATTAAGTTCAAAACACCCAAAAACCTTCTCGAACTTCGTCCGGGAAGGTTTTACTTTTTCGGGTTGCGATGAAGCACACCCGACGGTGTATGAAGAGTGAAGTCGCCGTCGCTATGAGGTGTGCGTTTTGTTTCATACGAGCAAAGCTTGTGATTCGTTTTTTGTTAAAAGATAGGATACTTTATGTTCCGAAATGCTTAAAATCTAAATTGACACAGTAACCAAAAACCTCCGTTTTCCGTACGGGAGACCGAGGTTTTTATTGTCATAGAAATACGTTATAGTTCTTGCCCGTTGTTTAGCAACTGTTCAATCTGCGCCTTTACCAAAAGAAACGCCTGTTCGTTTTTGCCGCCGTTTAAAATTATGTCCGCGAATACCTTGGTTGGTTTAACAAAAGTGTTGTGCATCGGCTTTACGGTGGATAAATACTGTTCTATAACGCTGTCAAGGTCGCGTCCGCGCTCTACCATATCGCGCCGTGCTCGGCGCAGAATTCGTTCGTCGGCATCGGTCTCCACGTAAATCTTAAGATCCATACATTCGCGCAAGGCTTGGTCGTGAAAAATAAGGATGCCATCAATTAAAATAATGGGGCGGGGTTTGATTTCGGTGGTGCGGTTGCTTCGTGTGTGGTGGGTAAAATCATACACAGGGCAAAGCGCTGCCTGTCCGTTTTTAAGCTCTTCCAGATGGCGCACCATCAGATCAAATTCTAACGCCTCGGGGGCATCGTAGTTAAGATGCGCCCTTTCTTCGAGCGGTAGTTCGTCATGGGGGAGGTAGTAGTTATCACAACTGATAAGTGAAACATGATTGGGAAAAGCTTCTTTAATTCGCTCTGCAAATGTTGATTTACCCGATCCGCTACCGCCTGCAATACCGATAATGTATGGTTTCATATTGGCACTCCTACAAACTGATTTTATTTTAACTTAAGTATATATTAGAATATGTTGGGGTGTCAAGTGGCAGATATATCAATAAAATAGGCTGTTTTGGTTAGGGGTCGCCTGTGGCGAATTGTATTCATTTTCTTTATGAAAGCGACGGCATACAACAAGTTGCGAATTTTAGATGATTGTGTTATAATTGTTATGTAAAAGTACAAATTTAAAAATTAGATTCGCAATTATTTAGCAGTCGTTTTTGCTAAAGGAATCAATAATTTAAATCTTTTATGGAGAAAAAATATATGTTAATTGAAAAAGTATCGTCCGATTTTTTAAGCATTCTAAAAGAAGAACTAATACCCGCTATGGGCTGTACCGAGCCGATTGCTTTGGCTTTTGCTTCGGCGCGCGCCCGTGAGGTGCTCGGCGCAATGCCTGACAAAATTATAGCGCACTGCAGCGGAAATATTATAAAAAATGTTCGTTGCGTGGCAATACCGAATTCAGAAGGTCTTACAGGCATAGAACCTGCCTGCGCTCTGGGTGCTTTTGGTGGTGACGCCGATAGGCTTATGGAGGTGTTAGAGGCTGTAACACCCGATGCACGCGCGCGAGCTAATATGTTTCTTGAAAAAGGCAACTGCAGGGTAGAATATCTTGACTCCGAAATACCGTTGCATTTTATAATTGAAGAAAAATCGGGGGACAATACAGTTACGGTTGAGGTGCGGTATGACCATATCAATATAGTGCGAATTACCAAAAACGGCCAAGAAATATTCAAAAGCGATGCTGTGGACGGTGAGCCTGTTGTTGCCGACCGCTCGGCACTTAGCGTTGAAAACATAAAAGAATTTGCCGATACGGTAGACATTTCACTTGTAAAGCCGATGCTTGACCGTGTGATACAATGCAATATGGATATTGCCTATGAGGGTATGGCGGGCGATTATGGTGTAGGTATAGGCAGGGTGATTCGAGACGCATATCCCGAAGATGTCGTAACCCGTATGCGCGCTTATGCCGCAGCGGCTAGTGAAGCGCGAATGGACGGCTGCGATATGCCTGTTATTATAAATTCGGGTAGCGGCAATCAGGGTATAGCGTCAAGCGTGCCTGTTATTGTGTACGCTCGCGAAAAATCTATACCGCAGGAAAAGCTTTACCGCGCGCTTGTGTTCTCGGGGCTTCTTACCGTTTACCAAAAAGAGTTTATTGGAAAACTATCGGCATTTTGCGGCGCGATATCGGCATCCTGCGCGGCAGGAGCATCAATTACATATATAGTAGGCGGCAGCGTTACACAGATAAAAAACACAATTGATAATACGCTTGCAAATATACCGGGCGTAATTTGCGATGGCGCAAAAACCTCCTGCGCTGCAAAAATTGCTTCGGCACTTGATGCCGCAATGCTTGCTCACGCGTTGGCAATGCGCGACAAAACCTACGAGGCGTTTACAGGAGTTTTAAAAGAGGATGCAGGCGAGACCATCAGCTGCGTCGGTTACATTGGCAAGGTTGGTATGAAACAAACCGATAAAGAAATAGTGCGACTTATGCTTGAATAAAAATAATTCAAAAAATCACGCGACTCCCCTTGACAATCGCGTGACCGTGTGATATTATAATGGTACAGACTAACGTATTCGACTATCGTTAGCG
>CAZVWG010000131.1:0-2550 GCA_964630675.1 uncultured Ruminococcus sp.
ACGTAGCGATTGATATTGGTGGCTCCGGTCTGGAAACATTTTTTGAAAAGTTTATTGATGAGATTGAATGATGTGTTTGGCATATATGAAAGTTCTTTGTGTTGATAAAGCATAATAAAACATCCTTGCCGATTGGCAAGGATGTTTTATTATGCTTTTTGTTTTGCTTTCTTTGCTTCTTCAAGGTTTTTACGGTAGATTTCTTCGGTTGCAAAGCTGAGCTTTGTTACTACATTCGGCGAGGTGGGGAAGCAGTAGAACGAGTCCTTATCGGTTGAAATATCTACGCAGTCAAACGGCTTTATATAGCAGTAGTCATATTCAATATGCAGCCCTATCTGTCCCAAGGGCTTACGTTCTATTTTATAATCTTTACCACGATAGTGACCTTTAAGGGTAAAGCCGTCGTTTATATCGTGGGTAAGTGTTGCGTCGCCAAGATGTAAAAAGCGCCAACAACGCGGAAGTGAATACACGTCAACCTTATCTTCAAAATGGTAAGTGCCGTTTTCTATTTGTTTACGCACTTCGGTGCGTTCCCATTTGAACCAATCGGGGATGTGACTAAATTCGGTTTCACCGTCATTTGCCTGCAGATTTCCGTCGGGCAGCAAGGTCCAGCGCTTGCCACATTCTTCGCAAAAGATTTCAGTGCCTTTTGACGCCATCTTGTGCTCGGTTTTGCAAGCGGGGCATTGATAAAGTATTTTGTGCAGACCTTCGGCGCGGAAGGGCTCGGTTATTTTAATACCGTTTTCCTTTTGATAACGATATTCGTCATACTCAAGCGATTTTCTTACTACAGCATTGATTTCATCCACCGACATTTTTTCTACGTCTTCGGCGGTAAGAATCTGGGTAAAGGTGGTATGTAGCGGCACTTTTCTCGCTTTTCTAAAATTCCAAAAAGGTGTACGCAGATGATTGCCGTGATGAACGATGCAGGCTACGGGTACCTTGTTCATCTTTATAAGCTTGCCAATTGCTTCGGGCAGTATTGCGGTGGTGCCGTCGGGGCTGTAGCGCGCCTCGGGATACATACAAAAAACGTCGCCCCTTTGAAGTACTTTACGTATAGATTTTACAAGATGCAAGTCGTTTGTGAATTTGCGCTTGCAAATAGCGCCTATAAGCTCCATAAGCCACGGTCTGCGGTAGTAACCGTCAATTGATACAACGTTGTTTATTCTGTGAGGATATGTTGCAATCGCCGCCAATTCAAAGTCAACAAAGTACTGATGGTTACTAAGCAGTATATACGGCGGTTTTAGATTTTCGGTGTTTATCTTTTCAATTTTATATTTTTGACCTATGAGCATTATTTTGCTTAAAACCCAGATAAGCCAGGTTATAATGCGCGGCTGACGGATAGGATATTTTGCCGTGTTATAGCTTTTTTTGTTTTTATAATTTGCTTCCATAAAGACCCCTTAAGAAAATTTTTATTTTTTTCGGTTGAAAATTATGATGGGCAGATACATTATAACAATAACGACAGGTAACAGTATCGGGAATGCCCACTGATGTGCTCCGAAAATATTTTCAAACAATACCAGAAAACTTATGTCATCTGTCCGCATCAGAAACATAAAGTTTGTATCGCATAAAAAGTTGACACCAAGCACTATAACGCCCATACAAAGCAGTAGCAGCAGGCATTTTGGCGCCATTTTAAGCTCGGGTTTAATATCGCCGCCTGCAAGCAGCATAATTGGGTAAACACCTAAAAGTATGTGTATGGTAAAGCTGTGAATGTGCATAAAGTTGCCTGGTGGCAGTGCTGTCCACGACGGTGTCAGCAGTGCTATAATTGCCGCAGGAACACAAATTGCGTAGAGAAAATTCTCAACAAGCTTTGACCTTTTAAAAATATGAAAGGCAACCAAAAAGACATTTATGCTACATAAATGAAGCGGTAGGTAACTGTGTTCGTATCGGTCACCGATAAAAAGGAAGATCCATTTATATATCTCGTCCGCAATTATAAGAGATGCCACAGCAATTCGAAAAATATTGCGAGTCTTGGGCGAAAGACGGCGATAAACAAGCGATAATGCTATTGCCACAACAACAAAAGCGCTAAGCCATATCAAATGCGTTTTGCCAAAAAGATCGAAACCAACACCCTCAGGGATGGTTTCAACGGTATCTAAAAACATAAATCTCACCTCAAAAAACATATTAACACAAAAAGCGACAAATGTCACGAAAAATATATAACTGCGGCATATTGAAATTTTTAAAAACAGCGGTATAATGAATTTAAAGGAAGTGTTTTTATGAAAAAGCTTTTAGTTGTAGTAGATATTCAAAACGATTTTGTAGACGGCGCGTTGGGTACACCCGAAGCGGTCGCCATAATAGATAATGCTGCCGAGAAAATCAAAAGCTTTGACGGCGATATTTTTGTAACCTATGACACACATTTTGATAACTATATGGATACCTTAGAGGGTAAAAAGCTGCCCGTACCACATTGTATAAAGGGCACAAAGGGTTGGGAACTAAATCCTAAAATCGCCGAAGCGTTAAGTGGTAAAAACTACAAAA
>CAZVWG010000132.1:0-2535 GCA_964630675.1 uncultured Ruminococcus sp.
CATTATATAATAAATAAACAATTAATTCAACAACAAAATTGTAAATTTTGTACTTGCTGCTGTTAGAAAAAAACAGGTTCCCACTTATCGCCGTTAAGTAGTTGTAATAATAAATATAAAAATATATCCATAAACAACCTCCTTTTAAATATCTATAATTATTATAAAGGAGGTTGAACTGAGATTTATAATGAAATATTTTGACTCTGTCAAAATATGAAATAAAATTCGCCTCCAACACATTTGGCGCAAGCCAAATATTTCATACGCGAAAGCGTATTTCATCGCAAAGCGATTTCACTAGCCGTAGGCGAATTTAATTTTTTTCTTGGAAGAACTGAAGGAATCCGAAGTCACTTAAGGTTGATTGCTATATGTTTGAACTCAAATATTTTAATAAAAATTTAACTTATTACTTCATAATCAAAGGGGCAATCAGAATCTGCCCATTCTTGTTTATTTTCTTCTAACATATCAATAATTTGTTTAATAGTTGATTTTAAATCGTCAGCAACTTTTTCGCTTCCAATTATAGTAATAAAGTTTATGTCACAATCGCAACTAATACAATCCCAAAATGCATCTAAATTTTTTCCGTAATAATCAGGAAAATTCAAAGATTTTTTAATTGTTTCATGCAAATCATCGTAATATTTGCAGTTTGTAAAATCTAATATTGCTTTTTTCATTTGTATTTACCTTTTTTAAATTATTTCAAAAGAAAATTCGTTTAAATTGTTTTCTTTTCTAAAGACGGAATTCCTCTCTAATATTTCGTGCATAATAGGCATTTCTTTTTTAAAGTCGTCGTGCAAACTTTCTTCACCCTTAATAATTACTTTATCAGCATCGCATTCACTCCACAAAAGATCCCAAAATGCATCCCAATTTTTACCATACCAATCTGGAAAATCAAAGGCCACTCTTATGCGTTCGTGTAAATCATACCAATATTTACAACCATTTAAATCAAGTTCTATTATTTTCATTTTAATTCTCCTTTATAATTTCATAAAATGTTTCGTAGTGGTCATAGGTTACGAATATCAAACCATCATTTGACCATAGTATTCTTTGTGAGTTGCGCCGACCGGATTTATAATTAATATCGGCTTCATACCATATCCGACCACTCTTGTTTGGTAAATGACCATTGTTGTTATAATAAATACCACCGCTGATGCTTTTGTTTTTAATAAAATTCGCCTCTTAACATTTGCGTAGCAAATATTTCATACGCGAAAGCGTATTTCATCGCAAAGCGATTTCATTCGCTGTAGGCGAATTTAATTTTTTTCTTTGAAGAACTGAAGGAATCCGAAGTCACTTAAGGTTGATTGCTATATGTTTGAACTCACACAAAAATTTTATGATATAATTTTATATGAAAAATTTGGTGTTTCATTACGTACATCGTCAAAAACTTCTAACATTAGTTTGCATTCTTCTTGTAACTCTTTATCTAATGAATCTAAATTGTGTAGTTCAACAATATATTCTTCATCGTCAAATAAGTATCTGAGACAATCCCAAAGAGCGTCCCAGTTTTCGCCATAATAATCGGGCAACCCAAATTTTTCTTTAAGCATTAAATGAATTTCGCCTAAATATTTGCACTTTGAAAAATCCAGTATTATAGGATTTTCAGTTATTTCTTTAAAAGCGTGATAATCGTTATAATTGTTTTCCATTTTCAATTCCTCCTATACAATTTCAAAAAATGTTTGGTAGTGGTCATAGGTTACAAAGATTAACCCATCGTTTGAGTAAACAACTCTTTGATTATTTCTATAACCAAATCTGTAATTTATGTCTGCTTCATACCAAATACGACCCTCTTTACTTGGTAAATGGCTATTACGATTTTTGTATTCTCCGCCGAATATCATCTTATCCGGACAAGCTATTGATAAATTTGCTATTTCGGGTATCCAACCATTTGCTTTAGCATCGGCACTGGTCAAATAATAATCTGGCAATTTGCCCTCGTTTTTTTAATGTGTAATCAGCACCGTTTTCGCCATTGATTGTGGCAGTGCCTGCTTCAACAGTTTTCATCGCAAGAATTTCACATCTACAACGATCGTGTACAGGGGGCTCTGTTTCAGGCTTTTCTTTTATAAGCCAAATCTTACCGTGCATTTTACGACAAACATAGCATGTTTTAAGATCTAAAACAGCTATCCAGTTTTTGTATTTACTGCTATTAGCAAAAATAGGTTCCCACTTATAGCCGTTAAGTAGTTGCAATAATAAATATAGAAATATGTCCATAAATAAACCTCCTTTTAAATATCTGTAATTATTATAAAGGAAGTTAAACTGACACTCACTGACAAGATTTTAATATAAACGTATTTATATGTTTCATTTAAAAGTTAGGTGACAAAACACCTAAGTTTTAAATGAAATATTTTTCTTAAGAAAAATATGAAATAATCCTTGCGGATTATGAAATTTTTTGCTAACGCAAAAAGTGAAATAAAATTCGCCTCTTAACATTTGCGTAGCAAATATTTCATACGCGAAAGCGTA
>CAZVWG010000133.1:0-2445 GCA_964630675.1 uncultured Ruminococcus sp.
ATTCGGGGATTTATTTTTAATCTTCTAATTTAAATTTTGGATACACACCGCAAACTTTACAAAAATGCGCACCGGAATTATCATTGTTACAGCATGGACAAACCCAAGACTCATCTCTTATGGTGATGATCATTTTATTACATTTTTCAAAGGAGGAAGGCTTGATTTTTTTATTAATCAAATCAAACCTTGGATTTGTACCGGGCGATTGTGATGCATTTGTGGCAACGCTCATAGCAGCTGCTCCAAGCAATCCAAACGCCGCGCCAGCAGCGCCTACCAAAGAACCTGCAGCCGGACTTTTCGGCCTTGATTTTAAATATTGCTTATATTGCTGAAGAAAAGATGCAAAAAGTTTTTCATTGGGAAGTGAATAACCATTGTTTGAATTAATTTTATTATTCATTATACATTCAATACAAATACCATCTTGATTTATGTGTGTTTCCTTGACTGCTTTTCCGCAGTGTTGACAAGTAACTTTTTTTATATCAGGGTCTTCTGTTTCAAATAGTGGTGTGTAAATTTCTTGTTTTTTCATAAATATCTCCTCAACCTTTTTATTTATTGTATCACAAAAAATTTAGTATTTCAATATATCAAGCATAGTAGTATAATGTTTACTTGACTGTAAAAAAAGATTGTACTATAATTGTGTTAAATTTAAAGAAATTCATCAAGCCGGGAGGATGAAAACGATGATTAAAAAGTATTTAAACCGTCTGTTCATTGACGGACTTTCGGGTATGGCTTACGGTCTTTTTTCTACCCTTATAATAGGCACCATTATTTGTCAGATAGGCTCTATTATAGGCGATAATACCGTGGGTGCATATTTTACCGCTATGGGTAGTGTTGCAAAAACCATAACGGGCGCGGGTATTGGCGTCGGTGTTGCGGTAAAGTTAAAGGCTTCGCCTCTGACTTCCATTTCTGCCGCCGTTGCGGGTATGGTTGGCGCGTTTCCTAATATGGCGATTGAAGGCTTTAATGTTGGCGCTCCGGGAGAGCCACTAGGAGCATTTATTGCAGCGTATGTAGCTATAGAGATTGGCGGTATAGTGTCGGGTAAAACCAAGCTTGAAATTATACTCACACCGCTTTGTTGTATTCTTACAGGCGCGGCTGCCGGTTATTTGGTAGGACCTTACATATCTGCGGCTATGCTGTGGCTTGGCAACCTTGTAAATATAAATGTTGAAAACAGCCCCATTATAGGCGGTATGCTGGTATCTGTTATAATGGGAATACTGCTTACGCTGCCTATTTCATCGGCGGCTATTGGTATATCTATGGGAATTACAGGTCTTGCGGCAGGCGCCGCAACCATAGGCTGTTGTTGCAATATGGTAGGCTTTGCAGTGATTTCTTACCGTGAAAACAAGGTAGGCGGACTTATCGCTCAGGGCGTGGGAACATCAATGCTTCAGATGCCTAACATCGTTCGCAAGCCTATAATCTGGTTGCCGTCCATTTTAGCAAGCGCGATATTAGGTCCTGTATCATCGGCGCTTCTTAAAATGGTAAGCACTCCTGTAGGTTCGGGTATGGGCTCTGCGGGTCTTGTGGGTCAGTTTGCGGCTTATGGCGCTATGGTAGAGGCAGGCGCATCGCCTGTTGTGGCATTGCTTGAGATTGTGATTATGCATTTCGTACTCCCTGCTGTTGTGTGTCTTGGAATATCAGAGGCCATGAGAAAATTAAATCTTATTAAAAAGGGCGACTTAAAACTCGCGGATATTGCTAATGGATAAGAAAATAAGAGTAATAAAAGCGGTAGAGGCACTCGAAAATTTGTATCCCGATGCGATATGCTCGCTCAATTACGACGACGCTTTTCAGCTGCTTATTGCAACACGACTTTCAGCACAATGTACCGATGCGCGCGTTAATATTGTAACACCAACGCTTTTTGCAAAATACCCTGATGCTGAGGCTATGTCAAAAGCGGCAGTAGAAGATGTAGAAGAGCTTATAAAAACCTGCGGTCTTTATAAAACAAAGGCGCGCGACCTTGTCGGCATTGCGAATATGATAATGAGTGATTTTGACGGTAAAGTTCCCGATACTATTGAGCTGTTGACACGCCTGCCCGGTGTTGGCAGAAAAACCGCAAATTTAGTCTGCGGCGATATTTACGGTAAGCCTGCCGTTGTTACCGACACGCATTTCATAAGGCTTTGCAATCGTTTGGGGTTTGTAAAAACAAGCGACCCGCTTAAAGTAGAAAATGCGATGCGCAAGCTGTTACCGCCCGATAAGTCAAATGATTTTTGTCATAGAACAGTGCTTTTTGGTCGTGATATATGTACTGCGCGCAAAACACATTGCGAACGATGCCCTATGGCTGACTTTTGTCCGTCAAAAGTATGATACAAAAGAGCACCTCATCATATGCCACGGTTCCGTAAGGATAGTATGCTTTAAAATGTGAACTTTTGGCAC
>CAZVWG010000134.1:0-2427 GCA_964630675.1 uncultured Ruminococcus sp.
CAAGCTCGGCTGTTGTTACACCCGGCTCTACCGCACTGCCTGCTAATTTTAATGCTTCGGCCGATATTCTGCAAGCTTCTCGCATTACCTTTAGCTCGCGGCCGTTTTTAAGGACTATCATAGCTTATATCTCCAAAAGAGCGGCAAGCACCAGAGCGGTGGTATCCTCTACCTTGCTCTGACCACAAACAGTAAGCAATTTGCCTGCCTCTTTGTAATAGCTTTTTAGCGGCTCAGTCTGTTTATGATATACATCAAGTCTATCAAGAACAGTGTCTGCCTCATCATCCTTTCGAATAACAAGCGCACCGCCACAAGCATCACAAACACCTTCTGATTTGGGCTGTTTAAACTCGATATGATAACTTGCACCACACTTTTCACAAACGCGTCTACCTGACATACGCTTCACTATTTCGCGGTCAGCCACTTCAAGTGACAATGCCGCGTCAATAGCGATTTTCATGCCGTCAAGTGCCTCTGCTTGCGGAATAGTGCGGGGAAATCCATCAAGTATAAATCCGTTTTTACAGTCCGATTGTGCCAGTCGTTCCTTAATGATGCCTATTACAACATCATCAGGAACAAGTCTGCCACTATCTATATAAGCTTTAGCCTTTAACCCCATCTCAGTACCGTTTTTAAGTGCAGCACGAATAATGTTGCCGGTCGAGATGGTAGGAATATTGTATTTCTCAGAGATTATCTCTGCCTGTGTACCCTTTCCGGCACCAGGGGCTCCTAAAAGAACGAGCTTCATTTATAATACTCCTTTAATCTAAGAATCCCTTATAATGACGCATCATCATCTGAGACTCAAGATTATTAACTGTGTCAAGCGCAACACCAACCATAATAAGTACCGAAGTACCACCGAGTGAAATGTTGATTTGACCAACATTACCAATGATTATAGGAAGAATTGCGATTACGCTCAAGAAAAGCGCACCCATCAAGGTTATTCTTGACAAGATTTTTGAAATAAAATCGGAAGTTGATTTACCTGGACGAATACCGGGTATTGCACCACCGTTTTTACGAAGATTGTTTGCCATTTCTACGGGATTAAACTGGATAGTTGCATAGAAGTAAGCAAATGCAATTATCATTAAGAAATAAATTACTGCGTAGAAAACACCCTGAGTGCTGAAAAGCGACAAGAACTTAGCAAATGAAGTTGTTGTATTATTCATAAAGCTAAGAATCATTGTGGGAAGCATCAAAATTGACGAAGCAAATATTACAGGCATAACACCGGACATATTCACCTTGATCGGAATATGTGTGTTTTGACCGCCATACATCTTATTACCCACAACGCGCTTTGCATACTGAACCGGAATGCGACGTTCTGCGTGAGTCATCCAAACGATGAACGCGATAATTGCTAAGAAAGCAACAACAATACCGATTACTGCAAAATACTGATCATATTCAGTCCAGTATGTCCACAATGCAGCAAACGCCTGCGGACCACGTGAAAGTATACCGGCAAAAAGAAGTATTGAAATACCATTGCCTATACCCTTAACGTCAATTTGCTCGCCTAGCCACATTACCACAGCCGAGCCCGCTGCAAAGGTTAAAACTATAACGATTGCCGCAAACCAAATACCGCTTGTTACGCTCAAGCAGTTGCTTGCTTTCAAATAAAAGAAATAAGCAATACCCTGTATAAGCGCTAAAACTACTGTGGTGTAACGTGTAATTGTAGCAAGCTTTTTCTGACCTTCTTCGCCTTCCTTTGAAAGACGCTCAAGGTAAGGAATAGCTACACAAAGTAGCTGAATAATAATTGAAGCATTGATATACGGAGTAATTGACATTGCAAAAATAGCACCGTATTCAAGACCGCCACCAGTTAATATTGACAAGTAGCTAAAAAAGCTGTTGTCACTGGTTGCTGCCGCAATCATATCAGGATTGATATAAGGAACCGGAATAACTGAGCCTATGCGGAAAATCACGATTATAAGGAGAGTAAAAAGAATCTTATTACGAAGCTCCTTTACCTTCCAAGCATTTCTTAAAGTTTCCAACATTCTCAGATCACCTCTGCCTTTCCGCCTGCAGCGTTAATTTTTTCTGCAGCAGATGCAGAGAATGCGTTAAGGTTAACTGTAAGCTTCTTTGTAAGCTTACCATTGCCCAAAACTTTTACAGGCTTATCAGCCTTTTTAATAATGTTCTTTTCTGCCAAAGCAGCTGCATCAACTGTTGCGCCATCCTCAAAAACTTCGAGGGCTGCTACGTTGATTGCAATCCATTCTTCAGCAAAAATGTTATTAAAGCCACGCTTTGGTACACGTCTCTGAAGAGGCATCTGACCGCCTTCAAAGCCAATTCTCATACCGTGACCGGCACGAGCCTTTTGACCCTTGTGACCTTTACCGGCAGTTTTACCGTTGCCGGAACCATGACCTCTGC
>CAZVWG010000135.1:0-2107 GCA_964630675.1 uncultured Ruminococcus sp.
CTCATTCACAAGCAATTTAATATTTAATTTTGTCTAAACTTTGGGGTTCACTTCAGATAGGTGGTTTTATTTTTACAGTAATTTATTAAGATGATTTTTAAATTCTTCTATATCACGATTTTCATCATCAAACAGAATTGTATGTATGCCTAATTCTTGTGGTACAACCAAATTCTTTTCAGAGTTATCTATAAAAACACAGTCGTTTGGTTCAACACCAAGAGATTCAAGAGTTATATCAAAAATCTTTCTATCGTTTTTACCACACTCGCACTCTGCCGATATGGTTACAACGTCAAACAAATCGGTTAAATTATGAAATCTAAGAATTTCAGTAATCCTATCAACCTTGTTATCGGTAATCATACCGATTTTATATTTTGTTTTCAGTTCGCGAACAAGTGAAAGCATTTCATTATCAAGTGGAGTGTTTATAAATGAATCAATTAGTATTTGAAAATCAATATCAAACCCCACATTTTTGCAGTAATCCGCCCAAATATCTTTATGAGTATACTCACCGTTAAGCAAACCGCGGTTAATTTTATAATATTCTCTTTTGAGCACGTCGATTGATACGGGTGTATTTTCTGCTAAATATCTTAAAATAGAGTCCGAGCCGTATTTATCAATAGTTAAAACACCGTCAAAGTCGAAAAGAATTGCCTTCATTTATTTACACCTCAATTATATTGGTTTATGTAATTATACTATACTGTTTTGTAAAACTCAATCAAAATTAACCTATATTGACTTGGCTTTGCTGTTGTGTTAAAATAAGTAAAATATTAAATGAGGTGATAATTGTGACTGAACACGAATCTATGAAACCATTAAACCACTTGGGAACCGAACCTATCGTTACAGAACGCTTAACATTAAGAAGATTTGTCATAGACGATTATAAAGATATGTTTACCTTTGCAAGCAACCCTGAAGTTGTTAAATATCTTTCTTACAAGCCACACGAATCGCCCGAACACACACGCGCATTGCTTGAAAGTTGGGTAAAGGGATATGAATCTAATCAAATATACAACTGGGCAATTGAATACAATGGCAAAGTAATCGGCAGTATAAGTATTGTTAAAGTTGATAATGAGTGTTTTAGTTGTCATTTAGGCTGGCAGTTAGATATACCCTATTGGAATAAAGGTATTATGACCGAAGCCGCAAAGGCAGTTGTTGATTACCTTTTTAGTAAAGTAGGTTTCGACCGCATATCATCGGGTTGCGACGAAAGGAACGTAGGTTCATACAGAGTTATGGAAAAAATCGGTATGAAACACGAAGGTACCCTCCGCCGATTCTATCATCAAAAAGATGGTAGTATTGGGAACAAAAGATTGTATGCGATTTTGAGAGAAGAATGGGAAAAGTGATATTCTGTGCTTTGCGCAGTGTGATATTGAAACCTACGGTTTCAGTGATATTACATTCGCCAACAAAACTCGCGAAGCGAATATCACTTGGACTTTAGTCCAAATATCACTGGGAACCAATACAACTCGCCTTTAGGCGAATATAACTAAAAAAGACTTGATGAAAATTCATCAAGTCTTTTTTGTGTTGGCATCTACTTATTTTCCCAGGCAGCTGCCCGCCAAGTATCTTCAGCGCAAGTGAGCTTAACTTCTGTGTTCGGTATGGGAACAGGTGGACCCTCACCGCAATCAACACCAACTATGGCGCCTCAAGTAGGACTCGAACCTACGACAACTCGGTTAACAGCCGAGTGCTCTACCGACTGAGCTATTAAGGCATATTTGTCGTGCCACAAGGCACTTATATATTAAACAGTATGCACTGTTTAATGCAAAATATGATAAAAATTGGTGACCCGTACGAGATTCGAACTCGTGTTGCCGGCGTGAGAGGCCGGAGTCTTAGGCCACTTGACCAACGGGCCACATATATCCACGCGTATGCGTTTTACTCAAATGGTGCACCATCAGGGACTCGAACCCGGGACACCCTGATTAAGAGTCAGGTGCTCTACCAACTGAGCTAATGGTGCATATAGGTGACTGGTTCGATTGTCACTTAAAAGGGCTCACACCCTGAAAACTGAACAAATGTAACGGAAGAGAGGATTGAAAAATAGGTC
>CAZVWG010000136.1:0-2033 GCA_964630675.1 uncultured Ruminococcus sp.
TAACACTGTCACCGATTGTTACACTTGTAAGGCTGGTGCAATAATAAAATGCATAACTACCTATACTTGTAACACTGTCGGGGATGGTTATACTTGTAAGGCTGGTGCAATAACGAAATGCATAATCGCCTATACTTGTAACGGGATAACCGCCAAAAGTTGACGGTATGGTCACAGAACCACTGATTGAAGTGTCGCAAGCGGTTATGGTAACGGCACCATTCGATACCGTATAGGTATAATAACCCTCGGTATATGATTCCGCACCGACAGTAAAGCTAAACACACCAAGCGGTATTGCCGATATAATCAGCATTATTGTAAGCAAAAGTGATAACAGTTTTTTCATTTTAATATTCCCCTGTAAACACATAATTTTTTATACAAAACAATTTTACTACTCTTTTATTTAAAACACAACAAAAATATTCGAAGCCTTATTAAACATAAAATTTATCTTCTGCCCAATTTTGCGAATTTGTATCAATATAGTTCCAAATTTTTAAACAATCATTATGGTCACGTATAATATGGTCGTGAAATGAACGCTGCAAAATATTTTTGGTATATCCGTTTTTATGAATATCACGTGATACATTCATCTTTAAATATCCTATAGCCTTTGAAATTAACGCACGTTTTTGTTGTAGGGGCGATTCACGAATCGCCCGTTCGTTATTTTCGATAACAGCAATCAAATGAATATGATTTGGCATTATAATATATTTGTCAATTATCAATTTAAATCCATCATTTAATTTGTTTATAAATCGACAATTTGACCGTCTGAATTCAATTTGTTTTCGGGCGATTCGTGAATCGCCCCTACGATATCTGTCGTTAGACAAAGCGTTATAATACCTTGCTCTCTCCCTCCACCGCTAAGAATCCCTCAGTCAAAACCTGCGGTTTTGCCAGATCCATCTCCCTCTGACGAGGGAGATGTCACCGTTAGGTGACGGAGTGAGAGAGGTTGCAAGAACCTGGCTGTCATTCAGACGAACGGAGTAAGGAAGAATCTTAAATAATTAAAATCATAGGTCTTGGCTGCAATTGCATATTCCAAATATGCATCGAAAAAGCTCTCACAGGTCGTGCCTATGAGAGCCTAATTTATACCTATTGGGTTTATCTCTATGTGAATTTGAACAAAAATAATTTCATTTAATTTTAACTGTACATCGGACTCACCGTCTGTAAATTTTAGTTTTTCAAAATAAAACTAACTAAACTTTCGGACTCATTCCTTTGCTTTTTTATAGTTTTGAGTTAAAAGTTAATTAAACCTTTGGACTCAGTCCTTTTCTAAAATTATAGTTTTCGGGTTTACAGGCTTACCTGTACATTGGACTCACGCCTTTCATTTTATTTTTTTGAATGTGCAGGTGGAGTTTCCCTCATAGCGTTTTGCCGCTCCTTTCTTTTCTCTTCGCCTTTATTATAAGGCATTATCCACAAGTTGTCAAGAAAAAGTTAATAACTTTTATGTATTTTGTATAAATTTCTAAAAAAGCAATACAGTTTTTGCTTTTTTGCACAAAAGGAAAACTATTCTATTGACTGAAAGCAAATTTTAGGGTAAAATATGAAGGTACAATGTTTGGTAATATGTATGTTTCGGAGGATAAAATTATGAGTGACAACATTAAAAATGAAGAATATAATCCTGATCTTATTACCCTTACCGATGATGACGGCAAAGAGTATAATTTTGAGGTTTTAGACGCAATTGAGACCGATACCGCAAGATACTTGGCTTTGCTTCCGCAATACGAGGACCCGCAGGCTATGCTTGACGATTCAGGCGAATTGGTAATAGTTAAGGTCGGCGAAGAAAACGGCGAAGAATATTTTTATGAAATTGAAGACGATGATGAGTACGAAACCGTTGCCGATGCTTTTGTGGACCGACTTCAAGACCTTTTTGAAATAGACGAGAAATAATTTAAATGCTACGTTCTGCCTTGTGCGTGTATCTTGGCTTATATAACCCTACAAGATAATAAAACGGGATTTCTGCTCAGGCGGCGGGT
>CAZVWG010000137.1:0-1943 GCA_964630675.1 uncultured Ruminococcus sp.
GGAAGCAACATTTGCATATCTCCAGTTTTCGCCCTCTAATGTTGAATAGAGATTTTCATATGTTGCAGGCCACTCATAATTCTTTACAGTAGTATTAACACATACGCTGTTTTTAAACGAAAGGAGTGTCTGATCGTTTGAGCCTACACAAATACCCGCTGCTGTTGCAGGACCGTAGAAATCTGCAACAAAGCAATTATTTACATTCAGTGCAGATTTTCTTACTTGCGAGCACAAGCCTGCACGATTACCAGGATATGCAACTGTTTCATTTTTTACAAAGTACGCATTTTCAACACGTACCTTTTCAAAATTAAGCACAGTGCCATTCGCTGTATTATCTATACCAACAACACCTACAACTACAGCTGCGGTAGGATTGTTTGACTGGCTTTCAACATAAGAATATTTAAATGCAACATTCTTAATTGTGGTGGTCTGACCTGCATTCTTAACCGATGGTATAAAGCCTACTTCAAATGTGTTAACAGCCTTCATACCATAGATGGTAACACCGTTACCGTCAAAGCTACCTACAAAACCGTCATCGGCACTGTAGCTACCGTCTATTCCGTTGTTCCAGTTGTTTGATGAAGCAGCAACGGATAAGAGAATGCTTTCGGCAGAAACTCCGTTATCAATAGCAGCCTTAATTGGTGAAAGATATATTTCCTTTATGCCGTCAGCTACCTTAAAGTTTGCAGGCTCACCATTTACCATGCCTTCGCTATATACCATACCGTAAAGCTCGTCTGCGGTAGAGATTATGTAATTACCGTCTTCGTCCTGCTCCCATTCGGTATCAGAACCGCCCTGCCAGTAGTCGTAATCTGCTAAATAAAGTTCAGGATATTCACCCTCAGCACCTGGAACCCAGTTAACATACCAACCAAGACCCGACATATTTTCAACCGCTGCCGAACCTGTCATATCTGTGGTACCAAGTACCGAAATGCCTGATTTAGCATTGTCAAAAGCGCTATCCGGTGTAGCAGTGTCACTATACACATTGTTCCAAGAACTGTTCTCAAGTTTTGTGTCAGTAGTAAGAGCTACGCCATCTCTAACTGACGGGAATGGTGATGAACCAATAGAAATTGAATTAGAAAATGATATTGCATTTCCCCATTTTGTTACATCGCCTATAAAACCACCATAATATTTAAGACTTGTAGCGTCAAATTCATTATTGGCAGCATAGCAATTGTTGATAGAAACACCCATATGTTCAGAGAAACCTACAAATGAGCCTGCAGATAATCTCTCTGTTTCTGCAGCAGTGCTGTAGAAATAACAATTTTCAACAGAACAACCGCTAACCTCCATATTATAGCCATTGCCAAAAGCATTACCAACAATGGCACCCAAGTTAATTCCCTTAAATGCAGATACCTTAATATAAATATTATCTAAAGAATTGTTCACGCTTCTTATTTGTGGGAACAAGCCTGCATGATTATCGCCTCGAGCATTAAGATTGTAAATGATTACTCCATTACCGTCAAAATTACCTTGGAAGCTCGTGTATGTACCGGTTGAGTTCCAGTTAGATACACTTTCATTGTACCATTCTGTACCTGTTGCTGTTGCTGTCTTAAGATCAGCTGCAGTAGATGTAGGAGTAATGCCCTCAAAGCCGTTCATATTAAATACTTTGTTGTCGGCTACCTTGTAGGTATTACCTGCTGTTTCATCACCTCCGTAAAGAGCTATCCAAGCAAGCTCTTCAGGTGTGTTGATGATAATCGTTGTACCATCAGCATCAAGTGTGGTAGGCTTAGTATTGCCACCTGTCCATGTGTCTGTTGCAACGGTTGCTTCACTGGCAAATACACTAAACGGCATTGCCATTACCAACATTGCAATTGACAAAACAATTGCTAATAATTTTTTCACTATAATTCCTCCTTTAGAAATATATAATTAGTGATATTAAAATTTTA
>CAZVWG010000138.1:0-1810 GCA_964630675.1 uncultured Ruminococcus sp.
CATAATATCACTGCGAAGCAATATAACTCGCCGTTAGGCGAATAGAGTTGCGTGACACTCCGTTTGGAGTATCACGCTAATTCCTCACCATTTTTATTTCATCGATACACTCGGTAGATTGCCAAGATTATTGTTTTCGCTGCCGTCGGGGATTGATTTTAGGTATTCACTATTCTTGCGGTGTGCGATACCCACACCCGCAATCTGCCCTAGCTTTGCCATATCTACGGCTTGCGTTTTGGTAACTATACTGTCATCTGATAATTTATATCCTGTTACTTTGCCGC
Organism: uncultured Ruminococcus sp.; assembly: GCA_964630675.1. Lineage (GTDB taxonomy): Bacteria > Bacillota > Clostridia > Oscillospirales > Acutalibacteraceae > UBA737. Next base: position 288 of record CAZVWG010000138.1, read on the forward strand.
CTTGCTTTACAAGACCTACAATTTTTTTGGCGTTAGTGTTAGTTTTTGGTATCTCATCAAGTGTGTTTTTGATAAGCTCATTAGTATTCATAGCATCGCTCCTTTTAAATTTAGTATTTCGAAGCGAAAGAATATTATACTATGTAAAAATTTTATGCTTATTTAAATTTAACCTCTGCTACACGTACACATAGGCTTTGTCCGTAAGAGAAGCCTGTAAAGTTTACAAGTACCTTATCATCCTTTTGAGAAAACTCAAGCTGTTCGCCGTTGTCCATCCATTTAATAGACTCAATTTCACGGTCAAACTTGTCGAGCGCATTTGCGCCGCCTTCTTCAAAACCGAGCGATACATTTACGTCGCCGGTGCCAAAGCCTAAATCAAACTTAAATATATATGCGGTTTTTTCATCCTTGATATCTTTAAGAACAAATTCCTTTTTATCGCTATAGGTAATATATGGTCTGCCGTTGTAAATAGCAGTACCGTAGGTGTTCATCCAGCGACCGATACACTCCATAATGCCTTTTTGCATGGTAGGTACTGTACCGTCGGGATTAGGTCCAATGTTAAGCAAAAAGTTTGCGCCTACCTTGCGGCAATTACAAAGGCTTTCAATAAGTGTTTTTACAGGTTTAAAGTTTATGTCATCGGCAACACCCCAGTGGTCACAAAGCGTTTCGCACATTTCGCCAGCCATATATTTTGGCTTGCCACGACGGTCAAGAGGCTCTGCCATACCACGCTCAAATGTAACCGAGTCAATCTCGCAGTTGCCCATTTCACCGCGCGCATTAAGACCTGTGTTGTTAATAACCATAGCCTCAGGCTGATAGCGGTGAATCATTTTGTAAAGCTTGTCTTCTTTCCAATCAGCATCAGGCTTTGACCAGTTACCATCAAACCACATACCGCCGATTTTACCGTACTTTGTGCAAAGAATTTCAACGCTCTTGTACAGGTAATCAAGATAAGAGTCAAAATCATTTTCAAAATCGGGATGATGCCAGTCGAGCGTTGTGTGATAAAAAAATGGTACAATATCTACCTTGCGACATTCGTCTACAAATTCGGCAATTATATCGCGACCCGCAGGCGAATTAAGCGAGTTAAAGTCAGAAAGTCCGCATGGGTCGTAAAGGGAAAAGCCTTCATGATGACGGGTAGTAAGGCAAATGTACTTGCAGCCTGCCGCCTTTGCGGTAGAAACTATATCGTGCATACCTACACAATCAAAGGTTTCGGCAAGTTTTTGATACTCTTCCATATTCTGACCGTTAAACTTATATTTGTAGGTCCATTCGCCGCTGTTGAGCTGTGAATATAGACCGTAATGCACAAACATACCAAAGCCTAACTGCTCAAAATCTTTGATATACTGTGGTGCTACGGGGATTTTGTTTTCCATATAAAAACTCCTTAAAATTTTATATGATTAAAATAACATAGATTTTTAAAAAAGTAAATAGGTTTCTGTGTTTTTTATATGTATTTTCATCTATAACATTTGTATTAAATAATA
>CAZVWG010000139.1:0-1801 GCA_964630675.1 uncultured Ruminococcus sp.
GTAACACTGTCGGGGATTTTAACACTGGTCATTGAGTTGCCCGCAAAGGCATATTTGCCAAAGTAAACGATACCATTGCTAAGAGTAGTTTTATCAAGCGGACATCCTCTGAAAGCATTGTGTCCAATGTATACCTCTTCGCTATTAAAAATAACCTTTGACAAAGGCGAATAAGCAAATGCAGATGCGCCGATATATTCAATATTTTTAGGCAGGGTAACAGTGGTAAGCTGTGTACCTAAAAATGCAGAGCCATTTATCTCAATTAGCGAATTCGGAATTTTTAGGCTGGTAATATTCGCACCCATAAATGCGCCCCAACCAACAACCTTGACGCCTTCTGAAAGTGTTACGTTTTCAAGTGAAGAATATGCAAATGCGCATTCACCAATCTCGGAAACACCCGAAGGAATAACAATAGAGTTCAAATTCGTGCCCGAAAAAGCGTTATAGCCGATTTCGGTCAGTTCGCTTGGAAGTCGGGTAAGATTTTTAAGGTTGCTTTCAAAGAATGCTGCCTCACCTATAGAGGTGAGCGTATCGGGCAGTGAAATGGTTTCAAGATTGTTACAGTAAGAGAATGCATTGTACACAATCTCGCTTACATTGTCAGAAACCGTTATAGAAGAGAGACTCGATCCGCTGAAGGCAAATGCATTTATATCGGTTACGGTATCGGGCATATCATAGCTACCTGTTTTTTCAGGATCGCATTTTATAACGATGGTTTTTGACGCATTGTATGTGATACCGTCTTCTTCGGTAAGCGCTTTTGAATTCTCGCTGAATTCATAATATACATCACGATAGTAGTCTTTTGTGAAAAGTATATCTACATTTACTACATCGTCGGGCAGATAGTATGTGTCGTATCTGCCGCGTGGGTAAACCACTAGGGTATCGCCCGATTTGTTATATACAATGCCGTCAATAGAGCACAGATACTCGTTTTCTTCCGAAACATTTATTTCATAAAGATTATAACAGTACGCAAAGGCATCGGGGTCAAGTGTTGTAATGCCTGAGCCTATGTTAATGGTATCAAGATAACGACCGTTTGAAAATGCTTCACTTGAAATATATGTAACCGAATCCGGTATGGTGATTGTATAAGCGTGCCACAAGCAGTCGCCCATATCCATAATGCCTATAACGGGTTTGCCGTCGATTTCTTCGGGTACGGTGATTTCGTAATCTGTAATGCCGCAGTTTGTTATAAACAATCCGCCGTTTTGTTCTATGTATTCCCAATCCTTAACTTCGGTAATTATTGCCGAGAAGGTGGTTGTAGCCTTGCCTATTCTTACTGTAACAAGATTTTCGCCGCCAACAGTCCAAGGATTTTCGTAATCTGAATAAGATACCGTAATCCGATGATCTTCATAGTAGTTATAATATTCACGGGTTAAGGATGTTCCGTCCTTAAAGTTGATTTTGTATGTGAAATTAGGTGTGTAATAATGCTTGCTGCCAAATTCGTCTATATAACTATACTCGGTTTCCTTTATCGGTGTTACCGAAAGTATCTCGATAGATTTAACAGGACTTTCGGTAATTGTAACGGGAATCTCTACCTCTTTGCCCATAAAGGTTGCGGTAACGTAGTAGGTATTACCAACAGTCCAAGGGTTGCCGTATTGGTTGTCATTCCAATCAAACGAATAATATTCGCCGTTATATTCTACACTGTTCCACAGATTTGGCACGCTGACAACGGTGCCGTCAGTAAACTCGACGGTAGCGCCTGCCATATCGTACCACTCATAACGGTAATATTCAACTTCTTGCTGAAGCTCGTCAT
>CAZVWG010000140.1:0-1770 GCA_964630675.1 uncultured Ruminococcus sp.
TCGTCGGCAAGTATAGCGTCAGCCTTTATTCGTGTGCCACGCAGTTTTAGTATAATGCGCTTTACCCAATCCACAATCTGCTGGAATATGTTGGGCTTATATTCGGCTATCTCTGCGAGCGCCGCCATACTGCTTGCTTCAAAATCGGCAATCTCACTTTCGTCAAACAATGTTATAAATGATTCATCCGCCAAAGCCTGCGCCGTTTGTGTTCGGTACTTTTCACCGTTAAACATTATTTCACCAAAAAAGTCGGCTACCATTTCGCGCTGAGCATCGTCCATTGTAAAAGCATCACGGTATTTTTTAGCGATAGACATATCATTCTTTACGCTGTTATAGTAATAGTCCGTAAGCTTACTTATGGCTTCTCTTGCCGTAGCATTTTGTGTTAGTTCTATACCGTGTACCTTACACTGCACCTTTGCCCATACACCAAAAGCAATGTCTTTGTTAAACAAAAACTGCTTAAATTCCTGATACAATCTTTTACTTTCAAGTCGGTGCATAAATTCGTGCTTTAGCACCTCGGTATACATACCCGCTACCGTTTGATTGGTATTAAGCAAAAGTGTTTTACTTTCAGAATCCCACAAACCGCCTTTAGTCATATTGTCGCTGAATTTAAGCGTTATTTCAGGAAAATGTTTTTCAACAAAATCTGATATTCGGCGTTGCTTCGTATCTAACTGCTCACCGCTTATTGCCGCCGCTATACTTTCTTCGGCGCTTGGCGCACGTGTTATATCTGATATAGCAGGCTCACTCAATTTAAGATCATACTTCGCATACGCTTCAGGATTATATCTTAACTGTTGCATTTGCGACGTAACTGCAAAACTTGGATTTTGATTACTATTATCATTACTATTGTCATTACTTTTTTTGGTCTTGACAATTTCATCAGGAAGTATATCTTTCCCTTCTACTGATTCATTAGTAAAACTTTCCTTGACAACTTGCAACTTTTAAGTAAACTAATAATAGAAGGACTTGATATGCCGCCGGAATTCCCGACTTTATTGTCGGCACCGGTCTTGAACGGCGTATCGGTCCTTTTTTCTGTTATTACTTCGTGAAGATAAAATCTTTGTGTTTTATTATCTCTTAAAATTATAACACCCTCGTAATATGGCGTGTTCTCAATGGTTATTGGCGCCGCTAATACAATAGTATCATACAGTCTGCCTTTCCAATTTTTCTGATAATCAATAATTTTGCCCTTTTCAATTACATTAGGCACAGCAGAAAAAGCAATAGCTTTATTTCTACCAATTCCGTGTGCAATCGAGTCTTTTGCACCTCGCACTGTTATGTCAACATCACCTATCACATCATTTTTAACAGAATAATCAAATTTAGAAAAATATTCATCAACTTGTGTTAATAGGTTTTTTTCACCCTTGGCAAATTCGTTACCAGTCAATGTAGAAACCGATTTCATCTTTGTGATTTCTTCTATGTTTTTTTCAATGTCAGTTTCAGTAATATTAACAACATTCATTGCATATGATACACCACCGCCGTTTTCGGTGGCTTTTTTTGTATCCCGCGAATTATAAACCTGCTTAACGTAATCCTCAAGCGTTTTAATATTACGCTCAAGCTCGTCGGCAAGTATAGCGTCAGCCTTTATTCGTGTACCACGCAGTTTTAGTATAACGCGCTTTACCCAATCCACAATCTGCTGGAATATGTTGGGCTTGTATTCGGCTATCTCTGCAAGCGCCGCCATACTGCTTGCCTGGAATTCGGCAATCTCACTTTCGT
>CAZVWG010000141.1:0-1663 GCA_964630675.1 uncultured Ruminococcus sp.
TTTTTCACTATAATTCCTCCTTTAGAAATATATAATTAGTGATATTAAAATTTTATCGCACATTGCACAAAATGTCAATAGAATTGTATTTGTATTTATAGACAAATATTATATAATTCATATCAAAAATTAAATATTTGTTATTAATAAATTAAAAATATGGAGCAATGCCCCAAAAGAACATTACTCCATATAAAATGTTTTTTAATTAGTTAACAACAAATTAATATACTGTGTTGTATAAAATCATTAACCCAATTTTACATCCCAACCGTTGATGTATCTCATAATCAAAGCATAGTCCTTGTTACTGATGACACCGTCAACATTTACGTCTGCCTTTTCTGTATCAACTACAACACTCCAACCATTGATGTATTGCATAAGCAAACCTAAATCCTTATTGTTTACACTGCCATCATTGTTAACATCACCAAGACTGTTACTAACAGTAACTGTTGCGTCTGCAGTTTCAAAAGGCATATTTACGAGATCTTTATTAAAGATATTTTCTCCGTCGCAACTAAGGGTTATTGTTGTATCGCCTGCTTCGGCATCATCCTTAACCTTAAAGGTAAGAATTGCAAATGTTCCGTTTGTTGTTACATTTTCACTAAGAGCAGAGGTCCAGTTAATTGCAAACGGATTTGCAGTTAACTCACCAAAGTTATAATTGCCAATTGCTTCGCCAAGGCTTTCTGTAGACGCAGCAAAATCACCGTTTTCCACTGATACAAGCTCAAGCACATTGCTATCATAACCTATATCAAGCTTAGCAGATATTATACCAAAATTGTTGTCAACAGAAACTACTACCTTAAACTCTTCGCCAATCTTCGCTTCAACATCGGCAATTGAGAATTTAATATTGCCCAAAAGCGAATTTATTGCGCCGCAGCCGTTACAATCAATATCCATTTCATCATCATATACGTGCACTTCAGGATCAACATCAAGTGTACACTCCTCGGTCTTGGAAACTTCGCCACATACTGAGCAGTAGGTTACCTTGTCGTATGAACCCTGTGTTGTACAGGTTGACTCTACGCGATTTTCTTCCTTAACCTCGCCGTCGGTATGACCGAGCGCATCAATTGTAACAGTTTCTCTCGAAATTTCTTCTCCGCATACTGTACAGCTAACAACACTGTCGTATGAACCTTCTGCGGTACAGGTTGCTGCCTTTTCGTTTTCAACAACGGGATCGCCAGCCTTATGACCTGCTGCGCCTGTGGGATCTTCCATTTCTTCAGCGACTGTCATTCCGCAGATTGTACATTTTAATACACCCTTGTTAGGTGTTGTGCAGTCGCCCTCTACAGTTACTACAAATTCGAGCGCACCCATAATAGGATCTACGTCAAAGCCGTGTGTGCATCCAGCACCACATACCGTACAAGTACCTGTTGTAGCATAGGTATGATTTACTGCAACGCCTGCAATATCGCAATCAGCGCAAGCCTCGCTATGAGTACCATCGCCGTTATCAGCAACAGAAATATTATGGAAAACTCTAAGTTCGGGATATCCCTCGGTTGCAATCCATGTGTCAGTCCAATCAAGGAGAGGCATACTTTCAACAGCTGCTGCGCCTTTAACTAAATCAGTGGAAGCAACATTTGCATATCTCCAGTTTTCGCCCTCTAATGTTGAATAGAGATTT
>CAZVWG010000142.1:0-1592 GCA_964630675.1 uncultured Ruminococcus sp.
AAAAGGTTATTGCAAATGAAGAAGCAAGCTTTTCAAAGACAATTGACCAAGGTCTCGGCATTCTTAACGATTTAACCGCAAACGGCGGCACACTTTCGGGCGAGGATGCATTCCGCCTCTATGATACCTACGGTTTCCCGCTTGACCTTACACGCGATATATTGGCTGAAAAGGGTATGACCGTTGATGAGGACGGCTTTAATGCTCTTATGCAACAGCAGCGCGAAAAGGCTCGTAACGCTCGCAAGGCATCTGACGGCGAAAGCTGGAGCAGTGACGGCATTAACTTTGACGATATTGCCGCTACTGAATTTTTGGGCTATACTGCAAATGAGTGCGAGGCTACCGTTCTTGACATTGTTGTTGAGGGTGAGCATGTATCATCGGCAATGTCGGGTCAAAAGGCAATAGTTGTGCTTGACAAGACCGTTTTCTACGCTGAAAGCGGCGGTCAGGTAGGCGATACAGGTGTTATTGGTGGCTTTACAGTTGTTGATACTAAAAAGACAGTAGATGGAATATTTACACATATCGGTACTGCAAACGATACAATTTCGGTTGGCGATAAGGTAAACGCTAAAATTAACCTTTCTCGTCGTGAGGCTATTCGCCGCAATCATACAGCGGCTCACCTGTTGCAAGCGGCTTTACGTCAAGTTCTCGGCACTCACGTTGAGCAGGCAGGTCAGCTCGTTAACGAAAAGGCAGTTCGCTTTGACTTTACACATTTTTCAGCGCTTACTGCAGAGGAAATTGAAAAGGTTGAAAATCTTGTTAATACCGCAATCCTTGACGGTATAGCGGTAGACAATCGCGAAATGCCTATTGACGAGGCTCGCGCTCTCGGCGCTATGGCACTCTTTGGCGAAAAATACGGCGATATTGTTCGCGTTGTAAAAGCGGGTGATTTCTCTACCGAGCTTTGCGGCGGTACACACGTTGACAACACGGGCAAAATCGGTCTTTTCAGAATTATAAGCGAGAGTGGTATTGCGGCAGGTACACGCCGTATTGAAGCATACACAGGCTTTAACGTTGTAAATCTTATAAATCACTATAAATCTTTGCTTACCGACACTGCGGCTACGCTTAAAATCGGCAATATTGAGGATGTTGCTAATAAGGCTGCGGCTACAGTAAAGCAGATGAAAGAAGACTCTAAAAAGATTGAGTCTTTAGAAGCAAAATTGGCTTCGGGCAAGCTTACCGACCTTATGGCAAGTGCTACACAGGTAGGTAATGTGAAGGTTGCTACCGCTAAATTTGACGGCACAGCGCCTGATGAGCTTCGCAAGATGATTGATACCATTAAGGCGGAAAACGACAATGCGGTTGCTGTGCTTGCGGCAGTAAACGGTGAAAAGCTTACCTTCTGCGCAGGCGTTGGTAAAGCGGCTCTATCTCACGGCGCGCACGCAGGTAACATTGTTCGCGCGGTGGCTCAGATTGCAGGCGGTAACGGTGGCGGTAAGCCCGACAGCGCAATGGCAGGCGGTAAAGAAATCTCTAAGGCTGACGAGGCGCTTGAGGCTGTTGTTTCAATAGTTGAAGGTATGGTGAAATAATATGAGTGATTGCTTATTTTGTAAAAT
>CAZVWG010000143.1:0-1581 GCA_964630675.1 uncultured Ruminococcus sp.
CAAGGTCGCACATAGCCGCGCCCAAGGTTTCTTTAAGCGGCGCATCGTTAGAATTACGGCGGTAGCCACGTTTATGAAGTCCCTCACCCGAGGTGTCAATGGTCACCGTTACATTATCCTTAAGTATTGTAAAGCGTATTTTATATTCAGCACCTGTCTCAGCAAACCATTTAATGCCATATTTAGATGAAAGACGGTCAACGATAGCTTTTTTGATAATCGACTGACAGTCGGGTATACTGAAAAGCGCCGAATTTATACTTGAACCCGCAGCCACGGGGAAAGCATCATCCTTTCCTATAAAACGCTCCCACGGCAGCGATTTCACACCGTCAAAAAGTTCGGTAAAGGTAGTAGCGGTAAACTGACCCATATTTATCAGTATGCGCTCGGCAAAGCGTGAATTTATATTTGCGCGGGCAAGCATATTAAAGTCGCCCTCAAGCAGTACTCTGCCGTTTTCCGTCTCTACCGATTCAAAACCCATACGGCGAAATTCGTCGGCGGCAATGCTTTCTACCCCAAAAAGACAGGGGGCTATCATTTTAATATTTTCCATAATTTTATATCTCCATAGATGCGTGACGTGTTACGTGGCAGCCTATGTTAACTGCCACAGGCAAACCAGCTATATGCGTTGGTGCGGTTTCAATATTAACGGCAAAAGCCGTAGTAATTCCGCCAAAGCCCTGCGGACCTATATCAAGCCCGTTAATTTTTTCAAGTAATTCATTTTCAAGCTCGGCATAAAACGGATTTTCATTTCTTATATCAGTACTGCGGCAAAGCGCTTTTTTTGCAAGATATGCGCATTGCTCAAAATCACCGCCGATACCAACGCCTACAACCATTGGCGGACAGGGATTATTTGATGCCGCTTTAACGATATCAAGCACGGCGTCTACCACACCCTGTCTTGCGTGCGAGGGTGTGAGCATTTTTATGCCGCTCATATTTTCGCTGCCAAAGCCTTTAGGCGCTACAATAATCTTTAGTTTTTCACCCGAAACAATATTTGTATGTATTACAGCAGGTGTATTGTCATTTGTATTCACACGGTTCAGTGGGTCTGCCACCACCGACTTTCGAAGCAATCCGTTTATATAACCGCGGCGCACACCCTCGTTTACAGCATCAGTCAGATTGCCGCCGATAATATGCACATCCTGCCCTATTTCTAAAAACACAACCGCCATACCCGTATCCTGACAGATGGGTATATTGTATTCTTTAGCGGCTTCCAGATTCTTTTCCAAATCGCAAAGCACACTTTTGCCGAGACTGTTAGTTTCACACTCGACACAGCGGTGCAAACAATTTTCAATATCTTTTGGTAATTGCTTGTTTGCTGTTATACATAAATTTTCTATAACATTTGTTATTTCACTTATGTTTATTTCTCTCATAAAATCACTTCTTAAAAAACAAAGGGCAGTTTCCTATCGATTGAAGGAATCAGCCCTAATTTATTATCGTGCCCCGTTGCCCCGTTTAGTACGGTTAGCATCGGGATTTTTGCGCTTTAAGTCTGAAAACTTTTCATCGCTTGTTTGCTTAAAGCGATTCATCATTTCCTCAAAA
>CAZVWG010000144.1:0-1570 GCA_964630675.1 uncultured Ruminococcus sp.
TTCCCAAACAATAGTAGAACCATACTATCCGCTTATTTCCGCTACTTTTGGCACTTTCCACTCGAAAATACGCGCTCTTTAGCTCTCCTAACTCCACTGTTTCCGTATACTCCAGACGTGTTTGTGGGACAAACTGTGGTCAAAAAAATCCTCCCCGAAAGCGATGCCACCGCATCACTTCGGGGAGTTCTTGTTTGTCGAATTTTAACTTGTGGAAAGAGATTTGTCAAGTGGTTATATGTTTCATTTAAGGTCCCATAAAAGAAATCAAATTATAACCTTTTTCTTTACCGACTTTCAGCATATATTCCATCCTATAAATAAATCTATGATAAAAATCAATAATTAGCTCGATTTCAGTATCATCTTCTTCGGGTCGGTTAGCATTGTATTCTGCAATTTGTTCTTCGGTGAGGTCTTTTGCATATAGCAATTTATGAGTGGCAGTGCCTCTTTTTGTTTTTAATTTATGTGTAAATTCGGTTTCTCTTTCGGCGGATAATGCATCAATGGTGTCTTTGATGTCTTTCAAAATCTCAAATACCGAATCAAATGTAAAGAAATTATGTGTTAAATACCACTCAAAGCCGTCTGCGTCACTTCTATTCTTATTGGCTTTGTGGTTGCTATCAAAATATTTATAGAGAAACGGCGTAAGATACTGATCAACATCATCTTCTTCGATTGAAATTTCTGCACTTCTCATTTCTGCTACATTATCCAAATCGTCGCCATCTGAATAGTCGATGACTCTTACTGGCATAATCCAAAAGTATGACGAACTGTCGTGACCATCCACAATGCCGATTTCTTTTTTGAATATATCTCTGCCAAGAATGGAAAAACAAAGTTCTTTAATTTGAATAAGAATTTGTTTGTTATCTTTACAGCGAGTAATTGCATTATCAAAAAGTTTTTTAAGTTCAAGAAAAGATTTATGGCATATATCTGATTCTAACAAAAATTCGTGAACTGCATTATAAATTGAGTAATCACACATATAATTTGGATAGTCATCTTTAAGTAAATCTATCATATCTCTAATCCATAATTGTGAAGGATTACACAATCTCATAAAGTCGGTTTCTTTTTTAGGGAATATACCGTGCATTACGTCAATAAGTTCCTCTTTGCTAATTTCTTCATATCTGTTAACTGTGATACTGTCATATCCTGCATTTTTATGTTTCGACCAAAGTTTATATTTAGGATTATAAATATAATAAAGATATCCATTATGAGTTATAAAAATCAAGTTTTCCTCATAAAATTTCACCGCTTCAAAATCGCCAAATAATTTCATAACATCACTCTTTTATCCTAATTATATAAATAATAATGTCCAATAAACTTTACCTTGTGAGAACATTTTAACACATTTAATCAAATACTGCAATGTATATAAAAATTTTGATGCGCAGTAAACAAAGAATAGGGGATTGAGAAAAGGCTTTGAAAATGTTATACTAATTAAAAAGCGCAAGGAGAAAATAAATGAATATAAATTCTTTTTTAAAAAGTGTAATCGACCAAGACTCCGCACCTGTTGTTATTTGCGATTTAGAGCATA
>CAZVWG010000145.1:0-1561 GCA_964630675.1 uncultured Ruminococcus sp.
AAGTTAAGTCGGGCAACGTTCATACCCGCTTTGCACATAGCCTCAAGTGTTTCTGTGTTTTCACACGCAGGTCCTATTGTACAAACAATTTTAGTTTTTCTCATTATAAACGTTCTTTCTTAAAATTAGTATGCCTTACCCCAATAAAGCATTTTATCTGCTTTTTTACCACAACAAACACAGGTGTCGCTTACTGCTTCTTGCTCAAATGGGATACAGCGTGAGGTAATGCCCGCTACCTCTTTGAGTTTATCCTCACATTCACGGTCACCGCACCACATTGCACGGATAAATCCAGGCTTAGTGTCGGCAATTGCCTTTATTTCGTCTAGATTCTTTGCGTCATAAGTCATAGACTCGCGACGCTCGAGAGCTTTGTTATAAAGCGCGGTATGATATTCGGCTAAAATCTCAGGGATTCGTGTTTCGAGCTCGTCAAGATTTACAAAAATCTTTTCGCGGTTATCACGGCGAACCACAACGCATTGATTGTTTTCGATATCACGCGGACCAATCTCGATACGGAGAGGCACACCCTTCATTTCATATTCTGCAAATTTCCAGCCGGGTGTTTGGTCAGTATTGTCAAGCTTTACGCGGCAAACCTTTTTAAGATTGTTGCAAATCTCCTGTGCCTTTTCCACGACACCCTCTTTGTGTGATGCAATTGGAATGATCACAGCCTGAATAGGTGCAATGGCAGGGGGTAACACGAGACCGTTATCGTCACCGTGGGTCATAATAACTGCGCCGATAAGACGGGTAGTTGTGCCCCAGGATGTTTGATATGGGTGAACGAGTTTGTTTTCTTTATCGGTAAATTGAACTTCGAACGCGCGTGAGAAACCGTCTCCAAAATAGTGAGACGTACCGCTTTGAAGCGCTTTACCGTCGTGCATCAGAGCTTCAATTGTATATGTGGCTTCGGCACCGGCAAACCGCTCTTTGTCGGTCTTTTGTCCCTTTACAACAGGCATAGCAAGAGCTTCTTCGGCAAAACGAGCGTAAACGTTTAACATCTGTTCGGTTTCTTGTCTTGCCTCTTCGGCAGTAGCGTGAAGGGTGTGACCCTCTTGCCACAAGAATTCACGTGAGCGCAAGAACGGACGGGTAGTTTTTTCCCATCTTACCACGCTGCACCACTGGTTATAAAGCTTTGGCAGGTCACGGTATGAGTGGACAATATTTTTAAAGTGGTCGCAGAAAAGTGTTTCACTTGTAGGACGAACGCAAAGACGTTCTTCAAGCTCCTCTGCGCCGCCGTGTGTTACCCATGCAACCTCGGGAGCAAAGCCCTCTACGTGATCCTTTTCTTTTTGCAAAAGACTTTCGGGTATAAACATAGGCATATATACATTTTCGTGCCCGAGTTCTTTAAACATACCGTCCATAATGTGCTGAATGTTTTCCCATATAGCATAACCGTAAGGACGGATAATCATACATCCCTTAACCGATGCATAGTCGATAAGCTCGGCTTTTATGCATACGTCGGTATACCATTTTGCAAAATCCTCATCCATAGAGGTTATTGATTTTACTAATTTTTCATTCGTTTTCA
>CAZVWG010000146.1:0-1544 GCA_964630675.1 uncultured Ruminococcus sp.
CTAAGAAATTCTATGCCGCGTATGGCGAATATCCACAGACATATGTGGGAGCAACACTTAATACAACACTTAAGAGTGCAACACTCACAGCAACAGGCAAATCATATACAACAGATATTTCGGGAACGACTACAAGTCTTGCTGAATATGAGTATAATGGTGTAAAATATGCAAAATTAACAAGCTCAGATGCCTATAGCACAAACTATACTTTCTCAACTGGTGAAACTGTAGCAGACGGACAAACCTATTTCTTTAAAGTAGAGCCAATAGTAGTAAAGGCAATGGAAGTAGACGCTAACGGAGCTAAGGTAATGACAGTAGAGTTACTTGGCTCAAAGGCATTTGACCAAGATGCTAACGACTGGGAAACCAGTGATATGAGAACATTCTTAAATAATACATTTATGAATGAAGCAGGCTTAGCAGACATAGCACAAAGTATATCTATAACGAATGAAGATTATTTCGGCTATGCCGCAAAGAGTGGCAATACAACCGACCAAATCTGGCTTCCTAGCGCAGAAGAGATAATTCTTTGGAGTGGCAGCGGAAGCGAAGGTTTTGAAGCCTTTAAAAGTGACTACTATTTAGACGATAGTTACAATAGTTATAGAAAGATAACACCAAGTGACATGGCGATGGCTACATATTGTTATTATTATAAAACTTATGATGCTGGTTACTATTTTCTCCGCTCGGCCGGCGATGATTTTTACTATGTTTGCTTTGTTGACGGTGCTGGTGACGTCAATTCCTCCATTACGACGGCATTGACGACGGTTTTTCCCCAGCTTTTTACATCAATCTTTAATCGGTCACAATCTTGCGAAGCTATAGAGGGGGAGAAGGGGGAGACTTCCCCCATGCGCGCCCTCATCCAGCCCGCAGCGAAAGTTATTAACAATGAAATGATAATAAAAGCGTAAGCAATGACAGCCCTAGTGGGCTGTCATTTTATGTGGCAAATAATATGAGCAAAAAATAAAAATATCCGAGCAGAGGATAGCACCTTGGGCGTCCCTGCCAAGGGAAGCTGGCAGGCGTAGCCTGACTGAAGGGTTGACGCCATCGCGTCCTTTCCTCGCTTCCGCGTGCTGTTTGGGGTAGTGGGTGTCACCTTGGGCGTCCCTGCTAAGGGAAGCTGTCGAACGGAGTGAGACTGAAGGGTTTTAGGTGTCCCTGCCAAGGGAAACTCCCTGAGCGTAGTCGAAGGGTAAAGGGTTTTATGCGACGCTAATGCGTCTAACCCCACCGACACGACCCTGCGGGTCGTGCCACCTCCCCTTAGCAAGGGAGGCAACCGCTCGCAACGAGGTAAGTGTGAAGACGAGGGTAGCAATCCGAGCAGAGAGAACGTTCCTTGGGCGTCCCTGCCAAGGGAAGCTGGCAGGCGATAGCCTGACTGAAGGGTTTTAGGTGTCCCTGTCAAGGGAAACTCCTCGAGTGAATACGAGAGGTAAAGGGTTTTATGCGACGCTTATCACGTCTAACCCCACCGCCTCGCCGAAGGCTCAGCACCTCCCCTTAGCAAGGGAGGCAAC
>CAZVWG010000147.1:0-1530 GCA_964630675.1 uncultured Ruminococcus sp.
GGTCAAAATTTGGAAGCTGCTCGCCTATGGCGCGATAAATGCAAAGGCTTTCACAAGACTCTATAGATGCCAGCGGCACCATCTCTTTTTCTTTTAAAACAGCGGTTTTGTCTGATTTGACAATTATATCAGGCTTATCAAACTGCGCTACATAATCCTTGCAAAAATCAGACACATAGTCATACGTATGTTCTATATTGATTTTCAGACCGCCAAGCATTATATCCAGTTTTTGCATTACTCACTCACCTGCTCTGCGAAGCGCACCTCACAGCCTAAATACTGCTGACATTCGGCAAGACCATCAGCCACTATCTGATTTGTACGCTCGAAAGACCTCTGAGCCTTCGACAGTGCCGAAGCATCAAAGCCGTAATTATTTGCCATATCTGCAGTCTCTAATGGATACATTGTATACTGATATCCACTACCACCGCGATATTTATTTACCCAAACCGGAATTATATCAACACCGGAAAGTGCAACTGTACCGTCGCCGTATTTTTCGAATGTGTAATAAAACAGCACACCGTCTTCGGTGTGACCCGACGGACAGGAATCCATAAGTTCCTGTCGCTGATTTGAAATAGCGTTACCCATAGAATAGATACAAACAGTTGTGTTCTGACTGTCTTCAGAATAGATAAGCTCTATCGGTTGCACAACGTGGGGATGACTGCCGACAATTACATCAACACCTATATTACAAAGTTTTTGTGCTATTGATTTTTGCCAATTATTAGCATGCAATTGATATTCTTCTCCCCAATGCATATAAAAAACTATTGCCTCGGCGCCAGACTGTTCCATAGCGGTAACTATAGCTTGCGCTTCGGTATAGAATTCGTCAATTCGGTCATAATCAAAGGAGTTTATAAGGTTGTTAGCCTCGGTCTTTACTATATTGCCGTTTATAGATTTCTGCCCACCGGAAGAACTGTTTTCATAGGTATATGTAACCATACCTATCCTGATTCCATTTACATTCTTAACAATATACGTAGGATCGGACTCGGCCTCTTTGGTGCCTATAAAATCAATGCCCTTTGATTTTAATTGCTGTACGGTACGCTTCAGCCCAAAAAGTCCGGTATCGTAGCAATGGTTATTTGCGGTTGTTAACAGATTTATTCCGCTATCCTTTATCACATCTAACAGACTGTCGGGAGCATTAAAAGCGGGATACCCCGAAAACGCGCCTGATTCGGTACCGCCCAAGGTTACTTCCAAATTAGCAGTTGCAATATCTGCCGCCTTAAAATAACTCTCGGTTTCAGTAAAAAACGCTGAAAAATCATAGTTTCCATCAGCGGTTTTTGCTCCGTCAAGCACTGTGCTGTGCAATATTATATCACCCGTATTAACAACGGTAGCCTGCGCTATTACGGCATCGGGATCAACAATTTCCTGCTCGCTTGTACTATTTTGATGCGAACTGATATTAGAATTATTTTCGTCAAAACCGTCTTTTGCAGACGAATGTTTTATAATCGCTCCAACGATTAATGAAAGTGCCGCTATTACAACTGC
>CAZVWG010000148.1:0-1473 GCA_964630675.1 uncultured Ruminococcus sp.
TTCCTTCACTTCCGGCAGGCCAGCTACGCTTGTAAGCAGTGATACCGCGCCTGCAAGCGCTGATGATGAAGCGACAAGCACCCAGTTAACCTCGCCTATAGCCGCCGATGTGCCGATTGTTGCTACTGCAGTCTGTGCCACCGTCTTTATTGCACGTACACCTGCTGCTTTAATCCACTTTTTTGTTTTGTCTGATATTTTCATTATCCTTTACCTCTCTATTATTCAATATAAATTTTAATAGCGTCAATCTCTTGACCTATAATTCCCGCAAATCCGTTATTGCTGTCGGCGGTATTGTAGCCCGTAACAAACGGTAGCCAACGACCGCTGCGGCGCAGATGCACGGCATACTTGATTGTCTTGCCTGTATCAGTGCGCATCATGAGCGCATCAATCGGCTTGTTGAAAAGTCCCGCATAATCTTCGCGATTCTTAACCTCGGGCAACCACTTACCGCCCTTTGTATGAACCTTGTAAAAGATATTACCGCGTGTAAGCTTCGCAAGTACAGCACAAACGTCATGACCGAAAATGCCCGCATAATCGGTAAGGTCGGTGACCTTTGGCAGCCACGCATTACCGACATCATCCCACACCTGATACTCAACCGATATTTTTTCGTCTGTCGGTGCGGATGCAGGCTCGTCATCTATATAAGCTGATATAAGATTCACAAAATTATTCCAACCCAAATCAGACAATATACGGTGCGGACAGTTTTTTCCGCTGTAGTCCTGATGCTTGGTTACCTTATCAATACCCCAACCACGTTCTTTAAGCAGCTCTGCAATAAATCGCGCGGCATTATCAACCGATTTTTGCCAACGCTCGCCTCCCGATTTTGAATAACAGATCTCAATGGCGATACCTTCACGGTTACCCTTGCCGTTACCGTCACCTGCGTGCCAAGCATTGCGGTCAAGCGGAATTCCCTGTACAATCTCTTTATCGTCTACCGCAAAATGAAACGACGACTCCTTATCATTGCTGCGCATATATGATATTTCGTTTCGAGCGGACGCATCGTTTGCCGTTTCGTGTACAACAATGCGTGTTGCTTTCATACTGTTAGGGCATTTTATGCCGTACTTACTTTTGTCAACTAAATTTTTAATGATATCCATAACAATTTACCTCACTTTTTAAGTTTCAAATTAAAATTTACCGTTTTTTAAGTTATTACTTCCCAGGTCTGAACCTCTTTATAAATCTTATCTATAAAAGAGTTGCCACCCAGCGCCTTATACGCTTCGTACAGCGCTATAAAGTTTTCGTTTTCATATTGACGTATCGTTCCGTTTTGGTGGTTATGATAGTATATGCGAAGCATCTCACTTCTGAGCTGACACTTTGTGCCGTTTCCAATTTTTTTGATTGAAACAAAAACAGGAACCAAAACACCCACAAGCACACCCGCCTCACTAATCAACGCGACTATTGTTGTTAAATTCATATGTAATCACCCCGCTT
>CAZVWG010000149.1:0-1424 GCA_964630675.1 uncultured Ruminococcus sp.
CTGCCTGACCTGCTACAAGGTTTACGTCTGACCAAGGTGAGCTAGCCTCTTCTTCGGCTCCTTTTTCACCGTATATTGCTATGTCGGTAATCTGGGTATCTAAAACGTTACCCTGAGCGTTAAAGCCTGCTTTACCGTCTTTAAGACCGCTTACAGTAATGGTTGATCTTGTCTGATAGTCGGTAAATTCACAGAATTGAACAGGAGTGCCATTAACATAAACTTCAACGGTAGTAGGTGTAGAAATAATTTCTACCGCACAAGTTGCACCCGCTGTAACACCAAAATCTGATGCTGTTGCTACAGCTATAAGTGAAGCGTTTGTAGTGTATTCATATCCTATTCTGATCTGATTTTGTGAGGGGCTAAATACAATGTACAAACCTTCTGTGCCATCAGAATTTGCGCTGTAATCACGTACTGCAACTGTTGGCATAAGATAGCCTTCGGTAGTGGTTGTCACCAAATTAAAGTTGTATTTGTATGACGCATCTGCCTTAAGCTCTGCAGAAAGCCAATCCCAAGTATAGTCATTAAGGGTAAGATCTGCCTGACCTGCTACAAGGTTGGTATCTGACCATATTGAGTCACTATCAGATGCAAGAACGCTCAACGGAATCGAAGAACATACCAGCATCAAAGCCACAATGATTGAAATTATTCTTTTGAAGCTTTTCATTATTTTCAAACTCCTTTACTAAAAATTTTATTAATAATATGCGCGATAAAGTTTTTTATCACCTCCGCAAAAAATTGCATAATATAGATTAATGATTTATAAAGTCTATAGAACAACTATAGGATTTACTAATTGGCAAGTCCTGAAAGTGCCATTGATTTTACCAAAAGCTTTTGGCCAAACACAAACAGCACCATTAAGGGCAGAATAATAAGAATTGCCGCCGCGTTACGTAAAATGCCCGTTGCAAGCGGGTCGGGATTAAGTCCGACGCGTATGTACATTGTTTCAACCACATTTGCAAGCACCGGCATTTCATTGAAATAAAGCGACGAATATGCGGTATCAGTCCACTGCCAACAAAATGAAAATACAAAAACAGTTGCCATTGTTGTAAGTGCGTTGGGCACCATAACGCTGATAAACGTTCGAATCGGACCTGCGCCGTCAATATACGCAGCCTCCTCTATAGAAACCGGTAACGAACGGAATAGTTCGCGCATCATATAAATGTAAAGTCCCTGTTTAATTCCCAAGCCGGTTGTAGATAAAATTATTACCGGCCAAAAAGTATCGGTCAAAGATATTACCTTTCCAAAAAAATTAAAATAGTTAAAATCTAAATATCTTGCAATACTTATTACCTGAACCGGAACCAGCATTATTAAAATAACAATAAAAAACATTAATTTGTTTCCACGAAAATTAAAACGTGCCAATCCGTATCCAATCATTGTGCAGGAGA
>CAZVWG010000150.1:0-1410 GCA_964630675.1 uncultured Ruminococcus sp.
GCGGTTGTGAAATAATGCACACCTTAAAGCCTGCGGACTCCAGCACGCGCGACACGATGGCCGTGCCAAAAGACGGGTGGTCTACATAAGCATCACCCGTAACTATAATTATATCAGCGGCGTCCCAGCCGCGACTTTTCATTTCTTTTGTTGTAAGCGGTAAAAATGGCATAAACTTGACCTCATATAAAATATATTATATTGTATCATAATTTTTCTTTTCATACAAGAGGTGTTAAACAATTGGAAGAACAAACCGAAGTTATAGAAATACGCCCTAAAAATATGTACATACCCATCTGCATAACACAAGCCGTATGTGTCGCAGTGATTTTAATTGCAGTTTTAATAATTAAATTATTTTTTGAAGACAGTTACCAAAAAATTCAGAAATGGTGTGCCGACAATGTTTTAGCCGAGACAAATATAAGTCAGGTGTTCGAAGAGGAAAACTTGAGTGAAATTTAAATTTTTCGGAACAGAAATTTATATATCCTTTTTATTTTGCGCGGTGCTCTGCTTTATGTTAGCCATTGACCGTACAGGATTGGTTATACCTACGCTGTTTGCAGTGTTTATTCACGAGTCGGGGCATATGCTTGCTATGTGGGCGGCAGACTGTCAGCCAAAAGCCATACGGCTTATCCCCACAAGCGTACAGATAGTGCGCGGATTTTCGCCAAAGAAATGCGGTGAGATAGCGATAACTGTATGCGGACCGCTTGCAAATCTTGTAATATTCGGTGTGCTGATTGCCAACTTTTGTATCTTTAAAAGCCAACAATCGCTGATGTTTGGAACACTTAATCTTGTAATAGCCGTATTTAACCTAATGCCCGTATCGGGTCTTGATGGCGGCGCGCTTTTAACCGCTTTAATAGCGCATTTTACCGATATATACAAAGCCGAAGGTATCGTGAGAATAATAACTTCAGTCTTTGCAGTTATCATTTTTTTGCTTGGCATATATCTATGGGTCAGCGGAACGGTAAATATATCTGTATTCATAGTAGCCGTGTATTTGGGCGTTTGTAGTTTAATAAAAAAATAACGGCTTCCTCGACATAAGGAAGCCATTCACACGTTTAAATATCGAAACTAAACGGCAAAAAATACAACACAATCGAAAGCACCACAATTATTGCAAATGCTACAAGTGAAATTTTTATAATATTTTTTCTTTTTTCGGCAGGCATAATAAAAAATTTGATTACAGAGGCAATCAAACCGATTGCAGAAAATATTAACATTCTTATAGCATAGTAATCTATAACAAGCCAGAACTCAATGGTATACGCGTAATCGGTGTCTGCAAGCAAGGCCCAGTCATACGCGCAAAACACACCAAATACAAACGTTATCACGGCTGATATGATTGATAAAACGTTTAAGATAATGGATATTGTTTTT
>CAZVWG010000151.1:0-1390 GCA_964630675.1 uncultured Ruminococcus sp.
CATACTGCAAGGTGTCATACGAAAGCATTGACGGCAAAGAGCATAACGTAAGCGTGAAATTTACCGTTAGCGAAGAGCTTGTTTTAAATGAACGCGGGCAAAACGCTAC
Organism: uncultured Ruminococcus sp.; assembly: GCA_964630675.1. Classification (GTDB taxonomy): domain Bacteria; phylum Bacillota; class Clostridia; order Oscillospirales; family Acutalibacteraceae; genus UBA737. The sequence goes on from CAZVWG010000151.1 coordinate 110, forward strand.
ACAAAGCGTTAACGTAAATATTCTTGGTGTTACAACCATCAAGATTGGTAATGCCTACCAAAACACTTTGAATCGTAGCGACGATTATATTCGCATAGACTGGGGTTATTTTTATCTTAGCGCAAAAGGAAACGGAAAAACACAAAGTACTACGCTTGATAATATGAGTGCGATAAGCGTTGAAGCAACACTCAAAAACGATGCTTTATTTCTTTTCGCTTACGACGATATTGACAGTATTCAGTACTTTGGCGATAACCTTAAAGCCTACTGGAAAAAGGATGGCAAAACCATCGAAGAGGCTATAAGCGAAGCCGCAAATGAATACGACACCTTGCTCGCCCGTTGTAATGCTTTTTCCGATAAACTTAAAAATGATGCCACCAAAAAAGGCAGTGAAAAATATGCTGAAATGCTACTGCTTGGCACACGTCAGGTAATGGCGGCACACAAGCTTGTTGTAGACAAAGACGGTAACAACCTTTATATTTCAAAAGAATGTTCCTCAAACGGTTGTGCCGCTACCGTTGACGTTACCTATCCATCGGCGCCAATGTTTTTGCTTTACAATACTGAACTTCTTAAAGGTATGCTACGCCCTGTAATGCGCTATGCCGAAAGTGACGAATGGTGCTTTGATTTTGCGCCGCACGACGTAGGGCAATACCCGCTACTTAACGGTCAGGTATATGGTGTTAAACGAGAAAACGGAAAAGTAAACATTAACGCCAATATGCAGATGCCGGTTGAAGAGTGCGGCAATATGATTATTCTTTTTGCCGCTATATGCGATGCTGATGATGACGTATCCTTTGCAAAAGAATATATTGATACCATAAAGCAGTGGAGTAAATATCTTATAAAATACGGTCTTGACCCCGAAAATCAGCTTTGCACCGATGACTTTGCAGGGCATCTTGCACATAACGTAAACCTTTCTATTAAAGCCATTATGGGTATCGCCGCTTACAGCCGCATACTCGCTCGTCTTGGCGAAAACGATGAAGCGCAAAAAATGATAAATGTTGCCCGTGAATATGCCGCTTCGCTAATAGAAAGGTCAAAAAACAGCGACGGCAGTTACCGTCTTGCCTTTGACCAGCCCAATACTTTCTCGCTTAAATACAATGCCGTTTGGGATAAACTTTGGGGCACAAATCTTTTCCCCGACGAGTTTTACAAAGGTGAAATTGCACGCTACAAAAAAGAACTTCTTCCCTATGGCGTTCCGCTTGACTCACGTAAAAACTACACCAAATCCGACTGGCTTTTGTGGGCGGC
>CAZVWG010000152.1:0-1364 GCA_964630675.1 uncultured Ruminococcus sp.
CACCCTTGTTAGGTGTTGTGCAGTCGCCCTCTACAGTTACTACAAATTCGAGCGCGCCCATAATAGGATCTACGTCAAAGCCGTGTGTGCATTCAGCACCGCATACCGTACAAGTACCTGTTGTAGCATAGGTATGATTTACTGCGACAGCCACAAGTTCACAATCGGTACAAGACTCGCTGTGTGTACCGTCGCCGTTATCAGCAACAGAAATATTATGGAAAGCTCTAAATTCGGGATATCCCTCGGTTGCAACCCATGTGTTAGTCCAATCAAGGAGAGGCATACTTTCAACAGCTGCTGCGCCCTTAGCTAAATCAGCAGAAGCAATGTTAATGTATGTACCCATTCCCATTGTGGAATAAGAATTCGTTATAGTAGCTTTCCATGTTACACTTTGTTCGCTAACATTAATCTCAAAACTATCATTAACGGTAAGTGCATCATTAGCAGCACTATGAATAAGACCGCATGCGAGATAACTCTGATCAGCACTAGTACCTGTTGGAGTTTCGGTATTATCTAATTCGGTAATATCTGCAGCGTAACATGAAGTAATGTTGGTCGCAGATGACTGACTTTCGCCACAAATACCACCGCGTTGACCCTGAAATGCGCCGGTTATAGTAGTAACGAATTTAGCATTTTCAACACATACTTTTTCAAAATTAAGCGTAGTGGAATTGCCATCTTTATATCCACCATCGACACCTGTAGCACCTACAACAACACCTGCACGTATATTATTACCTGACGTACATTCCACATATGAATATTCAAAGGCAATATTCTTAATTGTGGTTGTTTGGCCATTGTTTAAAACAATAGGAATAAAGCCGGCATTAAAAGTATTTTTAGCATACAAACCGTAGATTGTAGCGCCGTTACCGTCAAAACTACCTACAAAACCAGTAGTCACATTCCAAGAACCATTTAAATCGCCGCTATTCCAGTTGTTGCCTGATTTGATTTTGTCATAAATTTTTTCAACATCAACGCCAAATTCGATTAATGGCTTAACGTCACTAAGATAGAATTCTTCTACTCCGTCAGCTACCTTAAAGTTTGCGGGCTCACCATTAACCATACCGTTGCTAATAACCATGCCGTAAAGCTCGTCGACAGTAGAGATTATGTAATTGCCCTCGTCGTCCTGCTCCCATTCGGTATCAGAGCCACCCTGCCAGTAGTCATACGCTTCGCCTTGATAGAATAATGGATACTCACCTTCTGCACCGGGTATCCAGTTAACATACCAACTGAGTCCGGGCATACTTTCAACAGCTGCTGCGCCTTTAACTAAATCAGCGGAAGCAACATTTGCATATCTCCAGTTTTCGCCCTCTAATGTTGAATAGAGATTT
>CAZVWG010000153.1:0-1358 GCA_964630675.1 uncultured Ruminococcus sp.
GCATATTAAGCGCTATCGCAATTATAAGCAATGAGCCTATAACCGACATATGCGCTACTACGCAGGTTGTAAGTATAGGCTGCACAACCACCGCAAGCAGTGTTAGTGCCCCTTCTATAGCCAGAACACCAAGCGAGGACAGCACCACACCAAAACCGAGTGATGATGCCAGCACCGCCGAAGATATTAGGTCAATAACCGATTTTGAATAAAGGGTGGTGTTATCACCCGATACGCCTGAATCTATCGAGCCTACCACCGTCATAGCGCCTACGCAAAAAAGCAGTGTTGCGCTGACAAAGCCTTCGGCAATTTTGCCGCTTTCGCCGCCCTCTTTTTTAACCTTATTTTCTATTTTCTGAGCGAATCGGTTTATAAGACCATCTAAATCCAAGGCCTGTCCGACAACGGCGCCCAATGCCACAGATATTATTACAATAAGCGCGTTTACATCATCCTCAAAAAGCCCTGTAACACCAATGTATAAAACGCACAAAGCTACCGCCGATACAAGTGTTTTTTGTATCTTTTCGGGTATACCGCGTTTAAGCAGCATACCGATGCTACTTCCTATAAGTACCAACACAAAATTCACAAATGCGCCGCTTGTAAATATTTCAAGCACACAATCACCACCCCGTCGCAAAATTCTTCAATTTTTACTCATTATATATAATACAATAAATTTATAAAAAAATCAACAATGCACTTGTATTTGTATGGTTTTTATTGTAAAATAATCCTATACGATTTTAGGAGGACTATATTATGCCAACTTCTAACACAATGAAAATTGCAACCAAACGTAAGGACCTGTTTTTGCGCGTAAGTAAAGGTCACTTCGCAACAAGCAATAGCCACAGCAACTACTATATAGACGTTACTATGCAAAAAGCACGTCTTTCAGAGGCGCGTGCTGTAGCCGAAGAGCTATGCAGCTACTATCGCCACAACACAATAGTTGATACTATTTTGTGTCTTGACGGTATGGAGGTTGTGGGTGCGTGTCTGGCTTCTCGCCTTACTGAAGCAAACTATGCTAATATGAACGCTCATCAAACCATTTACGTCGTAACACCTGAAGCTACAAATTCCAGTCAGCTTTTGTTCCGCGATAATATTATTCCTATGATTCAAGGTAAGCACGTGCTTATTCTTGCAGTATCGGTAGCAACTGGTCGCACTGTTGAGGCTGCTGTTGACGCTATTAAATACTATGGCGGTAACGTTGCGGGAATTTGCTCTATATTTGCTACTAAAAAAGAGCGTGCAGGAATACCCGTAAACTCTATATTTAATCCCGAAGATCTTCCCGACTACCAAAACTACAAGCCGCACGAGTGTCCGCTTTGCAAAGC
>CAZVWG010000154.1:0-1334 GCA_964630675.1 uncultured Ruminococcus sp.
CCTCCAAAAATATTAACAAAGACATTATACAAAATAGTTTTAGTAATTGCAAGGGGAATTTTGCAAACTCACTATTTAAATACGATTCCCTAATATCTTTTCTTGTTCTGCCTTATACTGAGCGAAGCGATCTTCGTCGATAGCCTTGCGGATATCTTCCATAAAATGATTATAAAACCATAAATTATGAAGCACCAAGAGTCTTTGCGACAGCATTTCGGTGCTTTTTAGCAGATGACGAATATACGCCTTGCTATATCGTTGACAAACAGGACAACCGCAGTTTTCATCAATAGGTGTCATATCATACTCGTACTTTTTGTTGTTAATATTTATAATGCCCTTTGATGTAAACAAATGACCGTGACGCGCGTTACGACTGGGCATTACGCAGTCAAATAGATCAACGCCGCGCTCTACCGCGTTAAGAATATTTACAGGTGTTCCAACTCCCATTAAATAGCGGATTTTATTCTGCGGCATATGTGGAGTTACGTGCTCGATTACGTCATACATAACCTCGGCAGGTTCGCCAACCGCCAGACCACCTATGGCATAGCCGTCTAAATCAAGCTCGGCTATCTCTTTCATATGGTTTATACGCAAATCGTTAAAGGTGCAGCCCTGATTTATACCAAAAAGCATTTGTTCGCGATTGATTGTTGTTTCACAATTGTTTAATTCCTGCATCATATCCTTACAGCGTTTAAGCCAACGAGTTGTACGCTCGCAAGATGCCTTTGAATAACTGTACTGTGCTGGATTTTCAACACATTCGTCAAATGCCATTGCTATTGTAGAACCAAGATTTGACTGAATCTGCATACTCTCTTCCGGTCCCATAAAAATACGCTTGCCATCAACATGACTTGCAAAGGTTACGCCCTCTTCCTCAATTTTACGAAGCGATGCAAGTGAGAATACTTGAAAGCCACCACTATCGGTAAGGATTGGACCATCCCAAGTAGTAAATTTGTGGAGCCCACCGCAATCACGAACAACCTCGTCACCGGGTCGCACGTGTAAATGGTATGTGTTGCTAAGCATTACCTGACATCCGATTTCTTTTAAATCCTCTGCAGATACGGCTCCTTTTATTGCGCCTGCTGTTGCAACGTTCATGAAAGCAGGCGTTTGAACAGTGCCGCGGTTTGTGACAAACTCACCCCTGCGGGCACCGTTTTCTTGTTTTGATAATTTATACATAATGACTCCTTACAATTATTAGATAAACATCGCAACATCGAAGTTTACGGGATATGTGAAAGGTAAATAAGCATTACCGATTGGTAATATTACCGTATTCCCGTTTCATAGCCTCAATTGAAACAACC
>CAZVWG010000155.1:0-1272 GCA_964630675.1 uncultured Ruminococcus sp.
ATCGTATTTATGCACAGACCGAGATTGATGCTTTTGCCGATTTGTATTATTCTGCGGAAGAACAAGATGCTAAAACCATGGGCAAACTTTCGTCTATTCTTGTTCCGGCGCACGATCGCTACCTTGCAGCGAACGAAGAAGATTCGCAGATCTTCCGCACTACGCTTGCACGATTCAACCGTATCTACGGTTTTATTTCGCAGGTATGTAGAATGTTTGACCGTGATTTGCACAAGTTCAGCATCTACGCCAAATTCTTATATAAAGTTCTCCCTAAAGAAAAAGGCCCGTATATAACAATTGATGATAAGGTTCTTCTTGAATATTATCGACTTGAAAAGGAGTTTGATGGATCAATTTCTCTTTCTGGCAATGAGGGTGGACTTGGTGGTATTAAGGGCGAAGCCGGTGCAAGACCTAAAAAGTCGAATTCTCTTGCGGAGATCATTGCTGCTATAAACGAAAAGTTCGGCACTAATTTCACAGAGATGGATAAGGTGTTAGAGCAGATTCAGCAAGACTTCCTTGCGGATGAGAAACTTGTTAGCTTTGCAAAAAACAATGACGAAACGATGTTTGGTCTAAAGTTTGAGCAGGAATTTGAAAATTTTGCCGCTAAACGTTATGAAGAAAACGATGCTTTCTTTGTAAGGATGTTCACGGACTCTGGCGTTATGAAATCAGTAATGGAAATGCTTAAGCCGATTATTTATCGTAAGATGAGAAAGAAAAAATAATGTAATAGTATTAAACAAGTTTTAGGCGAGGGTCACACCTCGCCTTATTTTTTTACACGAGTTAAAACCGGAACTATATATGGGGTAAAATATGGGACAATAAATTATGGGGTGGAATATGGGGCTGGGGCAAAAGTTGGGGTGGTATACACAAGGCAAAACATGGGGTGATTGTTGGGGTATTATAGACATGGGCTAAAAGATGGGGTAACAAAAAACATGGGGCATAACTTGGGGTAAGGTGCGAAGTTAAAACATGGGGCAAAACGTGGGGTTATGCTTTTACTAAAAATGGGGCAAAACGTGGGGTAAAATCAAGAATGAAGTATGGGGTAAAATATGGGACAAAAGTTGGAACACTCGTATGGGGCAAAAGATGGGGTAAGCACAGAATAATTTATGGGGTAAAATATGGGATATAAAATTATGGGGCAGAATATGGGGTAACTAAATTTATGTGGTAAAACATGGGGCAAAACCGCCTATATGGGTACAAAAGACGTTTATGAATCACAGTCTCCCCCTTAAAGGGTAA
>CAZVWG010000156.1:0-1268 GCA_964630675.1 uncultured Ruminococcus sp.
TAAAACAAGCGATATAAAACAGATAGCATCTGTAATTAAGGGTATGAAATTTAAGATTACGGGCACTACGGGCTTTGATAATTCACAGGTAACCGCAGGCGGTCTTGATACAACACAGTTTAATCCTGAAACAATGGAATCACGTCGCGAAAGAGGTCTTTATTGCATAGGTGAGATACTTGATATCGACGGCGACTGCGGCGGATTTAATCTGCAGTGGGCGTGGAGTAGTGCAATTTGTGCCGCAAATGCTATATGTGAGGATTTTGGTGCTTAACAAATGATAATTATCAATAATATAAAACTGCCCTTAGATACCGATTTAAACAACGTTTCGGGCATTGTTGCCAATAAATTAAAAATTGGCAAGCAAGATGTTATCTCTGCCGAGCTTTATCGCAAATCGGTCGATGCGCGCGATAAACGTGATGTCCATTTTGTTGTATCAATAATTGCAAAACTAAAAAATGAATCACAGGTTTTAAAGAAAAATAAAAACACGTCTATTTTTAATAAAAAAGAATATGTTTGGCAAAAAGCAGAGTCCAATATACGTCCTGTTGTTATCGGTTTTGGTCCTGCGGGTATGTTTGCGGCTCTTACACTTGCAAGGGCAGGATTGCGCCCTATAGTTTATGAACGTGGTGCTGATGTAGATACCAGAACTTGCGACGTCGAAAAGTTTTTTGCGGGTGGAAATTTGAACCCAGAATCAAACGTTCAGTTTGGCGAGGGTGGGGCAGGTACCTTTTCTGACGGTAAACTCAATAGCGGTATAAAAGATATCCGTTGTCGTACGGTGCTTGAAACTTTTTATGAATTCGGCGCGCAAAAAGATATTCTTATTGATGCCAAGCCACATATTGGTACCGACGTTTTAAAAACTGTTGTTAAAAACTTGCGTGAGGAGATTATCTCACTTGGTGGTGAGGTGAATTTCTCTTCACGACTTGACGGTGTGTTTTTTAAAAACAATACACTGTCTGCAATATCGGTTAACGGCAAAAAAGAACCTTGCGAATACTTGTGCTTGTGCATAGGTCACTCGGCGCGTGATACCTTTAAAATACTTCACGACAGCGGACTTGAAATGACCCGTAAACCCTTTGCTATGGGTGTTCGTATTGAGCATTTACAAAGTGAAATTAATAAGGCTTTATATGGTGATTTTGCCAACCACCCTGCGCTTAAAGCCGCTGACTATAAATTGGCGGTGCATTTGCCAAACGGTCGCGGTGTTTACACATTTTGTATGTGTCCTGGCGGCG
>CAZVWG010000157.1:0-1227 GCA_964630675.1 uncultured Ruminococcus sp.
AAGAATACCGTTTAAATGAAAAGAAGGTTAATTTTAACTTTACAATTAAACCTGTATAACAAAATCGGCTCCCTCTGACGAGGGAGCTGTCATTTTTGCAAAATAACTGAGGAGATTTATTTACAATTTCTACTTTATTTCATAGAATAAATATGTTAAAATAAATTAGAGTAAATAATGTTGGGAGTGTATTTTGATGAAGCTTACTTTTTTAGGCGCGGCGCACGAGGTTACGGGATCTTGTACCTTGCTCCACGCGTGCGGCAAGAATATTCTTATAGACTGCGGTCTTGAGCAGGGCGCAGATATTTACGAGAATTGTGAAATACCCGTCGCAGCTTGCGATGTTGATGCCGTGTGCCTTACGCACGCTCATATTGACCATTCGGGCAAAATTCCTATGCTGGCAGCACAGGGCTTTAAGGGTGAAATATACTCAACACTTGCAACACGCAAGCTTTGTAACATTATGCTTCGCGATTCGGCGCATATACAAGAGTTTGAAGCCGAGTGGCGAAACCGAAAGGCAAAGCGCGCAGGACAGGGTGAATATGTTCCGCTTTATACCTTGCAGGATGCCGAAAACGCGTTAAAGCTTTTTAACTCTTACGATTATAACGAGCCTGCCGAGATTTTTGACGGCATCAGAATTACCTTTATAGATGCGGGACATTTGCTTGGTTCGGCAAGCATTTTGTTTGAAATTACTGAGGGCGGCAAGACCGAGCGCGTTATATTTTCGGGCGACCTCGGTAACACAAATCGTCCGCTTATAAACGACCCCGCCACTCCGCCTGTGGCTGATTATGTTGTTATCGAGTCAACCTACGGCGACCGCACACACGGCGCGCGACCTGATTATACGGCGCAGCTTACCGAGATTTTGCAGGAGACCTTTGACCGCGGCGGCAATGTGGTAATTCCGTCCTTTGCTGTTGGCAGAACACAGGAGATGCTTTACCTTATCCGCAACATAAAAGAACAGGGACTTATAAAAAATCACGCAAATTTTGCTGTGTATGTAGACAGTCCATTGGCTGTTGAGGCTACAAATATCTACTCGTCGGGACTTACCGATTATTATGATACTGAAACTCTTGATTTGCTTGAGCAGGGGATAGACCCGATTCGTTTTAACGGGCTTAAACTTTCGGTGACGTCCGATGATTCAAAGATGATCAACTTTGACGAAAGCCCCAAGGTTATTTTATCGGCTTCGGGTATGTG
>CAZVWG010000158.1:0-1174 GCA_964630675.1 uncultured Ruminococcus sp.
CACAGCCAACACAAGCTGACTCGTCGGTTATCTCTGCAGGGTGATAGCCCTTTTGATTGATTTTGTCACTGGCAAGCTTAATAAGACCTTTAGGGCATGCGTCAACGCAAAGTCCGCAGCCTTTACACTTGTCGGTTTTAAAGGTTAATTTTGCCATATTCATTATCTCCTTTAAAATGATGGTTCTAAATAATTACTAAACAGGTTTTGCCTGAAGCGTCATCGGTAGCAGATTATCAATTTTGTCCTTGAGTTCGTCATAAAGCTCTGCCTTTACACTAGTTATAACAATAGGTAATCCCGAAGCACTTGACACTTCATTTGCATAATTCATAGATTTTATAATATCATCAGCGGTGGTTTCATCACCGATATTTGAGTTGTTTACAAGCCCTGTAAATTCAAGACCGCAGGCGATTTCGATCTCGCGCATAACCTCGATTGTAGATTCTGCATCGGGGGTAAGCGGGCGATAGCCGTTTATTACCATCAGCATATCGAAGTTTTCTTCCGCTTTAATTTCGGGCACTAAGCGTCCCAACGCATAAGCACCGCGGTCATCACCGCCTACATCGATGACAGCGGTAATGCTTTTATCAACTGTAAGGCGGTACATATCGGCGGGAAGTGCGGGTATGTCAACATTGGTGTTGGCATATTCTGAACATATCAGTTCTATGCCGCGAGCCTTGAAGTCTTCCATACTGTCTTTGGTACGAAAATACGGATTTACAATATCAAGGTCGGCAACAACCACGTTATTATACTGCTCTTTTAAGTAAAATGCAAGGTTTACGGCAACATTTGTTTTGCCGCTGCCGTAATGCCCGCAAAGCAGTGTAAGTCGTTTAAAGTTTTTCATAAAATCACTGATTATAATTTATTTCTTTGTATCTTGCCGCTAACGGTCTTTGGCAGACTGTCGCGGAATACAACGATACGGGGATATTTATAGGGTGCTGTATGCTTTTTAACGTATTCCTGAATTTCCTTTTTGAGCTCTTCGGTGGGTTCGGTGCCGTCCACAAGCACAATACTTGCCTTAACAACCTGACCGCGAACCTCATCGGGTGCGGCAGAAACGCCACACTCAAGAACATAAGGAAGCTCCATAATAACATTTTCTATTTCAAACGGTCCTATGCGGTAGCCCGAGGACTTGATAACGTCGTCA
>CAZVWG010000159.1:0-1150 GCA_964630675.1 uncultured Ruminococcus sp.
AGATATCGTTCGCGGCAGCGGCGTTACATTCTGCCACGAAAATGAAAAGGGCATTTACGGTGACATTGCTCCTCGTTGTCTTGAAATTCTTGATATCTTCCCCGAAATCGAGGGTGTATTTGATACCGCTAACTTTGTTCAGTGCGGTCAGGATACTGCAGAGGCTTGGAATATGCTCAAACACCGCATTAAGTATGTTCACATTAAGGACGCAAGAATGTCTGACGGTGTTGTAGTGCCTCCAGGTCGCGGTGATGGCAACTACAGCCTTATTATCCCCGAGTATTTAGCGCAGGGTGGTACCGTATTTACTATGGAACCACACCTTACCGAGTTCGTGGGTCTTCAGGGCCTTGAACGTGAGGGCGAGGAAAGTAACGTCGGCGAAATTAAATTTGCTAGTAACGAAGAAGCATTTGACTATGCTTGCACAACATTTAAAGGTTTACTTGAGGAGGCATAAAAATGGAAATAGGTATTCAATTTTATACACTTCGCGAACATTGTAAAAATCTTGAAGATTTTGCAGAAACACTAAAGAAGGTAGCCGACATCGGTTACAAAAACGTTCAGATTAGCGGTGTTTGTGATTACGAACCCGAATGGCTTGCTGAAAATTTAAAGAAAAACGATCTTAAATGCGTTATAACCCATACTCCCCCCGCACAGCTTAAAGAGGATGTTGCAAAGGTTTGTCGCGGTCACGATATTTTCGGTTGTGACTATGTTGGTCTTGGCTATTACAATTTCTCTACAAGTGCAGGTCCTACGTACAATGACTTTTATAATGAATATGCCGATATAATTAAGGCTGTTAAAGCAAACGGCAAAACCTTTATGTATCATAACCATGCAAAAGAGTTTTTAAAGTTTGATGGTAAAAATGTTCTTGAGCACTTGGCAGAAGATTTTACTGCTGATGAACTCGGCTTTATCGTTGATACCTTCTGGATTCAGGCTGGCGGCGCTGATCCTGCTGCTTGGATTGAAAGGTTTGCAGGCAGAGCACCTGTAATTCACCTTAAAGACTATGCCTTCAGCGATAACTTTAAAGAATTTGGTGACAACATTGCAGTAGTAGGTGAAGGCAACATAAACTTTGACCGCGTATTTAAAGCAGCTGAAACAAGCGGCGTTAAGTATATGCTCG
>CAZVWG010000160.1:0-1141 GCA_964630675.1 uncultured Ruminococcus sp.
CTTCTTGGATATCTTTGGTAATCTTAACAAGCATCTGATAAACAACGCGGCCTGCGCCAATGTTGGTGTGACCAACCTCACTGTTACCCATCTGACCATCGGGCAGACCAACATCGAGACCCGAAGCGCCGATTGTGGTAAAGGGGTTGTTGCTAAAAAAATTATCAAGGTTAGGGGTTTTGGCGGTGTAAATAGCATTGCCTTCGTTCACATCACGAATACCAAAACCATCCATTATACATAAAACAACGGGTTTTTTCATTGTGAATTCTCCTATGAATTATAGAATATAATGTAGGGGGCATTCATGAATGCCCCGCAAGAATTAAAACAAATATAACGGGCGATTCGTGAATCGCCCCTACGACTGATTATTTAGAAGCAGCCTTAACAATAACAGAAAAGTCCTGTGCTTTAAGTGATGCGCCGCCGATAAGACCGCCGTCAACGTTCACTTTCGCTACAAGCTCGTCAGCGTTAGCGGCGTTCATAGAGCCACCGTACTGAATTGTAACGGTCTCTGCAACGTCGGCGCCATAAACCTCTGCAATAGCGGCACGAACATAGCCGTTGCCTTCGTCAGCCTGATCAGCAGTAGCGGTAACACCCGTACCGATAGCCCAAACAGGCTCGTAAGCGATAACAATGTTCTTAAGCTGCTCAGCGCTTACGTTTGTAAGAGCCATCTTTGTCTGGTATTTTAGAAGTGTTTCGGTGTAGCCGAGCTCACGCTGTTCAAGTGTTTCACCAACGCAAACGATTGCCTTAAGACCTGCGTTTACAGCGGCAAGTGTGCGAAGGTTAACAGTCTGGTCTGTTTCACCAAAATACTGTCTGCGCTCGCTATGACCGATTACAACATATTCAACGCCTGCGGCTGTAAGCATCTCGGCGCTTATTTCGCCTGTGTATGCGCCTGAAGATTTGAAGTGAACGTTTTCAGCGCCGATTTTAATGTTAGAGCCCTTTGCTGCTTCTACTGCAGCGGCAATGTCAATAAAGGGTACGCAAAGAACAACCTCGCAGTCAGCGTCTGCAACAAGGGGCTTCATCTCATTGATGAGAGCGGTTGTTTCTGCAGGGGTTTTGTTCATTTTCCAGTTACCTGCAATAATAGCTTGTCTTTTTGCTTTGTTCATTT
>CAZVWG010000161.1:0-1110 GCA_964630675.1 uncultured Ruminococcus sp.
TGTTTTTACCCTCAAATAGTACTTTATTTATTAACAATTCTATTATATAATATATACAATTATTTTTATTAAGAGGTAAATTATGGGATTACTAACAGCCATTTTTGGCAATTACAGCGAAAAAGAAATAAAACGCATCCGTCCTATTTTGGACAAGGTTTTGTCTTATGAAGATGAATACCGCGCGCTTAGCGACGACGAGCTGCGCACTAAAACAGATGAATTTAAAAATCGCCTTACCATAGGCGAAACTCTTGACGATATTTTGCCCGAGGCTTTCGCAGTTTGCCGCGAAGCAGGCGACAGAGTGCTCGGTATGCGTCACTTCCCCGTTCAGATTTTGGGTGGCATCATACTGCACCAAGGTCGAATAAGTGAAATGAAAACAGGTGAGGGTAAAACGCTTGTTGCAACTTTGCCGGCATATCTTAACGCGCTTACAGGCAAAGGCGTTCATATCGTAACGGTCAACGATTATCTTGCAAAGCGCGACTCTGAATGGATGGGCAAGCTGTATCGCTTTTTAGGTTTGTCGGTGGGTCTTATCATCCACGGTATGAACAAAGATGAAAAGCGCGAGGCTTACAATGCCGACATTACCTACTGCACCAACAACGAGTTAGGTTTCGACTATTTGCGCGATAATATGGTTACCTACAAAGAGCAAAAGGTTCAACGTGAACACAACTTTGCCATCGTCGACGAGGTTGACTCTATACTCATAGATGAAGCGCGCACCCCTCTTATTATTTCGGGTCAGGGCAGCAAATCCACCGACCTTTATACCAAGGCAAATGCATTTGCAAAGACACTTAAAATGGTTAAAGTTAAAGAGATGGATGATAAAGCCACCGACGAGGATGCGGCTTATGACGGCGACTATGTTGTTGACGAAAAAGCAAACACCGCAATACTTACCCCTGACGGTGTTAAAAAGGCGGAACAGTATTTTTCTGTCGAAAATCTTAATGACAGCGAAAACATCGAAATTGCCCATCACATAAACCAAGCTATCCGTGCTCACGGTATTATGAAGCGTGACGTTGACTATGTTGTAAAAGACGGCGAGGTTATAATCGTTGACGAATTTACAGGTCGTCTTATGTACGG
>CAZVWG010000162.1:0-1086 GCA_964630675.1 uncultured Ruminococcus sp.
ACTTTGTTCGTATGGAAAAGGGCGAGGGCATCGAAAAGCGCGTTGACGACTTTGCTGCAGAAGTTGCAAGCATGGTAAAATAATTTTAAAATTTGTTTTACCACATAGTTGACCTATTTAAAGAATTACTAAAAGACTTTCCTCGTATTGAGGGAAGTCTTTTAAGCTATTATGAAAAAATTATATTTAAATTTTTCAAAAAAGTGTTGCATTTCTTTTGGAATAGTGATATAATAAATGAACTTTGTGTGAGGGAGTAGCGAGCGCAGTCCTCTGCGTAGCAAGTCAACATACTGGTCGCAATGCGATCTGGCTTGTTTTAAATTGCGAGACTCATGTAAGCTTTTTTTGCTGTACATGATGTCTTTGTATTTCTTTGAATTTGACCTCGGGTATAGCATAATGGCTTTACCCGAGGTGTTTTATCTTAATGAAAGCAGAGGATGAAATTATGAATTGGAATTTTATATTCTTCTTTAACAGTGTTCTGTTAGGTATTGGTCTTGCTATGGATGCTTTTTCGGTGTCACTTGCTAACGGTCTTAATGAGCCTACTATGAAAAAGCGCAGAATGTGTGGTATCGCAAGTGTTTTCTCTTTTTTTCAGTTTGCAATGCCAATGATTGGTTGGATATGTGTTTCAACCATTGCGCAGTATTTTAAGGCGTTTGAAAAATTTATTCCGTGGATTGCGCTGATTTTACTTTGCTATATCGGAGGCAAAATGCTTTACGATGGTATTAAGAGCAAAGATTTAGACGAAGAAAAGCCCGCCGTTGGTTTTGCGGCGCTTATGGTACAGGGTATTGCTACTTCAATTGATGCGTTGTCTGTTGGTTTTACCATTGCCGATTATGACTGTATTCACGCAATAGTTGCCGGTTTGGTTATTGCTGTTGTTACATTTGCGATCTGTATGGCGGGTCTATATGTCGGCAAAAAGTTTGGTACAAAATTGGCAGGCAAGGCAAGCGTTTTAGGTGGTGCAATACTTGTGTTTATCGGTCTTGAAATATTTATTACAAGTTGGTTTTAAAAAGCAGCGGCAGTTAATAAGTGTTGTTCTTAACGGAGAATTTGAAAATC
>CAZVWG010000163.1:0-1012 GCA_964630675.1 uncultured Ruminococcus sp.
TTTTTGCTCGACAACAAGCTTATAGACGATCCTTATTATCGCGATAATGAGTTAAAGCTAGTTGATATTATGGATAATGAGTTTGAGTTTTCACGTGCTTTTGACTACACACCCGACGGCAACAAGGTTTTGCTTTGCTGTGACGGACTTGATACCATTTGCGATATATATGTAAACGGTGTGCATATTGCTTATACCGATAATATGCATCGCAGTTATGAGTTTGATGTAACGGATACTTTAAAAAAAGGTAAAAACGAGATTAAAATCGCAATTCACCCCGCCGATGCTTACATAAAAGAAAAAGAGGCAAAACAACCAACCTTTTATGCAAAAGAGGCTATGGCGGGCTTTGGTAATATACGCAAAGCGCACTGTATGTTTGGTTGGGACTGGGGTCCAAGACTTCCTGATGCAGGTATCTGGAAAGATATTTATCTGCTTAAAAAAGACAGCACTCGCATAAGTGATGTTTATATTAAGCAACGTCATGATGATGGTTGTGTGTTTGTAACACCGCAGGTCAAGCTTGACGGTAAAGCCGAAATTAAAATTACCTGTACTGCGCCAGACGGCAATAGTTTTGAACTTGTAGCCAATGAGGAAAACGAGATTATAAATCCACAACTCTGGATGCCCAGAGGTTTGGGAGATCAACCTCTTTATACCATTAACATTGAAGTAATAGAAAACGGCGCGGTTGTTGACTCAAAAAGTAAAAGAATAGGCTTGCGTACAGTAAAGCTGATTCGCGAAAAAGATAAATGGGGTGAGTCTTTCTGCCACGAGGTTAACGGCGTACGCTTTTTTGCAATGGGCGCCGACTATGTACCTGAGGACAATATTCTTTCTCGTCTTAGCGAAGAACGCACACGCGACCTTATAACCCAGTGCTGTCGCTGCAACTTTAACTGTCTGCGCGTTTGGGGCGGTGGTTTTTATCCGCATGATTATTTCTTTGATATTTGTGACGAAATGGGTATTACTGTCTTCGTTGACCTTATGTTTGCGT
>CAZVWG010000164.1:0-1011 GCA_964630675.1 uncultured Ruminococcus sp.
AAGATCTTCCCGACTACCAAAACTACAAGCCGCACGAGTGTCCGCTTTGCAAAGCAGGTCAAAAAATTGATGCGCTTGTAAACTGTCACGGTTGTTCAAAACTTTAAAATAATTTTTCAGGAGAATAAAAATGAGCAGATTAGAAGAAGCAAAAAAGCAATACGCGGCACTTGGCATTGATGTTGACGCTGTAATTGAAACACTAAAAAAACAACCCGTATCTCTCCACTGCTGGCAGGGTGACGACGTTACCGGTTTTGACCATGACGGCCCGCTTACAGGCGGTATTCAGACCACAGGTAACTACCCCGGTAAAGCACGTACGCCCGATGAGCTTATGGCGGATATGGATATGGTTATCTCACTTTGCCCTGGTATGAAAAAGATCAACGTTCACGCTTGCTACGCAATCTTTGAAGACGGCGAATTTGTTGATCGTGACAAGTTAGAGCCACGCCACTTTAAAAAGTGGGTAGATTTTGCAAAGAAGCACGGTATGGGTCTTGACTTCAACCCGACCTTTTTCTCACACCCGATGGCTGACAGCGGTCTTACTCTTTCAAGCCCTGATGAAAACATCCGCAATTTCTGGATTGAGCACGGTAAGGCTTGCGTTCGTATTTCACAGTATTTTGCCGAAGAAACAGGCGTACCCTGTGTTATGAATATCTGGACAGGTGACGGTCTTAAGGATATCCCTGCTGACCGTATGGGACCGCGTGTAAGATACAAAGAATCTATCGAGGCTATTCTCGCAGAACCGTTTGACAAATCAAAGGTTAAGCCTTGTGTTGAATCAAAGGTATTTGGCATCGGTGTAGAGGCTTACACCGTAGGCTCTGCCGAGTTCTCACTCACGTTTGCGGCTACTCACGACGGATGTCTGCCGCTTATGGATAACGGTCACTATCATCCGACAGAGGTTGTATCTGATAAAATCCCTGCCTTGCTTGCATTCTTCCCCGAGATTGCATTACATATTACCCGTCCTATTCGTTGGGACTCTGACCA
>CAZVWG010000165.1:0-1007 GCA_964630675.1 uncultured Ruminococcus sp.
TTCGGTAATTGTAACGGGAATCTCTACCTCTTTGCCCATAAAGGTTGCGGTAACGTAGTAGGTATTACCAACAGTCCAAGGGTTGCCGTATTGGTTGTTATTGTAATTAAAGTAATAATAATCGCCGTTATATTCTATACTGTTCTGCAGATTTGGCACGCTGACAACGGTACCGTCAGTAAATTCTATGGTGGTATGAACTTTATGCGACCAACCATTATAGTGGAAATAGTCTATGCGCTGATCGTCTTCATCATAATACCAATTCCAATAACCGTTTGTGCCCTCAACAATACTTACAGGGTTTACGGTTATGGATTTTACAGGAGATTCGACAACAGTAATATTAATTGTGTTTTGTATGCCTAGTATCTCACCTGTGACTGTATACGTGTTACCGACAGTCCACTGATTTTTGTAAGACTGGTTGTCATACGTATAAAGATTATACCAAGTGTCGTTGTAATAAATACCGGTTTCGCCATCAGAATTGCTTATTGAAGAACCATCTTTAAAATTAACGGTAAAATTGGGATAATAATCGTAATGAAAGTATTCCAGATCATATTCTCCGGTTTCTTGGTTATAATCGGTGGCAGTGTGTCCGCGGGTGTTTTCGATAATAGAAATATTTTCAAAAGTGACGGAAACAATATCAGTTAAGGTGATAATAACAGTGTACGAACCGGTGTCACCCCATAGACGTGTTTGTAATTGGTAAGTTTGCCCTGCCGCCATATAGCAAATAACATTAAAATTACTGTCATCGCCACTGTTGTCATCACCGGCATAATCCGGATCATCGTCAGAAATAACGGCATAAGTATCAAGGTCGCCGATAGAGTAAAAACTATATACGCCGTTTTCTTGCGGCGTAAAATAAAAATTGACGTAATCGTCTGACTGCTCGATTTTCACCACGGTGGGTGTATCAAGCTCGATTGTTGACGATGCCGCCGATACCGGCAGTACAAACATAGCACTTAAAACAACACAAAGCGCGAGCG